>CAZDQV010000070.1:0-10912 GCA_964507795.1 uncultured Oscillospiraceae bacterium | reverse complement strand
GCAGTCAGGGCAGTAACCGGTACCACTGTTTATTCCATTCTTATGTTTGCAGATATATCCGCAAGCGCATTTATACACACCGTTATTATCAGCATAACTATGTGTATGCTCGACAACTTTCAGGTTCTCTATCAGGCTTGTGCATGCTGTGCCATCCGCATTGGTATAAGCATTAACAATTTCAGGAGTATCAGAATTTGTCAAATTGCCATCTGCATTACACTTTGCGAATGCACATCCGCTCGGCAGATAATCTGCAGCGACCTTGCCTGTTGCCGTTACCTTTATACCATTTTTCAAAACTGTTCCAATGGCAAGATTCACATTGCCACCGCTTACTTCCAGTGCAGGTTTCTTCTGTCCAGTGGTTTCATTCGAATTCGTACCAGATAAAGTTGTTCCCGTTCCTACATTAAAAGTTCCGTTTTCTATAACTACCGCCGGAGCGACCGTATTATCTTTTGTGGCAGAAATGCATCCATTCCTGACAGTCACAGTACCCCCTGCGACCTTAAGTGCAGGCTCTCCCGAACTACCTTCACTATATGAATTGCACCATGTTTTATTGTTAAGGTTAATTGTAACATCACCGGAAGAAACAGTGACATTTTCTCCGTTTGTATCGGCAACCTGCACAATTTCTCCTGTCGCAGCATTGCTATTCACCGCCCCAATTGCATTTGTAAGGCTGGTATAGAAATTGCCTGTGCCGATTTTTGCGACTGTGCCTTCCGGTAAACCGTTCGGATTAATTGCACAGCAATAGCTGCATCTATACTGTGATCCATTTCCTTCCGTCTGCCAAGTGTGTAAATTACAAGTTTGAACACTTACTGTATCATTAAAATACTGTGTATCTTTTGGCAATATAAGCAAGTTATTATCGTTTTTTCGGAAGCAATATGTTCCCTTGGTCAAAGGATACCAATAATCCAAGCCCACACTTGAAACATATATTCCTTCAAAGGTGCCTCCGGTGATGGAAACATTATTTTCATCAAAAGTACTGTTAAATCTCAGTGAATTACTATTACTGTTCTTTTTAAATGTACCGCCTGAAATATTCAGTTTGCCACCGGAGTATGTGATGGCACCCTGATTATAAGGAGTAGTATTATATTGATATATGCCACTCTCAATGTTAAGCGTTCCTCCATTTACTCTCAAATATCCGGTCATCTCTCCGCTTGCATTCGCTGACCCGTCCTTCATTGTCAAAGTCGCATTGCTTCCCACGACAAGATTTCCGGTAAGTTTATGACCGTTCAAGTCTATTGTAAGCACCTGTCCGCTTTTATTCAGCGTATATTCAGTACTTTTTGTGGAACTATATGTTATCTCTGCATCTGTAAAGAGTTTCAACTCTCCGCTTTTCCACAGTACACCGGAATTCAGTTCCTTAATAAGTGTTGTTTCCCCGTTTGAAGTAAGCGATGCAACGTATGCCGCACCACAGGTGCATTTACCGTCAATAAACAGATGAGTATGATTTACAAGTGCCAGATTGCCGGTATATTGATTTGAGGTATATGCAGTTGCAACAAAAACATCAGAGTTTTTTGTCGCTGTTCCAGCCGAATTGTCATAGCTGCATGTTACAAATGTTTTGCCTGATGGAAGATAATCTGCAAGAGTCTTACTGCCATAAACCATCAAGCCTCCAATTAAATATGTATCATCCGACAAGACCAGTTTAGTATTGTCGACATCTCTGGCAAGTTCAATTGCTGTCCCGCCTTTAACAGTCATGTTGTTTAGCGTGACTTTGCCATACTCCATGTAAATACCACGCCCCGTGTTGCTTTTTATTTTACCGTTGCTAAGGTTGACTATTCCGTTGTTTTTTATCTTCAGCACATCCCCTTCACTGCTCCATGTATAGCCATTTAAATCAATATTGCGGGTTATTGCATCAGCAATTTCGACAGCTTCAGTCACATCTTTTATTAGCTTTATGGTTGAAGTCCCTGCTGCAGTAACAGCTTCACTGATGTTATCATAGTATGTGGTAGTTCCCCTTATTGTAACCTCTGCAACAGAGCTATCTGATTTTGTTGTTGACCCCCCCCCATACATTTATTGGCATCATTGACAATAATACTGTCATTGCCAGCAAGCATGAGAAAATTCTTTTGCTTAATAGTTTCATCATTTTATTCCCTTCTCTACTCTTTAATATCTATAATTATCGAAGCCTCTCCGGCTGTTCGTTAAGAAAATAAATTATGTATTTCAGTTACCTTGATTACAGTGATTTATAAACCACAACATCCTGCTCAAGGTAAATCATCACCACAATTATACCATCATCTCTCTATTTCCAAAACTGTTTTTCCTGCAAAAATCATATATATACGCAGCATATGTATTCATTGCTTTGTTTATCCGGTATGCGCACTCTGCCTTTTGACAGTATGATTGATTTGTCTCCCGCATCATTTCTTATGACTCTGTAGGTTTCACCTTTTCTGTCCGTAAGACTCCTTCCCTGTATTATATGCTCACTGACCATAATCGGCAGATTTCCCTCACCTTTTTCAAGACATTCTATTGAAGGTGCACAGAAGCTGACTCCAAGGCCTTTGAGGAGCGCATCTGTGTATCTGTTGTATACATTAAGCCCATAGCCTCCATATACTTTAATGCCTCTTGACACAAACTCATCTATCCAGCACAGATTGCCAACCATTATCCCGGTTTCTTTCACACATTCACATATCTCATCCAGATTACTTTCTATATATTCATCTTCTTTTCCTTTTGAAACATTGCTGATATATGGAATTATTTCATGCCTTTCTCCAAATGTTTCAACCAAATGCTCCTTAACATCCTCCCCGTTTTTTATATATCCAATCAGAGGCAGGAACAAATTCAGCCTGTTATCATGTTTTCTCAGCAATTTTTCAAATTCTCTACTCCAAACATCCTTTATATCCATCACATATATGCCTGTCATTACTGTTTTGGGGCTCTCTTGGAGTTTTGGCATTGAGATTTCCTGCTTTGTCCTGTCTTTGCTTTTGATTTCCTGCAGGGCTTCCAGAGCCTTTCTTCTCATTGCGTTAATCACAGATACAGGTATGGCAATACCCCTGTCAATACGACAATGTATTTCGGCTGCTTCGAATGGCGTGTTTCCCGTCTTTTGAAGCTGTTTTTTTATTGTTTCCTCATCAATAGCCCTATTTATGGCTTTTTCGCATATGATATCTCCAATTGCAGCAGTTTCAAGGTTTCCTTCCGATACTGTAAGTTGCGGATGATCTCCATAGGCTGCGGTAAATGTAAAACTTACCGGTACTTTTTTGAGGAATCTTCCTTCTTCAAAAGTCTTGCGAAGTGTTTTGAGCTGATTGATGCTGCTTGTCCTGTAGACATCTGACCCCTTGCTTACATATCCTTTGAAATCCCCTATATCAAGCTTGCCTCTGCCTGCTTCTTTGATATATGTGACTATATTGCCTGTAACATTCTGACCGTGAATTTCGATGCCGTCACCGTTTGATATATCCTCATTTGTCTTAATTCTGACTATCTGACCATGTTTTTCGAGAACTCTGCCTATGTATACTCCTCTGTGCTTTGGCATGTCTCCCGACAAAAATTCCCTGTCCGGATTACCGTCAATGTATCCTTGTGTAAATCCGCCTCTGTTAAATATCTGCTCAAGTGCTATGCGGTCGGACTCATCTACTGCAATACTGCCTGCTTCATAATACATGTCTATATATTTCCTGTATACCGATGTGACCTGTGCCACGTATTCTGCGGATTTCATCCTGCCCTCTATCTTGAAGGAGCTGACACCCGCCTCTATAAATTCACCCAGTCTGTCAATGGTACACATATCTTTTGGGCTCAGATGATAGCCGTCTCTACCGTCAAGGCTGTAGCTGAGTCTGCATGGCTGGGCACAAAGCCCTCTGTTGCCGCTTCTGCCTCCTATGATTCTGCTCATCTGACACTGTCCCGAATAGCAAAAACACATTGCTCCGTGAACGAATATCTCTATATCGGTGCCTGTAGCCGCAGCCTGCCTTATTTCTTCAAGAGACAATTCTCTTGCCGGCACAACTCTCTCATATCCAAGCTCTGCGGCTTTGTTGATTCCCCTGGTGCTATATATGCTTGCCTGCGTGGAAAGGTGCAGCGGGAAATCAGGCAAAGCTGCTCTGACAATGCTGCCAAAGCCAAGGTCCTGTATTATGAGGGCGTCTGCACCCATTTCATATATACCTCCAGCGTATTCAAGCCCTGCTTCAAGCTCATCATCTCCAAGCAGTGTATTGACCGTAATATATATTTTTACATTCCTTACATGAGCATAATCTATGGCTCGCTTCATTTCATCTGCCGTAAAGTTATCCGCATTTATACGGGCATTAAAGCTGTGCCCGCCCATGTATACCGCATCTGCTCCGTTTTCGACTGCTGCAACAAGCTGTTTCATGCCTCCCGCAGGCGCAAGGAGTTCGCATTTTGTTTTCATTTACAAAGCTCCTTTTATGCGTTGAACCATCTAACCATGCCTGCACCCATGGTATCATTAGGTCTGCTGACGAATCCGAATCTCTTATAGAATTCTTCGTTGCCCGGTGTAGCCATAAGATTTATCATAATGCATCGTCCATCCTTCGCAAGATTTTCAAACCACTTGATGATTTCATCAAGCATATGTCTGCCTATACCTGTTTTTTGGTATTCCGGGATTACCATTACATCGGCTATAAGGTACATATATCCACCGTCTCCGATAATCCTTGCAGAGCCTACCGCCTTATCACCGTCATATGCAACTGTCACATACAACGAATTGTCAAGGCAGGCCCTGGTCTGCTCCGGTTCCAATGGCTTCCAGCCTACCGCCTCCCTCATTTCGTTATATGCTTTTACATCTGTTTTGTTGCTGTATTTTATCATTTATTTCTTTTGCCTCACAATTCATCGTATTCTATCTCTACATCAATATCTTTATCAGTATGTTTTGCTGTTCTTGCAATCTCAGCCTCAGCTGATAAATTACCAAGCTCTGCAGCCTGCCTGTACCAAAAAAGTGCTATGTCCGGGCTGTATTCAGGATTTGTCTGATCCCCGTAAATCCTGCCAAGAGCCATCGCAGCGTCAGCATTACCAAGGTCTGCGGCTTTTCTGTATATCTGCACAAGTTCCGCATTATCATTTTCTGTTTTTTCAAGTATATGAGCATATCTGACCAAGCCCTCTGTATTGCCTGCTTCTGCAGCCAGTTTGAAACAGTATGCAGCCTGTTTCATGCTGCCTTCCTGCAAGTAAATATCTCCGGTTGCGATGATTGAGTCAATATCACCGCAGCCTGCTCCCTGTTTGAAATACAGCTTTGCTTTTGCTTCATCCCGCATGACACCTTTGCCTTCCATGTATGCTCTGCCCATGTAATAAAAAGCTTTTGGGTCGCCTGCTTTGGCAGCAAGCATATATACCTTGACTGCCACGCTCAAATCCTGCTCCACAAGTGTTCCTTCTTCAATTAAATTGCCAAGCCCGGTAATCTGGGCCGCCTGTTCTTTGGATATATTTTCGTTTATTTTCAAGGTTATTTCCAAGCTGGTACCTCCTATAAAGGCTGCAGCCGCATATTTGCGGCTGCCTGTCTGTCTAAAGTATGTATTTGTCCAGATCTTCCGGATGGATTTTTTCTTCGAATTTCTGTTTTACATATTCACTGTCGATTACAATATGCTTCTCTTCAATATCAGGCACATTGAATGAAATATCCTCGAGGAGCTTCTCAAGTATGGTATGAAGTCTCCTTGCTCCGATGTTTTCGGTCTGCTCATTCATAAGGAATGCCATGTTTGCGATTTCTTCTATTGCATCATCTGCGAACTCAATCTCAACACCCTCTGTTTCAAGGAGCGCCTTTTGCTGTTTGAGCAACGCGTTTTCGGGAACAGTAAGGATTTTTACAAAAGTCTCTTTGGTAAGATTTTCGAGTTCCACTCTGATTGGAAATCTTCCCTGAAGCTCAGGAATCAGATCTGTAGGTTTTGCAACATGGAATGCACCTGCGCCTATAAAGAGAATGTGGTCTGTCCTTACAGGGCCGTATTTGGTGTTTACAACACTTCCTTCAACTATAGGGAGAATGTCTCGCTGAACACCTTCTCTTGAAACATCAGCTCCTGAGCGGTACTGTCCGCCTGCCGCGATTTTGTCGATTTCGTCTATGAATACGATACCGTTCTGCTCGGCATTTTCGATTGCCTCGTCGGTAACCTGATCCATATCTATGAGCTTTTGGGCTTCCTGCTCTCTAAGTATTTTGCGCGCATCTTTGACCTTGCAGTTTTTTTTCTTTTTCTTTTCGGGCATCATATCGCCGAATATATTGCCTATTGCTATGCTCATGCCTTCGTTGCTCATATCAAGCTGATTGCCTTTTGGAGCTGCAGTAACTTCGATTTCGATATATTGCTCCTCTAAAAGTCCTGCACGAAGCTGCTCTCTTACCTGCTCTCTGGCCGATTCAACACCTGAGTCTTCTATACCAGCATTATTGCTGTCTTTGCTCTCAAGATACTCCTGTTTCTGACTCTGGTATCCACCGCTGTTCATTATGAAGTCAAACGGGTTTCTGGATCCTGTTTTGGCCGGGTTTTTCTTTTTGCCCGGTATGATTGCTTCTACGATTTTTTCTTCGACTATTTTGTCTGCTATATCGTATTTTTCTTCGAGCTTTGACTGCTTTGTGACTCTGAGGGAAGCTTCTACAAGATCTCTTATCATTGAGTCAACATCTCTGCCCACATATCCTACTTCTGTGAATTTGGTCGCTTCAACCTTTACAAACGGAGCGTCCATGAGTTTGGCAAGTCTCCTTGCGATTTCTGTCTTACCTACACCTGTAGGCCCCATCATGAGAATGTTTTTAGGTGTTATCTCTTCTCTCATTTCTTCCGAAAGCAAGCTTCTTCTATATCTGTTACGAAGAGCGATAGCTACGGATTTTTTGGCTTCATCCTGCCCAATTATGTATTTGTCAAGCTCCTTCACTATCTCTTTAGGAGTCATTTTGTATAGTGTGTTTGCCATAATATACCTCCTACAGTTTTTCTACGGAAATATGATCATTGGTATATACGCATATTGAAGATGCTATTTTCAATGATTCTCTTACGATTTCCTCTGCCGGCATGTCTGTATGATTAAAAAGTGCTTTTGCTGCCGAATAAGCAAAATTGCCGCCTGAACCTATTGCAACAAAGTCCTCATCAGGCTCTATTACTTCCCCTGTGCCTGAGAGCACCAGCAGGCTTTCTTTGTCTGCAACTATCATCAAAGCTTCGAGATTTCTTGCTGCTTTGTCGCTTCTCCAAAGCTGTGCCAGAGCAACTGCTGCACGTTTGAGATTGCCGCCGTGTTCCTCAAGCTTGCTTTCGAATTTTTCTGTAAGCGAGAATGCGTCTGCTACCGAACCTGCAAAGCCTGTAAGTACTGTGTTTTTGTATATTTTTTTGACTTTTTTGGCGCCATTTTTCATAATGGCGGTTTCACCCATTGTAACCTGTCCGTCTCCACCTATGCATATATCGTCCGGACCTCTTCTTACTGCACATATTGTTGTCGCATGGAATTGTACCATAAAAATTTCCTCCAAAGTTATTTTGCAAATTTACATTCCGGATTAGAACAACTTAACGTGGTTCCCTTTCCCTTTTTTTCTACCAGCAGTGCCCCGCACTCAGGGCATTTTTCATCAACTGGCTTATACCAGTATACATTATTGCAGTCAGGATATCCACTGCAACCGTAAAAAATTTTGCCTTTTTTGCTCTTTCTCTGTACTATGTTTTTGCCGCAGAGAGGACATTTGACATCGAGTTCTTTTACTATTGCCTTGGTGTTTTTGCATTCCGGATATCCGCTGCAGGCTATGAATTCTCCGAATCTGCCCTGTTTTTTGACCATCGGTCTGCCACACAGCTCGCACAGCTCCCCTGTAGGCTCATCTTCAATTACAATTTTTTCGATTTCTCTGTCCGCCGTTTCAAGCTCCTTTGAAAGAGGCTCATAAAATTCAGCCACTATCTGCTTCCAATCGCTGCCCTTTACTTCAACATCATCGAGTTTATCTTCCATATCAGATGTAAATCCCACATCCACGATTTCTTTGAAGTAGTGCTCCATCATATCTGTCACAAGGAATCCCAGCTCTGTAGGTATGAGTGTTTTTTTGCTTCTTGTTATATATCTTCTCTCAACTATGGTTCCGATTATAGGGGCGTATGTTGACGGTCTGCCTATGTTTTTTTCTTCAAGATCTCTTACAAGACTTGCTTCTGTAAATCTTGCCGGAGGCTGTGTGAAGTTCTGTTCAGGTTTGACTGCTATCGCTTTGAGTTCTTCATCTTTTGCAAGTTCGGGCAGGATTTTGTCCTCATCTTCACCTTTGGCTGCTCCATATACCTTTCTGAATCCGTCAAATATCATTTTTGAGCCTGTTGTCTTAAAAGTGTAATCTCCGTTTTCTATTGAAACAGACATGCTGCTGTATACTGCCTTTGACATCTGGCTTGCCATGAATCTCGACCATATGAGCTTGTAAAGCTTGTATTGCTCTGCGGTAAGCGAATCTTTGACGTCATCTGGCGTGAGTTCTATATATGAAGGCCTGATTGCCTCATGAGCGTCCTGTACCTCTTTTTTTCTGTTTGAGTAATAGTTGTCAGAACAATATTTTTCTCCGAAATTTTCTTTTATATATTCTTTTGCCGCTGTTCTTGCTTCATCTGCTATTCTGACCGAGTCAGTTCTTATATATGAAACAAGACCTATTGTGCCGTGTCCTTTTACAGATACTCCTTCATACAGCTGCTGTGCAACAAACATCGTTTTCTTTGTGTTGAATCCGAGTTTGTTGGAAGCATCCTGCTGCATTGTACTTGTTGTAAATGGTGCATATGGCTTTCTTGAAATTTCTTTCTCTTCAATTTTGCTTACTGTATATTTGCCTGATTTAATTGCCTCCAGTATGTTGTTTGCAGTCTCCTCATTTGGTATTTCAATTTTTTTGCCACAGTGCTGTACAAGTTTTGCTGTAAACTTCCGGCCTTTTTTGAAATCAACATTTATATTCCAGTATTCTTCCGGTACAAAAGCGTTTATTTCTTTTTCTCTGTCGCATATGATTTTGAGTGCTGCAGACTGCACACGTCCTGCCGAGAGTCCTCTCCTTATTTTTCTCCACAACAGCGGGCTTATCTGATATCCCACCAGCCTGTCTAAAACTCTTCTTGCCTGCTGTGCGTCTACAAGATTAAGATCTATCGGTCTTGGGTTCTTGACAGCTTCTTTGATTGCTTTTTTGGTTATTTCATTAAATACTATTCTGCAGGGCGATGCCGGATCTATCCCGAGAATATATGCAAGATGCCATGATATCGCCTCTCCTTCGCGGTCAGGGTCGGTTGCAAGATATATTTTTGAGGCATCTTTCGCTTCTTTTTTGAGGGCTTTAATCAGGTCTCCCTTGCCTCTTATTGATATATATTGCGGCTCGAAGTTATTATCTATATCAATGCCCAGTTTGCTTTTGGGCAGGTCTCTTACATGTCCCACCGATGCAGTAACCTTATAATTGCTGCCTAAAAATTTGCCTATGGTCTTTGCTTTTGATGGTGATTCCACTATCACGAGAATTTTCTTTTTTGTTTTTTTCTTCTCTGCAGCCATTATTTACCTCCTCGATTTTTTCCTTTTCAAAAACAGATTATATTTGTAAATGCGTTATTTTGCAATAAAAATTTTTCCAAAGCTCGTAAATATGAGTCCCTTTATTTCCAGAATTGTAACTATGCTGCTGACAAGGCTTTTGCGTTTTCCTGTTATATTGCAAAGCTGTTCAAGTCTCATTTCACCATTTTGCAAAAGTATGTCATATATCATTTTTTCGTCTTTTCCAAGCTTTTCTGTTTCTTCATTATTATATACGCCGGCATCTATCAGAATATCATTGATTGAGACAACAGGCACTGCACCGTCTTTTATCAGTTTGTTTGTCCCAAGGCTTGCCCCGCTTGTTATATTGCCCGGAACAGCATATACGCATCTGCCCTGTTCTGCTGCAAGGTCTGCAGTTATGAGAGAGCCGCTGTTAAATCCAGCTTCAACAACTACTGTAGCGGCTGAAAGCCCGCTTATAATTCGGTTGCGTCTTGGAAACGTATATCTTGATGCGGGATATCCGTTTGGATATTCACTTATGACAAGGCCATTGCTGCTTATGCGCTCAAGTATCTTTTTTCTTCGCTCTGTTGTTTCCATATCTATGCCGCAACCTAATACCGCAATAGTCCCTCCTGCCGTATTAAAGGCACCTCTGTGTGCCGCAGTATCAATTCCGTCTGCCATGCCGCTTACTACACAAATACCTGCCTCTCCGATTTTGTGAGCCATTTTCTGTGCCGTTTCAAGTCCATATTTCGTGGCTTTTCGTGAGCCTACCACGGAAATGCACCTGTTTGATAAAAGCTCCGGATTTCCTGAATAATAAAGCTGTGCCGGGGGATCGTGTATCAGCTTCAGGATTTCAGGATATCTGCTGTCTGTGATATCTATTTTTTTTACCATGCTCATATATTCTCCTTTAATTGCTTACATTACTCTCCATTACATTTAATGTCAATATGTTTTTTGAAATTTTTTCGCCTCAAACAAAAGTTTTTAATAAAAAGGTAAAAAAATAGTCTGAAAAATAGATTCAATCGACCGTATATGTTATCATAGCATCAGTGACATACAGGATTTCAATCTGTAGTCAAAGCAACAGATATGGAGATTTACTATGATATATTTACTTGAAGATGATGAAAACATACGTGAGCTTGTGTGTTATTCACTGAATGTAACAGGGAATGAGTCTATAGGCTTT
>CAZDQV010000069.1:0-11016 GCA_964507795.1 uncultured Oscillospiraceae bacterium | reverse complement strand
GGTCTTGTTCTAGGGCAGATGATTGTAGCCATAAGGTTACCGCCAAATGCAGGTCTTGTCTGCTTGATACCTGTTGAAGGATCGTTAGGATCCAATGTGCTTGTATCAAGAGTAGTGTTCTTCTTTGCGTATTCTATGTAGCTTGAAACCTTAACATCAAGTCTTGTGCAGTCTGCTGTAAGACCTGTGTTGCATCTTGCTGCGATTCTTGGAGCAAGGTCTCTTCCGATGTGAGTTGCACCGTAAAGAACGATTTCAGGTTTGTATTCGCCGATTACTGTTTCTAAAGCCTTAGTGTAACCGTCTGTAGTGTAGTTTTTAAGAAGCGGATCTGCTACAAGGTAAACCTTCTCTGCACCATATTCAAAGCATTCTGTTGCCAGAGGTTCGATATCAGCCTTGTCACCAATAAGCACTGCACAGATTTCTGTATCTGCACTGATTTCTTTTGCAAGTCTGTATCCTTCGCCTATGAGTTCAAGAGCAACGTTCATAAGCTTGCCCTGTCTCTGCTCTGCGAATACCCATACTCCTTTGTAATCATCAAGGTCAGCTGCAACTGAAACTTTCTTTTCTTCTATTGCACCAAACTTACATGCTGTAAGGCACTGGTTGCAGAAAGTACATTTAGCGTTGATCTTAGCTACTTTTCCCAATTTATTTCCACTGTATGCTTCAAATTCAAATGCGTCCTGAGGACATACCTTGAAGCACTGACCACAGCCGATACATTTCTCTTTAATAATATTAATAGCCATTTTCTTTCCTCCTTATTAGATTGAATGTTTAGCCTTAAGGTTGATGAGCAGGTTCTTTGCCTGTTCTTTTTCAGTATCTCCTTCGATCTTAACGCCCGGCTGTTTAGGTGCAGGTGTAAATGATCTGAATACGTTTGTAGGTGATGCTTCAAGACCAACCTTAGTCAGGTCAACTTCGATATCTTTTGCATTCCATGTAGTCATCTTCTTTTCGCCGAAGATGCCTTTCATTGTCATGTATCTAGGAGTGTTGAGTTCTTTGATTGTTGTAAGAAGGCAAGGAGTCTGAATCTTAATGAGTTCATATCCGTCCTCTAACTGTCTTTTAACTGTGATATCCTTGAGGTTGTCAGCGATTTCAAATTCCTCTACATATGAAACCTGAGGAATTCCAAGTTTCTCTGCAAGCTGAGGTCCAACCTGTGCAGTATCTCCGTCGATTGCCTGTCTTCCTGTGAAGATAAGGTCGAAATCTCCGTTTTCTTTAACCCATTTTCTTACGGCAGCTTCAAGAGTGTTTGAAGTAGCCCATGTGTCTGAGCCGCCTACTGCTCTGTCTGAAATAAGGAATCCTTCGTCTGCACCTTTTGCGATACATTCGAACAACAGGTCATTTGCCTGTGGAGGTCCCATTGTGATTACTGAAACTGTTACGTCATCAAATTTATCTTTTATCTTTAAAGCTTCTTCTAAAGCGTTAGCATCGTCGTTGTTCAGAATGCTTGGAACGCCATCTCTGATTAAAGTTCCTGTCTTAGGGTTGATTTTGATAACATTTGTATCAGGAACCTGTTTTGCACATACTAAGATTTTAAATGCCATTTGTATTTCCTCCTTCTTCCTTATTTGAATATCTGACCTGCGATAACGATCTTCTGAACTTCTGAAGTACCTTCGTAGATTTCAGTGATCTTCGCGTCTCTCATCATTCTTTCTACCGGATAATCCTTAGTGTATCCGTAACCGCCGTGAAGCTGTACTGCCTTGGTAGTTACATACATTGCAGTTTCTGCAGCAAACAGCTTAGCCATTGCCGAATACATACCATATTTGAGATGTCTGTCTTTCATGTCAGCTGCCTGATATATTAACAGTCTTGCAGCTTCTATCTGAGTTCTCATGTTGGCCATTTCAAACTGAAGAGCCTGCATCTGTGATAATTTCTTACCAAACTGTTTTCTTGCTTTCATGTATTCTACTGTTACATCGAAGGCACCCTGAGCTATACCTAATGCCTGTGAAGCGATACCGATACGTCCGCCGTCAAGTGTTGACATAGCTACTTTGAATCCGTCACCTATATTTCCTAAGATTCTGTCCTTTGGAATTGTGCAGTTCTGGAAGATAAGCTCTGTTGTTGATGATGCACAGATACCCATCTTGTCTTCTGTCTTACCGATTGAGAATCCTTCGTCGCCTTTTTCGATGATAAATGCGCTGATACCGCCTCTTGTGCCTTTTTTCTTGTCTGTCATTGCCATTACAACCAATGTGTCAGCATATCCGCCGTTTGTAATGAATACTTTGGCTCCGTTGATAACCCAATTGTCACCTACAAGCTCAGCTCTTGTCTGCTGTCCGCCTGCATCAGTACCTGCGTTAGGTTCTGTAAGACCGAAAGCACCCAGTTTCCTTCCTGATAAAAGATCTGGTAAGTATTTTTTCTTTTGTTCTTCTGTACCCCATGCAAAGATAGGCCAGCAGCACAGTGATGTATGAGCTGAACAGATAACAGCTGTTGATGCACATACTCTTGCTAATTCCTCAACTGTAATAGCGTATGAGATGTGATCTCCGCCAGCTCCTTCATACTCTGTAGGGAAAGGAATTCCCAGCAGTCCGTATTTACCCATTTTTTCTACTGTTTCAGTAGGAAATCTGTGTTCCTGGTCGATTTCAGCTGCTAAAGGTTCAACTTCAGTTTCAGCGAATTCTCTAACCATTTTTCTTACGAATTCTTGTTCCTTCGTTAGTTGAAAGTTCATGTAAATGCCTCCTTAATTATTAACGGTCATATATAACCGCAGTTTACGTTGATATATAATCCTTGTTACAGAATTAACACACTATTATTAGTAAACCATTTTTGTACACAATATGCAACCCTTTTTGCATTAAAGACAAACTAATGTTAAAAACACATACATGTAGTACTATTTGTAACCGGTTTCATATATTTTGACCCACAAAAAAACAACTCATTTCACTCACTCTCACCTGAGCCTTAAAGTTGTTTTTTGCAAAATATAATGATAAAATTCTAACAATGAAATATAAAAATCGCTACCCAAAAGATAGCTGGGACGTAAGACCCTA
The DNA here is from genome assembly GCA_964507795.1 of uncultured Oscillospiraceae bacterium. Classification (GTDB taxonomy): domain Bacteria; phylum Bacillota; class Clostridia; order Peptostreptococcales; family Anaerovoracaceae; genus UMGS973. Next base: position 7,942 of record CAZDQV010000069.1, on the reverse strand, counting down.
TTAATTGTTTTTTTGCTTTATTTCAATAAGTTTCTGATTATAGGTGTTCTGTAAATTCATCCAAAGTTCTGCACTTGTCCCCATCATAACAGAAAGTTTTTGGGCCAAATCATTTGATATATTAGCCTGTCCATTAATCAATTGGCTCAAAATCTCAAATTTTATGTAAAACCCATTCTCAAATCAGAACTTTTCATCGTTATTTCATTCTTTTCTCAAACACCACTAAATTTACATCCGGAATGCCATTGAATACACATGGAACAATTCCTGCCTCCCTATAACCAAGCCTGCTATAAAGCTTCCTTGCACCAGTGTTTTTTTCATTCGTGTCAAGCCTTACCACAGTACATCCGGCTGCCAATGCAAGATCTTCATAAAACTCAACAAAGCTGCTGCCTATGCCTCTGCCTGCTGCATTTGGGTCAACAGTAAGAGTATGAATCACCATCACCTCATCATCTGAAGCTTCATATATAAAGTTTCCTTCGGAATATACATCAACCTGCTGCTGATTGATAATTGCTGAAGCAAGGATGTTGTTTTCATCTTCACAAACGTACATATCACCTCTATTTATTGCGTCGACTGCAGTCTGCTCTACCGGGTAAACACCTCTGATCCAGCCGGTGGTCAGTCTGCCGCAGGCTTCCTCGCCATGAATATGCTCATATATCTCAGCAATCTGTTTAATATCTGATTTTGTTGCTTTTCGTATATTTATCATTTGAAAACTCCCTTTTTTTCAAGTTTATCATAGTCAAGCCCCAGCTTATTTATTATCTCTTTGGTATGATAACCTGCAGGATATCCCGCAAATTTGTATTCACACGGGCATTCGCTCAGCTTTACAGATGTTGCAAGCTGTTTGACAGTAATTTCATCATGTGTCGGAAGCTTGACATCTACTACCATGTTCCTTGCTTTTATCTGCTCATCATTAATCAGAGCTTCCTCAAGGTCAAGTACAGGCTGAACACACGCATCATAATGCGAAAACACCTCTACCCATTCATCTCTTGTCTTTGTTTTGAATATACCTCTTATTTCAGCCTTTACTTCTGCGGTATTCTCCGGCCATACGCCTCCGTTTATAAGGTCCTCTCTGCTTATGGCGGTGCAGAACTGCTTCCAGAACTTAGGTTCAAGAGAACCTACGCTCATGTAACCGCCGTCCTTTGTCTTATAGAAGTCATATATACAGCCTCCGTTTAACCTCTCACCCTCTCTCAGAGGCTGTCTGCCTGACACCAGGAATGCAGCACCGTCGATGCTGTTAAATGGCACACAGCCGTCCATCATAGCCACATCTATATACTGTCCTCTGCCTGTGTTTCTTCTGTAATTTACAGCTGCAAGTATTCCTATCACAGAGTTAAGAGAACCTACGGCTATATCTGCAATCTGAAAGTTCATAAGCGACGGTCCTTCTTCTATCCTGCCTGCGTGAGATATAATGCCGCTTCGCGCCATATAGTTGATATCATGTCCCGCGGCATCTCGAAGAGGCCCTGTCTGCCCGTAGCCTGTAAGAGAGCAGTATATAACTGCAGGGTTCACAGCTTTGAGGTCTTCATATCCAAGGCCGAGTCTTTCCATAACACCGGGCCTGAACTGTTCCATAACTATATCATATTCCCTGACAAGCTCTTTGACTATAGCCTTGCCTTCTTCTGTTTTGAGGTTCAAAAACATTGTTTTTTTGTTCCTGCCAAGCCATGCCTGACTTGCCGATATATCTGTGCTCCCGATAAAAGGCGGATAGTCAGCAACTATGTCTGTCTTGCCTGCAGAGCCTATTTTGAGAACCTCAGCTCCCATATCCGCCAGTATAAGGGTGGCATATGGACCGGGAAGCAGTGTGGAGAAATCAAGTATCTTCAATCCGTCAAGTGCGCCCATAATTGTCTCCTTCGAAATCTATAATATGTCAAAGCCTCCCCTGTTTAAAGAGGAGGCCGTATATATTGTGTTTTATTTTACCGGTTTTGGCAGACGCTCTGCTATCGTATTCATCAGATTGTCTGTGCATTTTAACGGCTCTGCAAATTTTGCGCCAGCTACAGTTACAAGCTGAGGATCTGCAGGAGTTAAAACTCCGCCGTAAATTTCATAAAGCTCGCCATATTTATATGCAGGAAGCACATCTTCCATCTCACATGAAATATCATAAGTATCCTCAAAGTCGAATTCCACTTCGTATACATGTGCAATCTCTGCTGCGATTTCCCAGTTGTTGAAGATAACGTCTTCTTCGATAGCTGCTTCTACAGGCTGGAGTCTTCTCTCTGTATTTGTAAATGTACCGTCTGTTGAAGCAAAGCCTGTGCCCGGAAGAATTACATCTGCCGCCTCGGTGGTCTTGGTCATATGAGTGTCGACTGCCGCCATAAATTCAAGGTCTGCCGCATCAAGCATACCTGCGCCGATAGGGTCTTCTCCGAATACCAGAAGCGCCTTAACGCCATCCATGGCTTCTTTGCCTGTTCTGATACCCATATCAACAAGTCCCTGTGAGTTGTTCTTAGGCTTAACCTGAAGAATACCGTTTCTAGGGCTTCCGATATGTCCCGAAACAACAGCTATATCAGCTATAATGGTAGCTGCTTCTGTGGTTATCATGTTCTGTGCAAATACTATCATTGCATGTTTTGCATTCATATAGCTTTCGGCAACAGCTTTGATTTTGTCTGTAACAGTGATATTTGCAAGGCTCTCTGCAAATTCTTCATATCCTTTTGCCTCTACTGCGCTGCCGCTTGCTGTTACAGCTTTTGCAATCTGCTTAAGCGCATCAAGGTCATTATCTGTATAGATAGCCTTTGCAAAGTCCATATGCTGCTCATAGCCTGCAGGGTTAATCAGATATACTTCTTTGCCTGCTTCCGCAGCCTGTTTCAATTTAAGGCCGATTACAGGATTGTCCGCAAAGTTAAAGCCTGCAGCTATAATTACGTCTGTCGAAAGAAGCTCGTCTATGGTGTTAGGTGAAGCATCAAATCCGAGTACCTGTGCTATGCCGCTTGCTCTGTTGTTAAAGCAAAGTGTCTTTGCACCTATAGCTCCTGCGAGCTTTTTCATTACATAAGCTTCTTCGTTTGTGAATCTGTCTGATATAGCCACAGCTACAGCATCTTTGCCATATTTGGCAGCAACAGCTTCAAGTTTCTTTGCAACCATTACGAATGCTTCATGATAATCGGTGGCTCTGAATCCGTCACTGTCTTTAATCATAGGGTCAACCAGCTTGCCTTCAAGCACTGAGCAGTCGAATCCCCATTTGCCCTTGCCGCAGGCAAGTCCTGCATTTACAGGGGCTTCCTTGTCAGGGTTTGCCTTAATCAGCATATCCCCGCAGGATTCAAGCTCAAGGCCGCAGCCTACCGAGCAATATGCACAGGTTGTAGCTGTAATATCTGTTTCAACAGGAACTTCCTTTGCAACTGACTGTCTTTCCTGAAGTGCACCTGTAGGGCATACACTTACGCACTGGCCGCATGAAATACATCCTGACTGCTCAAGAGGTTTTTCGAGAGTTGGTTTAACAACTGTATCAAATCCTCTGTGAACAAGTCCCAGTGCTCCTACACCCATAACTTCGTCACATACTCTTACGCATAATCCGCAGAGAATACACTTGTTGGGGTCTCTTACTATGAAAGGATGATTGTCTTCATATTCTATCCTGTTGATGTCGCCTGCAAATCTGTCAGGTTTAACATCATATTCGTTGGCAAAATCTATGAGCTTGCATTCAAAGTAATCATGACATCCGCATTCAAGACATCTGTTTGCTTCTTTTACTGCCTGCTCTTCGTCATATCCGTCAACAACTTCTGTAAAATTGTCTTTTCTCTCTTTGGCTTCAAGCTGACTCATTACAGGTCTGCATTCTCTTTCTCTGTCCTCGAAAGTTCTTTCTGTGATGTCATGTCTTTCGACTACGAACGGTTTCTCGTATTTGACATCTTCACCGTTAAGATATGCATCTATTACATATGAGGATTTCCTTGCATCTGCAATAGCTTCGATTGCTATTGATATCTTGTCGTTACCGCAGTCGCCGCCGGCAAATACTCCCGGAATGCTTGTCATAAATGTTTCAGGATCGTATGCTATCGCATTCTTTCTTGTCTTGTCAAGTCCTTCAAACATGCCGGCATCTACAGCCTGTCCTATTGCAAGAATCATAGTATCTACATCGAGATATTCAAATTTGCCCTCCACAGGCACAGGTCTTCTTCTGCCTGATGCGTCAGGTTCTCCAAGTTCCATAACCTGCAGCTTAACCTGTTTAACGTGACCGTTTTCGTCTGCTATGACCTCTGCAGGGTTTGTGAGGTTTTTGAAGATAACGCCTTCTTCTTCAGCTTCAACGATTTCAACCATATCAGCAGGCATTTCGTCTTTGGTTCTTCTGTAAATGTTGTAAACTTCTTTAGCCCCGAGTCTGACTGCTGTTCTGCATGCGTCCATTGCCGTATTGCCGCCGCCTACTATAGCTACCTTGTCTCCAAGGTCTATGTATTCGTTTCTTACTACTTTGCGCAGGAAGTCAATACCGCCTATAACGCCCTCCGAGTCCTCGCCCGGACAACCTACGCCTGTTGACACCCATGCACCTATACCGATAAGCACCGCATCAAAGTCCTGTCTCACTGTTTCAAAAGGAATGTCAATGCCTATTTTTGTATTGGTTATAATGTTTACTCCCATTCTTTCGATAAGCTCGATTTCCTGGTCAAGCACTTCTTTTGGAAGTCTGTATTCAGGGATACCATATCTGAGCATACCGCCTGCTTTAGGCATGGCTTCAAATACTGTAACGCTATGTCCCATCTGTCTCAAAAATGCAGCTGCAGAAAGTCCCATAGGACCTCCGCCGATGATACCTATGCTCTTGCCTGTTTCTTCTTCGATTTCAGGCTCCCACGCATCTTCCATCAAATCTGCATCCGCTGCAAATCTTTTGAGGTTCTGAATTGCAATCGGCTCGTCTACCAGGCCTCTTCTGCATTCTTTTTCGCATGGATGAGGACACACTCTGCCTATCGATGCAGGTAGTGGAACCTTGTCCTTAATAAGTTTGATGGCTTCTTCATATTCTCCGTTGGCAATAAGGCCCACATATCCCTGGCAGTCTGTATTTGCAGGACATGCCAGCACGCATGGAGGTCTGCAGTCACCTACGTGATTTGAAAGCAGAAGCTCAAGGTTTGTTTTTCTTGATTCTATAACTCTATTTGTATTGGTTCTGACAATCATACCTTCTGCAATCTGTGTTGCACAGGCCTTGCAAAGCTTTGGATTGCCTTCGACTTCTGTCATGCATAATCCGCATGATCCATAAATTTTAGTTCTTTCGTCATAGCAGAGAGTAGGAATAAATATGTCGTTTTCTCTTGCTACTTCTAAGATAGTCTGTCCCGGAATTCCGAATACTTCTTTGCCGTCAATGTTTAATCTGAAAGTTTTCATTTTATTCCTCCCTTCTTACTTTCTTATTATTGCATCGAATTTGCAATGCTCTTCACATCTGCCGCATTTGATGCATTTATCTTTATCTATAACATGTTTTTCTTTAACTTTGCCGCTGATGGCATCAACAGGGCAGTTTCTTGCACAAAGTGTACATCCCCTGCACGCATCTGTGATTTCAAATGAAATGAGTGCAGTACATGATTTGGCTGTGCATTTCTTGTTGTAAATATGATCTTCGTATTCGTTTCTGAAATACTTAAGAGTAGTAAGAACAGGATTTGGAGCTGTCTGGCCAAGACCGCAAAGTGATCCGTCTTTGATTTTGGCAGCCAGTTCTTCAAGTTTTTCGATATCGCCATCCTGACCTTTGCCCTGGGTGATTCTTTCGAGTATTTCAAGCATTCTCTTGGTGCCGATTCTGCAGTAGTTGCACTTGCCGCAGGATTCTTTTCGGGTAAAATCAAGGAAATATCTTGCCATATCTACCATACAGGTATTCTCATCCATAACAATCATACCGCCGGAACCTACTATAGCACCTGTCTTGTTGATATCTTCATAAGTAACCGGAGTATCTATGAGGGAGGCAGGAATGCATCCGCCTGATGGTCCTCCCATCTGAACAGCTTTAAATTCTCTGTCGTTTTTGATGCCGCCACCGATTCCGAATATTACATCCTTGAGAGGAAGACCCATAGGAACCTCTACAAGTCCGCCCTTCTTAATCTTGCCTGCAAGAGCGAATACTTTGGTACCTTTTGATTTCTCTGTGCCCATAGCACCAAATGCTGCGCCACCGTTTGTCATTATCCAAGGTACATTTGCAAAGGTTTCAACATTGTTGATGTTTGTAGGCTTTTGCCAATAACCCTTGGCTGCAGGGAATGGCGGTTTGAGCCTTGGCATACCTCTTTCGCCTTCAAGTGAAGCTATAAGGGCTGTTTCCTCACCGCATACGAATGCGCCTGCACCGGCTTTGATTCTGATATCAAAATCCCAGCCTGAACCAAACAGGTTCTTGCCCAGGAATCCTTTTTCTCTTGCCTGCTCCATGGCAATTTCAAGTCTTTTGATTGCAAGAGGATACTCGGCTCTGCAATAAATAATGCCTTCTATGGCTCCCATTGCATAACCGCCTATAATCATGCCCTCAAGAAGTGAATGGGGGTCACCTTCAAGAACTGATCTGTCCATAAATGCACCGGGGTCTCCCTCGTCGGCGTTACATACAATGTATTTTTCTTTGCCCGGTGAGCTTTTGGCGGCATTCCATTTGAACCATGTAGGAAAGCCGGCACCACCTCTGCCTCTAAGGCCGGAAATTTTAATTTCTTCTATTACTTCATCCTGTGTCATTTGTGTAACAGCTTTTTCGGCAGCTTTGTATCCGCCTACAGCAGTATACTCTTCTATTTTTTCAGGGTTTATAAGGCCACAGTTTCTGAGCACAACTCTTTGCTGCCTGTTTACAAACTCTTTGTCTTCATCACTGATTGCAAGATTTGCTGCAGGAGTTCCTCCCACAAGATGACTCTCAACTATCTCTGCAACGTTTTCGGGCTGTACTCTGACATATCTGGTCATTTCGCCATTGTCATCATAAACATCAACTATAGGCTCCAGATAACATGTTCCCACGCAACCTGTAACATCTGTCTTAATGTCAAGATTTTTCTCTGCAATCTGCTTCTCAAACTCGGCCGCTGTTTTTTTGGCACCTGTCGCAATACCGCAGCTGCCCTGTCCGATAACAACTTTCATACTGTTCACCTCCTATGCCCCTTCTCTGATTTCATCAAGAATTTTTCTTACTTTGTCTTTGGTGAGATTGCCATAGGTTTCATCACCCTCTGCACTTTTGACCATCATTACAGGTGCAAGTGAACAGCAACCAAGACAGGCTACATTGTTAAGTGTAAATATGCCGTCTTCTGTCGTTTCTCCATCAGAAATGCCAAGATGTTCACAAACAGCTTCCGCTATCATCTTGGAACCGTTGACATGACAGGCCGTACCCTGACAAAGCATAATCAGATATTTACCTACAGGTTTTAATCTGAACTGTGAATAGAATGTAGCTACACCGTAAATTTTTGCCGGTCTAATTCCTGTCATCTCAGAAATATAGTTGATGGCATCTACTGAAAGATATCCGTAAATATCCTGTGTCTTTTGTAAAATTGTAATCAGACTTCCCGGAACTTTAGCGTATTTTTCAAGTACCGGAGCCAATTCTGTAAATGTGTTGGCTTTGTCGCCACCACAGCAACACTGACTGCTCATTTTCGTCCTCCTGTTTTATATGAAAATTTATGTGAAAACAAATATTATGTGCATCACTGCACATCGTGAATATTTTATCACATTGTATATATGTTGTAAATGGTCGAAAGTTTAATGAATCACTAAAAAAACATTGAAATCGACTATTCGGTTTTAGAATAACTTTTTAGCAATTTGC
>CAZDQV010000068.1:0-11085 GCA_964507795.1 uncultured Oscillospiraceae bacterium | reverse complement strand
ACCGCCTATCTCGAATCGTTCAGATTCTAAAACAAGAAGAGAATGATGAGGAGAGGAACTTTCAGGAAATACTCAATAAACTCGTATACCTGAAACATAGTCCATTCATCGATCAGGAGTAAACAAAATGGAAAAGAAAATAACAGTCAATAAGTCTGATAAAAATTATCAGAAGGAAGTAGAATACTATCGAAGACGCGAGAAGTACCTAAAGAATCTTCGGGTCGCGACGGCGCATTACGAACTTGCGCTTGCCGATCTGGAGATTGCAAAGGCTGTTCTCGACAAAGTGCCAGAGAAGGAAGGTGGCTTTCCAGCCTTCGCTGTAAACACGGTAAAGATAATCAACGATTCTATCAAGAATGAGATTGATCTCATCCGTAAGTATACTGGCAAGAAAGAAGTGAAACACCTCTAAAGAAAGGAAGTAATTATGTTATACGGTATTCTAAATGCGATGCTTACTATCGTGATGTTCGGTCTTGGATTCTTTGCAGGATACTGCAATCGAACTGATTTCTATGAAAAGAAACATAGGGCTTATCTGAAACACCGCAGAGACAAATATCGCGAGAGGAAGGAACGTCGAAAGAGAGAATGTGGTACATTCTCTTTCCAGACAACTGAAAAGTAAAACGATCAACAGGACATGCTGGACATTGCGAAATGTCCAGTCATGTCCAGACTGGTACTATTATGGGAACGTCAGATGTCAAATACAAAGATGCGCGACGAATTGTGCTGAAGAATGGATTTGTCCTTGTTCGAAAATCTAGTAGTCACGAGATCTACAAGCGTGATAAAGAAACGCTTGTGTTGACTACACACGAAGTATGCGCGGTGTTATGGAGACGGCTAGTAAAGGAACATTCTTTGCAAGTGGTATAAGATACCATTTGACAGGACGATATTTATTTTGATATAATACACTCATCAAAAAGGAACACTATGGATTGTAATCAATATCAGGAATCGGCGCACAAGTTCGCTGCGTATGGCGAAACTCCGTACTATCCTCTCCTCGGTCTTTGCGAGGAGGCTGGCGAAGTCGCAGGTAAGGTCGCGAAGTATCTTCGCAAGCATGGCGGATACTTCCCGATGATAAACGTTGGAGATCGCACGGCCGAAGAGGATGCTTTCATCGTCGATATGACGAAAGAGTTAGGCGATGTTCTCTGGATGGTCGCGGAATGTTGCTCTATCCTTCATCTCAATATGGATGATGTCGCGCAGAAGAATTTGTCTAAACTTACAGATCGCCTCAATCGTGGCGTTATTGTCGGAGAGGGGGATAACCGATGAACTTCAAGGATGCAGTAAAGATCCTGAATGCGCATAAGAAATGGTTGCGCGGTAAGGGTAAGAAATATGTCGCTCTCGATGTTACGCAAGGAGATGAAGTTCTGAAGTCTATCTGTGATGCAATCGATACAGTCGCATCGATGTCGAAGATGATGATGCCTCGCGAGGATTTTATCACGCTCATCGAAGCGGCGAGCCTGACATGGGCGAATGGTAAACTCGATCCAGCGAACAAGAGCGCAAAGAAGATGGCAACCAAGATTGCGATGTATCTTCTTTCAAAGGATAAATAATGAAATCTCGTCATTCTGTATTTGCAGAAGATTCCGCAGTGATTAGCGTCGTCGTCCCGAAACTAATCAAGGCGCGTATCAATTCGCTCGGCAATTTCTCTGGTCGAGTTCGCAAGTACATTATCGACGGGTTGCTTCGTGAGGAGATGCGTATGGCGAAAGTAGAAAGGAGGAAGAATGTTATCTCCTAATGCAATCGAGCGCGTAATGGATGAAAAGAAGGTTAGAGATCACTACGGTGTTCTCACTGGTAAGATCAAAAGCGAGATTCTTGCTAATCATCCTATTGATGAATTGAAAGATCCTCCAGTTCCTGATTGGGTTGTCGGACTTCTTACGGAGCAACTTGTTGGGTATAGGACGCGTATCAAAATGGTTCTGATGCATCATTTCGATATTACAAACGACCGTCCGTCGAAGAGGTTTGTTTCTGATAAAGAAATGCGTCATTCTCCATTGCAACACGAATCACAGGCTGTCAAGGAAGCGAGAATGAAAAACAAACTCGCGGCTATTGATTATCTACAGAAAAAGAAACAACAAGAAAAGAAAGGAAAATAAACACAATGAACTATCAGGCGTTTGAGTATGTCGGATATGTCTATCGTCGCAGGGATTCTAAATACGGTATTGAACTTTACCTGAAGACCCAGAAGGATGATTCTACCGAAAAATGGCCCCAGCATATTTGCGTTACCGTGTCGAAGAAGAGCGAGCCGAAAGTCGATCCTACTCTGGCCGTCGGTGACAAGGTGAAGGTTAGACTTATTCCTACCTTGAATGAAGGTGTTAGCGAGAGAACGCAGAAGATGTACGCGATCAATAAACTCAATCTGAACGAGATTGAAATTCTCGAACGCGCAGATCCTGCCGAATCGGCCGCCTCGGAAGAAGCGGTAAGCCAAGAAGATTTGCCTTTCTAAAGAGGACAATCCTCATAGAAAAAACCAAACACAAAAAAGGAAACAAACATGAGCAAGAAGATCGAGATGCGCAAGTGCGTTATCTGTGGCAAGAAGTTCACGCCGAAGACGGCGAACGCGTCCGTCTGTGGCGACAAGTGCCGTAAGGCTCTGAAGGCGAAGCGCAACAAGACTTACAAGGCGAAGAAGCCTGTCAAGGTCGAAGGCAAGTCCGTCGAGAAGATTGCCCTTCCGAAGAAGGCTGTCAAGAAGCCTGTCAAGAAAGTTATGCCGAAGAAACCGGTCAAGAAGGTCGAGAAGCGCCCCGAAGCGGCGATCCGCATTTGCGGTGATAACCCGTTCAAGATTGCCGTGCTCGCTTTTATCGGATTTCTGAAGGCGATTAGCGAGTGTAACACGAAGGTTCATGCGTTCTAATAGGAATCCATAATGATTTACATTGGCATAGATCCAGGAAAGAGTGGAGCGATTTGCGTTATCGATCCTTCCTTAATTCTGTTTTCAGATAAGATTACGTTTCGAGCGTTCTCTGAAGGGATCTATGCCGATGTTTTGAGGCATATCTCTGGTAATGGAGTGAGACAAGATTGCTTTTGTATAGTCGAGAAAGTACACGCTATGCCAAAGCAGGGCGTATCTTCGATGTTCAACTTCGGAGCGAACTTCGGATTTATTCAGGGCTTGCTTACTGCGTTTAGGATTCCGTTTCAATTGGTCGATCCTCGAACGTGGACTAAATCATTTGGATGCGGAAACGATAAGGACGAGCATATAAGAACGGCTCAACGTTTATATCCAGAAGTGGACATGCGCAGAACCGAACGATGCACGAAGTGCCACGACGGATATGCAGATGCTCTTCTTATGGCGGAGTATGGGAAGCGTATAACAACCAAAGTCTAATACCCTATCGCTGCACTATCAATAGGTACTAGATATGATAGGATAGGAATAGATAGGATAGGTATGAAGAAGAGAGAAAGAAAAGAGTGTAGAGTTCTCGATAAGAAGCATGGATTACCTATCGGTGCTTCAGAGGCGTTGAAATCTTTTATTCAGAAGTACGGTAGAAAAATTGTGGAGGTAAAGTCGAATGGGAGAAACACTACCGACAGTGATTGAGCGCGTTGAAGATTTGCCAGAGACGACGAGAGATAAAATCGTTTTGATGTTGCTGTCTGGCGAGTTTCCTTCTGATGCTGACATTGCAAGGGCGACGCACGTGCGCCCGTTTGTTATTACTAAACTCCTTGCGTCAGATCCCGAATTGGTCGTGCGTCGCAAAGAGGCGGAGCGTGAAATGGCACAGGCCGTAGAGAAGTCGGCGTTTACACTTGCTACGCAAGGAAGAAACGAAATCGCGAAACAGAAGTCGCAAGAGTTCCTTCTCCGTAAGTTGATGCCTGAAAAATATGGCGATGAAAGTTCTGTGTCTAATGGCGTGAATACATCGAAGCGCGTCATCATTAATTTCAATATGCCTGAAGTGAAAACCGATCAGGACGGCATACCGATTATTGAAAGCAAAAGTCCGCTTGAAGAGTGAGGTTGCAAATGGAAGATAAGACAATCAAAAGAGAAGCAGGGCAAATCAATCTTTCAGACCTGTGGAATCCTGCGATGAATACCGTCTGGAATGTTATTGCTCCGTTTGTAGTCGGAAAAGATTTGCGTGGCAATGTTCCTCCTTGTAAGTATGATGAATTATTCCTTCAGGGCGGTCGTGCTTCTGGTAAGTCTTATTTCGCTTCTGTAATTGTCTGGCTTGCTCTGGAGAACGACAAAGATAAGAACGCTGTCATTATCCGTAAGGTCGCGTCGTCGCTTCGCAAGTCGTGCTGGAAGCAGATGATGAAGGTGCGCGAACGTCTGGGCTATTTCCATTGGAAGCCGAATAAGACCGAATTGACCTTTACGAATGAAAAGACTGGGCAGCAAATCTTCTTTGTAGGCTTGGACGATGAAGAGAAGGTTCGATCTATCACCGTCGAAAAGGGCTATATTTCAATTGCGTGGTTCGAGGAAGCCAAACAGTTTAGTTCGATGGAGGAAATCGATCAGGCCGTCTCCTCGCTTCTCCGTGGCGGTGCTGATACTGATGAGGTTGATTACGACGACGACGGATGCGGTAGCATGGAGTACATGACGATTCTGACTTACAATCCTCCGAAGTCTCAATTTGACTGGATCAACAAAGAGGCTCGCATGGGTAAATTGAAGCCGAATCGATTTACTCATAAATCTACTTATCTGACAATGCCGAAGAAGTGGCTCGGTCGCAAAGTCCTGAATGAGATCGAGGTGATGCGTACAACGAAGCCGACACAGTACAAGCATATGTATCTCGGCCTCATTACCGGAACTGGTGGTGAGTACTTCAAGAATATTGTCATCCGTAAGATAACCGACGAAGAGATTGCGAACTTCGATTATTTCAACATGGGAATCGACTGGGGGTATTCTGATCCTAATGTGTTCTTGAAAACATATGTCCATGACCAGAAACTCTATATCTTTGATGAAATCTATCAGGATGAACTTCCTGCGAATGGTAAAAATAAATACGAGGCGTTTGCTGAAGAGATTGTAAAGCACACACAGAACTGTCGAGACGAAACAATCTGGTGTGATGCGCAGGGCAAAGCAGAAGCGGAGATTTTAAAGAACGCTCCTTATAATCTCGCGGTAGAGTTTGCACCGAAGCAAGGAGCGAACGACAGAAACTCTGGATATTCATATCTTCAGGGCTTGAAGGAAATTGTTATCGATCCTGAACGATGCCCACATTCGGCAGTCGAGTTTCCTATGTTTGAATCGGCGGTCGCTCCTGGCGGTAAGGGCTGGCTCGATGCCCCAGGCAAGAAAGGCGATCATTGCCCTGACTGTTGCCGATATTCCGAACATGAGAATATCGCAATTAGTAATTACGATATCGACTACGATATTGGAGATGTCGATGCGTCGTCTCTCGATGCAGAAGACCTCGATTCTTCCGATGATGATGTTGATGAATTTTGAGTTTTTTGGTATATTACAAGTCACACAGGAATTATCGTATGAATAAAACTAATTCTAAAAAGCGTTCCTCTTATAGGGAAAAGTATCTTCACATGGCTGAAGATGGTGCAACATATCTTTCTCCTGTTGATGAGATTGCTGATTCGGAAATCAAGAAGTCTATCTTTCCTGAAGTCTCGATTCCTGTTGGCGGTATCCACAACAAGATTGTGACGGACGCGGCCGCGCCAGAATACAATGGCCCTTGCCCGATTGGATATCGTGAGATGCTTCCACAGTCGATCATGTCGTTCAAAGGACCGATTGGCAAGGCGCTCAAACATTTCGGCGCGAGAAACTTCTATCTCGGTGACATGGTCAATGCTTGGTTCGATCAGAATATCTTTGTGAACAAAGCAGATTCGATGCCGGGCGAGGACGCGGTCGCGGCTGGATATAAGATTGTTCCACGTGGAGCGAAAGATAAAAAGCTCGTCCAGATTCTGACTGATACGTTTGAGAGTGAAAACTTCAATCTCGACGAAACGCTCCGCACGTTCGAGCATCATAAGCGTTGTTATGGCGCCGCCTTGATGGTTCCATGTTTTGAGGAGGACATTGATATGTCCGTCCCTCTTATGGACTACGGGCAGTTCAAGGGAAAGACGTTTCTCGGCTGGACGGTTATTGAGCCTTACTACCTTGCTCCGAACTTCGATGCTGGATCTCGCGAACTGAACGATCCGACATATAAGTATCATATGATTCCGTCGCGTTGGTATGTCTACGGATCGCAAGATAAGCACGATGTCGCAAAAAACATTCATAGGTCGTGGATCTTCTTTAGACGTAATTTCATTACGTCGAAGGTCTACCAGCCGATGTATAAGTGGCAAGGCCCGTCTATTCCGCAGATGATTCTGGAGCGTCTGTATTCGGCTGAAGTCTGTGCGAATGAATCGTCTATGCTCCTCCGCTCGAAGCGTAAGTTCGTAATGGAAGGTGATATTCGCAAGATGACTGCGAATCCTGAATGGGCGCGTAAATTCCTGAAGAACATGTCTATCAATGCGGATAACTGGGGCCCGGTCATTTTGCCTCGCAATAGCAATGCGAAGCAGATGGATACATACCTTACCGAATGCATGCCTCTTACGACTGCGCAGTACGGTATTCTTTGCGCGGAGATTGGTATTCCGTCTCCGAAGTTTATGATGGCGCAGTTGACTGGTTTCGCCAACTCTGGAAACTATGAAGTCAAACTCTATACGCAGAAACTTCAGGAAATGCGCAAGGCCGATCTCGACCCGATCATTCGAGAGACGTGCAAGATTCTTACGGCATGTATGACTGGCAAGCCGATTGACTTCTATACGGAGTTTGGCGACTTCGACGTTCCTACTGTTACTGAAAAGGCAGAGATCCTTTATGAACAGGCTCGCGCATCGAAGTTCCTTGAAGAGGCTAATGCGTTCAAGCGTGGCTCTGTCATTAAAAAGGCAGGAACGCATCATAATGCTGACGAGCCCAAAGGCGATGTCGAGTTGCCAAAAGAATAATTTTTTGATATTATAATCATCGATGAGCAAAAATAAAAAGACAGACGAAAACGGATTCAGGACTTACGACGATTGTAAGTTCTTCTGTGAGTGTATTGCTCAATACCTCGGAAGAGAGATTGATGTCGAAGGAAAGTTAGGCTTGAAGCCTAATGGGATTTACAACGTCTATCGTCCGAAATCCGAAATCGAAAAGCCTGACTTCGTTGAAAGTCTACAGGCGAAGCCGATTCTCGATGATCATACGGTCATTGGTGTCGGCGATGGTTTCGTATCTCCTGATAAGCGTCCGTCGGCTGGCGTTCTTACGAATGTCCACGTGATTGGAAATGAGTTGCACGGTCGTGTCGATGTCTGGAGCCCTTCGCTTATCAAGAAGATCGATTCTGGTAAACGTGAATTGTCTCTCGCCTATGCTTGCGACTTCGTGCGCAAGTCTGGAGAATGGAATGGCGAGAAGTATGATTTTGTGCAGTCTAACCTCAGGTGTGGAAATCATCTGGCGTTTGTGGACGAGGCAAGGAATGGTCACGATTGCCGCGTCAATGACAGTACATTCACTCGTGACGAAAAAATTCAGTTGGAGAAACCCGACATGGATATTACCAAGCTCTCCGCAGATGAAGTCGTTGAAGCCCTTAAGGGTTGCTCCGACGAAGTCAAGGCGAAGTGTAAGGACTTTCTGAATACTCCTACGGAGGAGGAACAGAAGGCCGCTGATGAGGCCAAAGCGAAGGCCGAGGAAGAGGCGAAGGCTGCCGAAGAGGCGAAGGCCAAAGCCGATGACGAGGCGAAGGCGAAGGTCGAGCAGGAAAAGAAGGAGGCCGTTGACGCGGCTGTTGCCGAAGCCGAAAAGAAGGCGGAGGACAAGGCCGAGGAGGCGAAGAAGGAAGCCGAGAAGGCTTGCGCGGAGGCGTGTGACGCGGCCATCGCTGAATACAAGAAGGCGGTCGCTCTCGCTGAAGATTGCAAGGCTCGTTTCGGGACTATCGCAATGGACGGCATCAAGACCGAGAAGGATCTGGCTGTCAAGGTTTGCGCTATGGATTCCGCTCCTGCCTTCCTTAAGAGTGTTAATCCCGAAAACGCTATCGTCGCGTTGAAGGGCTGCCTCGCAGGTAGCGGTGCAGTTGTCCAGAAGTCCATCGTCGAGGACGCGAAGAGCGTCAAGAAGACGATTGATGACTTCATCAAGTAAGACGAGATAATCAAAGGAAGCAAAAAAATGCAGACTACGATTGGTAATGAAATGCCTTTTGGCGTTCCTGGCACGCATGCGAACGGTCAGCCGTTCCGTGCCGACGCTTACGAGGCGAGCGCGGCGGTGACCTTTGGTTCTCCCGCTTACGTTAAGAGTGGTAAGATCTACACGCCGACGAGCGCGGCCGAAGTTTCGGCTGGTACGTATCTCGGCATGGCGGTCGGTCCTGAACAGCACGTGCGTATGGTTCTCCCTGATTCCACCGCGTCGATTACGGTGCCGGCTGGCGAGCAGGGTATTGCCGTTGCGTCGCGTGGTTCGTGGTTCGTCTTTGTCGCGTCTGGTGAGACGTGGGCTGTTGGCGATAAGATCACGACTGGCATTGTTAGCTCGAAGTGCATCTACAAGAAGGCTGGCGATACTGACACGAAGGTGGCCGAGGTCGTTCAGGTTTCGGAGGATGGTACGGGCGCGATTATTCGTCTCGTTGCGTAAGGAGTAAAGCAATATGAATAAGGACTTTACGATGGTGTGTGATTCTGCGTCGGCCTCCGATCTGCAGAAGACGATTCATGTGTGCGATGCTCTGAAGGGCGGCGTTGACATTGTGAAGGAACTTGGTAACAAGGGCTTCACGTGTGATGCGGCGGCTCTTAAGCGCGTCTTTGATTCCGATCCTGAGTATAAGGATGCGGTTTCGGCGTGGGCGAAGGATGCTGGTTTCGAGCTCGGTGATGCTAACATTGACGCGCTCGGTCAGTTCTTCATGGTCTGGAACGAGTCGGTTATCAATCGTCTCTATCGCGGTCGTACGGCTGCCTCGACGTTCGGTGTCAAGGCGATGGGCGACTGGCTGACGGAGAAGGTTGTGTTCAAGACGCGCGAACTTACTGCTCCGAAGGCTGGTCAGTATGATGACTTTGCTCGTCCGGCGTATGTCGGTTACAAGTACGGTTATGATACTCGTGACACGATTCGCCTTGAGTGGGGTCTCGAAGTCACGAAGCGTGAGGAGATGGTTGGCTCGGTGATGCGCCGTAATCCGTACAAGGACAAGAAGGACGCTCTCGTTCTCGCGCAGTCGATCTGGGAGAATAATTTCTTCTGGAATGGCACGACGGTCGATAATAAGAAGCTCTATGGCGTTCTTAACGATCCTGGCATGACGGCTGGCACGTCGCTTCCGCAGGGTTCGGACGGCAAGGATATCTCGGACACGACGGATGTTGCGTGTGTTATCGCGACGCTCCGCCTGTTCAAGACTAACCTGACGAACGCGCTCAACGGTAATGGCGATGCCGATACGCTGAAGTGCAAGGTGCTTTGCCCGCTCGCGTGGCAGCAGCAGTTCACGATCACGAACACTTATATGGGCTATACGCCGAATAAGTGGATGGAGGAGAACTGGAAGAGCGCGACGATTGAGTTCAAGCCCGAGCTCGATGGCAAGTGCATTGTGTTCGCGGAGAACGTTCCTGATGTCGGCCTCGACACGGTCAACCTCGTTCGCACGAGCGCGCTTCGCCTCGTCGGTGCGATGCCGTCGCTTAAGGGTCGCGAGGAGGCGTATTCGTCCTCTGTTGCTGGCTGCTTGATCGCGGCTCCGACTGGTATTCGTTTCTACGAAGCCTAATGATATGGGGAGCGGCGTGTGCTAATGCACGTCGCTCCCTGTATTCTTTCATTTACAATCCATTAAAAAGTTGGAGGTAAAAAAAACATGCATACGATTATTAGCAAGCGTCCTACTCCGTTCACTTATCAGCAATGGGAGTTCGTCGCAGGTAATTTCAGGCCCATTGGTTCTGGCGTTCTTATCAATGGTGGCGCAGGGCTTGTCGGTGGCGCAGAATTACTTTCTGGCCGTCCGATGGATGAACGCTCGAAGATCATTCCTGATAGCGTCTTGACGTTCGTTGACGATGTCGCGCTCGAATACCTGATGGGTGTTCCTAAGTTCAGGCGTGACATTGAGAAGGGCCTGATCGCCGTCGTGAAGGGTAAGGCCAGCGAGAGCGAGGCGAGCGAGATTGCAAAGAAGGATATGCTCGACGATGAGCATATTGACGGTCGTCCGTATACGAAAGAAGATCTTGAACAGGCTGGCGGAGAGATTCAGTCTGACGGTTCGGTGAATATCGAACACGCCGAAGAGGATCTTGCCGCGTCGAAGAAGATGAACGCTGGCGCTCCGTCTTATGTGAAAAAGCGTAATCTTGAAAAGAGACGCCGCGCTAAAGCAGAGAAGTGATCCTTCTCGGAAGGAGTTGTCATGGGGGATTGTATTTGTCCTATTGGAGAGCCGCCAAAACCGCCGGTGTTTCCACTGGAAGATTTCTTGATTCGCTTCCCAGAGTTTAACGACGAAGAGAAGCATACAAAAGCAGTCGTTCAGAACGCAGGACAACGCGCAATGTTCCACATTACGCCGTCCGCTCCCGGCATGCCCATGATCGGGCCTTACCGTGAATACGGCCTATTCCTCATGACGGCTCATCTCTTGACGCTCGACGATGAAGACAATGCCGATTCTGGCGGTACTGTGGGTACACCTTTCAAGGCTACTGTAGGCTCGGTGTCTGTCGAAGCAACGAAGCCTAACTCATTCCAGTCTGACGACTGGAACTACTGGCTCAACCAGACTAAATACGGTCGCGAACTACTTGCATATCTCGATACGATGTCGCAGGGTTTGTTCCTGAACACTTGCGCTGATAGTGTTCGTGATCTTTTGTAACCAATGAGGAATGTCCCGTCAACAGATCAATTTGATTGGTCGCCTTTTCAGGTGTTCCAGTACCAATTGACAC
>CAZDQV010000067.1:0-11106 GCA_964507795.1 uncultured Oscillospiraceae bacterium | reverse complement strand
GGATAAATGAGGCTTGTTTGCGGGACGGCCTCTTTTTGTTATATTTTGGCACAGAACAAGGCACCAAAAAACGTACATGGGGTATGATACGTTGAACGTGTAAAAGGTTTGTTTGTAGAGTGAAAGGAGGAAGGACATGAGTGGTTAAATGATGATGAGGGGAAACAATGTTGTGCAAATAGTCTGAACAATGTATAATTGATGCAATACCCGTTCTATTGAGAGGGCTTTAATTAACAGGTGGGGAAATATGTTTAGATATACCTTCAAGGCGGGGCAGGGGGGTTCTGCCTTGAAGATTACGGAGGATACCGCTATACTGCAGCTGAAAACAAAGTGGAGCACAGGATTAAAGGCGGAATATATTAAACATTTGGATTAAGGAGGAAGTTTATGAAGCTGATGCATTTATCTGATCTTCATCTTGGCAAGAGAGTGAATGAATACTCTATGATTGAGGATCAGGAATATATACTCAAGAAGATAATAGGTATTGTGGATGAGGAGATGCCTGGCTGTGTAATTATTGCAGGCGATGTTTATGACAAATCTGTCCCTTCGGCGGAGGCTGTGCAGCTGTTCGATAATTTTCTTGTTGCTCTTGCAAAACGAAAATTAGAGGTATTTGTTATCAGCGGCAATCATGACTCTCCGGAGAGAATAGCATTTGCTTCACGCATCATGGATGCAGGCGGCATTCACATGTCTCCTGTATATAACGGGGATATAGTGCCTGTTACCCTGCACGATGAATATGGTGAGATTAATGTATACATGCTGCCATTTGTTAAACCTGTGCATGTACGCAAAGTTTGCGAAGAGGATATCACAACATATACTGAAGCAATAGAATACGCCATTTCAAAGATGAACCTTAATCCCGATATCAGAAACATATTGGTAACACATCAGTTTGTCACAGGTGCAAAGCGCTCAGAGTCAGAAGAAATATCTGTCGGAGGCTCAGACAATGTAGACGCCACCGTGTTTGATGATTTTGACTATGTGGCATTAGGCCATATTCATTCTCCTCAAACCTGCAGCTCAGATAAAATCCGTTATTGCGGCACACCTCTCAAATATTCTTTTTCTGAATCCAAAGATCAAAAAAGTGTGACAATAGTTGAGCTTGGCCCCAAAGGTGATGTTGCATACAAAACAATTGCCCTTGTTCCAAAGCATGACCTTGTGGAGCTAAAAGGAACATATGCAGAGCTTACACTGAAATCCTTTTATGAAAATACCACATGGCAGAAGGATTATACGCATATTACCCTCACAGACGAAGAGGATATTCCGGATGCCATCGGCAAGCTGCGAACAGTTTATCACCGGCTTATGAAACTTGATTATGACAACATACGAACCCGGAGCAATGCACAGATAGATGGCGCTGCAGATGTTGAATCGAAGACGCCTCTGGAGCTTTTTTCTGATTTCTATGCATTGCAAAACAACAGGAATATGGATGAAGAGCAAACACAGTATATGCAGGAACTGATACAAAATATATGGGAGGACAAACAATGAGACCTGTTAAATTAACATTATCCGCATTCGGCCCTTATGCAGGCAAAACTGTTCTTGACCTTGACAAACTCGGAACAAACGGCCTCTACCTTATAACCGGTGATACAGGTGCAGGTAAAACCACAATTTTTGATGCTATTACATATGCCCTATATGGTGAAGCAAGCGGAGATAGCCGTGAGGTATCCATGTTTCGCTCCAAATATGCTGATGCAGCTACTCCAACTGAAGTAGAACTTGTTTTTTCATATGCAGGCAAAGAATACAAAGTCAAACGAAACCCGGAATATGATCGCCCCAAAACAAGAGGCGAGGGAGTTACCAAACAAAAAGCAGATGCAAGCCTGGAATATCCGGATGGCCGTGTTCTCACCAGAGCCAGGGATGTAAATGAAGCCATAGAAAACATACTGGGCATCAGTCGCAGTCAGTTTTCACAGATTGCAATGATTGCACAGGGAGATTTTTTGAAGCTGCTGCTTGCATCAACAGAAGAACGCAAGGGAATCTTCCGGCAGATATTCAAAACAGGGCTTTACCAGAGCGTGCAGCAAAAATTAAAGGATGAGTCAGGTGAGCTGAAGAATCAGTGTGATACAGCAAAAGGAAGCATCAGACAATATATCGACGGCATATCATGTGATGAAGATGATGTTATCAGCATTGAAGTCAAAAAAGCAAAGCAGGGAGAGCTGCCTGCAGATGAGGTTGTCGGTGTGATTAAAAAGCTGCTGAGGCAGGACAGTGACAGACTTGAAGCTTTGCAAAAGTCAATTGAGACAGCTGACATAGAGCTTGGGATTATCAATGGGAATCTTGGAAAAATCGAGACTCGTGAAAACCTTGAAAAGACACTTGAACAAACCAAAGTTAATCTCGCTGAGGAATCTGAAACAAATCAGAAACTGAAATCTGAGTTTGAAGCAGCAGAGAAGAGAATTCCTGGAAGCAGAAGTCTTGCAGATACTAAAGCAAAAATAGAAGCTGAGTATCAGCGTTATGAGAGCCTTGCCATACTTGAAGAGCAGATAAAGGAGTATGAAAACGGTATTTCCAAGCAGGAAAAAGCCCTTGAAATGGAGAAGACCAAATATAGTCAGGAGATTGCTGCTTTTGAGAAACTCAAAAAAGAATACGAATCACTCTCTGATGCAGGTGAGGGAAAAGCAAAGCTTGCAAACAGCCTCGAAAAGGAAATCGCAAGACAAGGTAAACTCCAGGAGCTTGCAGACAGGTTCAAAGCCTGTAATGAACTGCGCAAAAAATTAGAAAAGCTTCAGCAGGGATACAAACAGGCGGCGGAGATTTCTGAGAAAACAAACCAGAGCTATGAAGAAATGCATCGTGCTTTTTTAGATGAACAGGCAGGTATAATCGCAGAGACATTGCAGGATGGCATGCCTTGCCCTGTATGCGGAGCATTAGAGCATCCTTGCATTGCCAAGAAATCCGAGAATGCGCCGACTGAAGCTGAGCTCAAAAAAGCCAGGACAGCAGCCCATAAGGCCCGTGAAGCTGCAGAGCAAAAGAGCGGTGAATGCAGGGAAACAAAAGTCATGGCTGATGAGAAGATAAAAGAAACAGAGAAACTGGTCAGGGAGCTTTGGACAGACCTCCCTGCAGATGCAGCAGAAACAACTCTTCCGAAGGAGATAAAATCAGTTCTGGCCAATGTAGATGTATTGAAGGCAGCTGTTGAAGCGGAAGAGAAAAGAGTTGAACGAAGAGAAGAACTCGGTGTCAAAATACCGAAGATGGAATCTGCACTTAAAGATGCAGAAAAGAAACTTTCTGAGCAGGGAACTCATTTAGAATCCCAAAAGACTGCATTGAAAGAAAAAAGCCTGCAGCGTGACAATGAAAAAAAGACACTTGCTTTTGCAAGCAGGGATGAGGCTGTAAAAGAAGTTGAAGCTGCAGAAATTAAAATCAAAGAGATCGAGACATCATATCAAAAGGCTCAAAAGAGCTTGATTGAGTCTAATGAGAAAATTGCCGGATACAGGTCAAGCATAGGAGACCTTACAGGGCAGCTTGCTTCTGACCTGAAGCTTGACAGGGAAGCTGAAGCAAAGAGAAAGTTTGAGATAACAAATGATAGAGATAAATGTAACAGCATGGTCAAGGTGATTAATGCGAGGGTGCAGACCAACAGGCAGGCTCTTGATAATATCCTTAATAAGGTGAATTCCCTTACAGAGCTTGAGAAGCGGTATACATGGGTGAAGGCTCTGTCAAATACGGCAAATGGAAATATCTCGGGCAAGGAAAAAATTATGCTTGAAACATATATACAGATGACATATTTTGACCGGATTATTGCACGTGCCAATACACGTTTTATGGTAATGTCCGGAGGGCAGTATGAATTAAAACGCCGCAGGGAAGCGGAGAACAACCGTAGCCAGAGCGGTCTTGATCTTGACGTAATCGATCACTATAACGGGACGGAGAGGAGTGTGAAGACTCTTTCGGGTGGAGAGTCGTTCAAGGCGTCACTTTCCCTTGCTTTGGGGCTTTCTGATGAGATACAGGCTTCAGCAGGTGGAGTTAAGCTCGATACCATGTTTGTAGACGAAGGTTTTGGCTCACTGGATGAGGATTCGCTTAATCAGGCGATGCGCGCGCTTTCTGATCTTGCGGATGGGAACCGCCTTGTGGGAATTATATCCCACGTGGGTGAGCTTAAAAACAGGATTGATAAGCAAATTGTTGTGACCAAGGAAGTAAGTGGCGGGAGTATTGCCAAGATAGTGGGGTAGTTGGGGTTTGAAATGGGCCTAGAGTTTAACAAAAACGTTGTTGTCAAAATAGTCTGAACAATGTATAATAGATGCAGCAAACATAGTGTGTTTACGAGAGGGTACAAGATGAAAAATATAGGTAAGGTAAAGGGATATGACTTCAGGGCAGAGCAGAGATGCTTTGTCTTGAGGTTTTTGTTTTAGGGAGGAAGCAAATGATAGATGATATAGATATCAAAATCGAAGAAATATATGATGTGTTGTGAGGCAGATAGTGAACAGGGTGGGCTTGTAGAGAAGTTAATGGCTTTGGCTGATTGGGTGGAGCGTGTGGCTGCAGGAGAGTGTGAGATAGAAATTGACTTTACCAAGGAAGAAGATGAGGATGATGAACCATGGTGGAGCAACAAAACAAAGATAGACAGGGGAGAATTTACTTTTTATGATGAAGGTGATGACATGTATGACTATGATGGTGAGCTCCTGGATTATTAGGTGGGTAGAGATGGAGAGGCTGTGATTAAGGAAATAAAAAATACCTGCTTACGCAAGTATTAGTTTCACACAATGTGAGCCCGAAGGCGATTAGGAAAATTCTTTATTTGAACTTGTAGTGTAATTTCATATGGTAGTCAATGAAATTACATATAGTTTAATGCCATACGGGATGGATGTCAATATGTTTTGTGAATTTTTTATGGAGGAATTTTGTGATGAGTGAAAATTATCTTTACTATTTAGGATTGGACCTTGGCAGCAATTCAGTTGGATGGGCAGTTACTGATGAGGAGTATAATATACTCAAAAGAAAAGGCAAGGCTTTATGGGGCATCAGGCTTTTTGAGCAGGCTGACACTGCAGCGGAGCGTAGAGTTAAAAGAGCTATGCGAAGGAGGCTGGACAGAAGGAAACAAAGGATAAATATATTACAGGAATTGTTTGCAGAAGAAATGGCAAAAGTTGATTCTTCTTTCTATATCAGACTTAATGAGAGCAGACTGCATGCAGAAGACAAAGATGAAGATATAAGAGATAAGTTTTTTCTTTTTAATGATGATGAGTTTACGGATAAAGAATATCATATGCAATATCCTACTGTTTTTCATCTCAGAAAAGAACTGATGGATAATGAAGATGTGCATGATATCAGGCTGGTGTATCTGGCAATACATCATATTATCAAGAACAGGGGACACTTCCTTATAGAAGGCAATATAAATAATGCAAAGAGCTTTACGGCAACATTTGAAAAACTAATCCAGGTTGTAAAAGACGAATTGAACATTGAAATCAGAAGTGAACTCGAAAATGAATTCGAAAATATTCTCAGAAACAAAAGGCTTGCAAAATCAGTAAAAGCTAAGGAATTGACAAGTCTGGTGGATGAAGATTTAAAAGCGTATGATAAGGAAGAGCACAAAACAAAGAAAGCTGCCGTGGAACAGATATGCAAGCTTATTGTTGGGAACAGTGGAGACATGAAAAAATTGTTTGGGGATGATGCCGAGCTTCTTGAGAAAAAAAGCTTTAAGTTTTCTGATAACAAATATGAAGAGGAAATCCATGATGAACTTGAGGATAAGCTTCCTGAAAAATGTTATGTGATTGATGTGATAAAGGCTGTATATGACTGGAATATTCTCGTTGATATTTTGGATGGAGAAGAGAATCTGTCTGATGCAAAGGTTAAACAGTACAACCATCACAAAGAAAATCTTGCAATATTAAAGCGGATTATGAAGAAATATTGCGATACTAAAACATATAAATCTTTTTTCAATGACTACAAAGGCAAGGCTAATTATGTGAATTATATCGGGAGTGTTGAAAAGAATGGGAAGAAATATTCTGCCAAACGATGCAGCACGGAAGATTTCTATAAAGAGCTAAAAAACATTATAAAAGATAAGAAGGTTGATGCAGCAGACAAACGTATGTATGAAGCACTTCTTGAAGAAATCGAAAATCAGAGTCTGCTGCCACTTCAGAGGAGCAAGGATAATGGTGTAATACCAAATCAGGTGCACAAGGCAGAGCTTGAAAAGATTCTTGAAAATGCAAAAGGTTATATGCCATTTTTAGATGAGGCTGACGAGAATGGTGTAACAATAGCGGAGAAAGTAATGTCTTTATTCTCATTCAGAGTACCTTATTACATTGGGCCTTTGAGCAACAGACATATTGACGAAGGTGCAAATGTATGGATAGAAAGAAAAAAAGAAGGTAGAATCTATCCTTGGAATTTTGAAGAGATGGTTGATAAAGAGGCGTCAAACCAAAAATTTATAGAGCGTATGACAAATAAATGCACATATCTTTTTGGTGAGGATGTAGTCCCTAAAAACTCATTAATTTATTCAAAATATATGGTTCTGAATGAACTGAATAATTTGAGGATAAGAGGTAATAAAATATCAGTTGCTTTAAAACAGGAACTATACAGTGAACTTTTTGAAAAACATACAAAAGTCACAGGTAAAATGCTTTTGGGTTATCTGAAAAAAGATGATGATACACTTACAGCGGAAGATTTGAGTGGTTTTGATAAAGATTTTAAATCCTCATTGAATTCATATCTTGACTTCAGTAAAAAGGTGTTCGGAGTTGCAGTTGCTGATGATAAAGTCAAATCAATGATAGAAAATATTATTCGCTGGAAGACTATTTATGGTGATGACAATAAGATGCTAAAAGCTGTTGTAAAGAGCAAATACAAAGACGATGTGGACGACGAAAAGCTGAAAAACATATGCAAATTCAGATATAGCGGATGGGGTAATTTCTCGGAGAAATTCTTGAGTGGGATTGAAGGAACAAACAAGGAAACTGGGGAAATATTCTCAATTATTAAGGCTTTGTGGGAAACCAATGACAACCTGATGCAGCTTTTGAGTGACAGATATACTTTCAAAGAGGAAATTGACAAATATAATGCAGATGCATCAGGAGAAATTACGGAGCTTACTTATGAATCACTCTTCAAAGATATTTATACCTCACCTATGAACAAAAGGACAATCTGGCAGACGGTGCAGATTGCTGAAGAAATCAAAAAAGTGATGGGCTGTGCTCCTGCCAAAATATTTATAGAAATGGCACGCGAGAATGAAAGTGATGAACAAAAGCAACGCAATAAAGGAAAGAGAAACCCACGAAAAGAAAAGTTGCTTGAGCTGTATGCAGGATGCAAAAGAGATGCAAGAGACTGGACAAAAGAAATAAGCGAGAGAGATGAAAGAGACTTTAACAGCACAAAACTGTTTTTGTATTATACCCAGCAGGGTAGGTGTATGTATACAGGAGAGCCGATTGATTTAGATGAGCTTATGAGCTCTGGCTCCAGATGGGATAGAGATCATATATATCCTCAGTCAAAGATAAAAGATGACAGTTTGGATAATCTTGTTCTTGTAAAGAGGGTTGACAACGCAAAGAAGAGTAACGGTATATTATCACCTGAGATTCAAAGCAGAATGAAAAGCTGGTGGGCGGCACTTTTGAAAGAAGGTTTCATATCGAAGAAAAAATATGACAGACTAACAAAGGCCGGAGAATTTTCACAGGAGGAATTGGGAGGCTTCATAAGCAGACAGCTTGTTGAAACAAGGCAATCGACCAAGGTGGTAGCAGATTTATTCAAAAAGCTGTATACAGATACCGATATTGTGTATGTTAAAGCGAATCTTGTTTCACAGTTCAGGCATGATAATCTGAAGATGCTCAAATCAAGAAGGCTCAATGACTATCATCATGCCAAGGATGCATATCTCAACATTGTTGTTGGTAATGTGTACAATACAAAGTTTACAAACAATCCAATGAGATGGCTTAAGGATAACTATAAGACAAATTACAGTATAAACAGAGTATTTGACTTTGATGTCAAAAAAGGAGACAAGCTGGTATGGAAAGCTCCGGATAAAGGAAGCAAAACAGCGGGAACAATAGAGAAGGTAAGAGAGACCATGAGGAAGAACAATATCCTCTATACCGAGTATACCTATTGTGGTAAGGGGCAATTGTTTAATGAAACTTTGGCTAAGAAAAATACTGGAGCAATGATAAGACTTAAAAAGGATTTAGATCCAGAAAAGTATGGAGGATACACAAGTCCTGCAACATCATATTTTGCATTGATTGAATTTGATGGCAAAAAGAATGAACGAGTTAAAAATATTATTGGTGTACCGGTATATATCGCAAATATGCTACCTGACAATCCTAATGCTTTTGAAGAATACTGTGAGGATATAAAGGGCTTGAAAAATGTTAAAGTCCTTAGGGAAAAAATCAAGAAAAACTCATTGATAGTAGCAGGAGGATTCCCTATGAGAGTGAGAGGTGAGAATGAAAAAGATATAATGCTTAAATGTAATGTTCAGCTTGTGACTGATGAAGAAACGGCTGAATATATAAGGCTTATTGAAAAATATCTTGATAAGAATACAGAATATGAAATCAGCGAAAAATTTGATAACCTTGATGATGGTAAGCTGAATAAGATTTATGATATTTTATGTGATAAACTGAACAATACAATATACAAAGGAAGGCCTGCAAACAAAGGGAGCGAATTGATACAATATAGAGAAAAGTTTGTGGCATTGGATTCTTTGAGAGATAAAGCTAAAATTTGTGATCAGATTTTAACCATGCTGAGGTGCGATATTGCTACTACTGCAGATTTGAGACTAATTGGTGGGAATCCTACAGTAGGAAGTATAAAAGTTAATAAAAATACTTTATGCAAGGGTGAACTGGTACTTGTTAATCAATCCGTTACAGGTATTTTTGAGAATAGAATCAAATTGTAGCTATGAGTTGGAGAACTGTTGTTGTTACGGGCTGTGCCAAGCTTGATTACAAAATGGATTATCTGGTTGTAAGGAAACAGGATGCAGTGAATAGAGTGCACTTGAGTGAGATTGGTATGCTCATAATAGAATCTACAGCTGTATCTCTTACATCAATGCTGCTGTGTGAGCTTGTTAAAAGGAAAACCAAGGTGGTGTTTTGTGATGAAAAACACAATCCTTGTTCAGAGCTGTTACAGTACTATGGCAGTCATGACACAAGTGCCAAGATAAAAAAACAAATCAGCTGGTCTAAGGAAATCAAAGATGCCGTATGGACAGAAATTGTCTCTGAAAAAATCAGAAGGCAGATGTGGCATTTGATGTTCAGAGGACGTACCGCAGAGGCAGATATGCTTCTGCAGTACGCCAATGAAATGAAATTTGGTGATGAATCCAACAGAGAAGGCCATGCGGCAAAAGTATATTTCAATGCTTTGTTTGGCATGGAATTTACCAGAAGCAATGAGGATTCTGTTAACTCTGCTCTTAACTATGGATATGCCATAATTTTATCATGTTTCAACAGGGAAGTTGTTGCCAATGGATATATGACACAGCTTGGATTGTTTCATGACAATATGTTCAATCAGTTCAATCTTGCATCAGATCTGATGGAGCCTTTTAGAGTAATTGTTGACAAAAAGGTATATGATTTGCGCTTGGAAAAGTTTGAACATGAGGAAAAAGGACTGTTGCTTTCTATGTTTGAAGAGGAAGTGCTTATTGACGGTAAGAAGCAGTATGTGAATAATGCGATTAAGGTATATTGCAGAAGTATATTTGATGCACTTAATGATAACGATGTGTCGCAGATAAAATTTTACAGAGATGAGCTATAGATATATGAGAGTGATTGTATTTTTCGATCTGCCTGTAGAAACACTGGAAAACAAAAGGAACTATAGACAGTTCAGAAAATTTCTGATTAAAAAAGGTTTTATGATGCTTCAGGAGAGTGTTTATTGCAAAATCGCTCTTAATCCGACTGTAGCAAATACTATTGTTGGTGCAGTCAGATGTAATAAGCCTGATGAAGGTCTTGTTCAGATGCTGGTCATAACTGAAAAACAGTATTCAAAGATGGAATATGTTGTAGGTGAAAAACAAAGCTCAATAATAGATTCGGATGAGAGGCTGGTAATCTTATGAGAATTGTATATAACAGGATTAATGTATGTTTTGATTTGAGGAAGGATAAGCTTAATTTCATAACTGTAGAGAACGCCAGATATTTTGAGGATCTTGTGATTTCTATATACGAACAAATTAAAAAGAAAAGCGTGAAGCTGGGATTCTATATAAATGACAAAGAGGAAGCATTGCATAAATTTGCTGATATTATCTGTTCTCCAATGGATATTACTTATGACAAAAAAGAGCTACAGAAGAAGCTTGTGGAGATGCTTGTAAAAGAGATTCAAATTAATGATATTGAATCAGAGCTTGTTGAACTGCATTCGAAATTTGTTGATGCTCTTGAAAAAGTGCAGGAGGCATCGGAATTCGATATAGATTTCAGTGATGATTTTGAGTTGGCTCATCTTGTTAAGGAGTATGATTTGCATTTGAAAGAACCCGAAGGATTTTTTTCTGAGAGATTGCTTGAATATATGGGGACGGTTCGAAATCTCTTGAATAAGGAAGTGTTTGTTTTGATTAATTGTAGTTCGTATCTGGAGGACGAAGACTATACTCATATCAGCAAGTGGGCTAATTATCAAGAGGTGTATATTTTGTTTGTAAACAATTATCAAAAGAAATTGAATATTGAGGTTAATGAATATATAATAGATAGAGATTTGTGTTTATTACACTAAAATAGTGGCATTACCATGTGAAATTATGTGCTGTAGTGGGCATTTGCTCTGAAATTGAGGTTTGAGAGTAGTGTAATTTTATATGGTAGTCAAGCATATCTGCCTCGCTGGTGGCGGGAGACGGTGTTTGAGAGTAGTGTAATTTTATATGGTAGTCAA
>CAZDQV010000066.1:0-11111 GCA_964507795.1 uncultured Oscillospiraceae bacterium | reverse complement strand
CAGCCGTGAAGGCGCCGTCGAGCCTTTTGTGCAAAATGACGAAAAAAGAGGGCTTTCACCCTCTTTTTTAATAATTGTCCCAAGCCTTTACAAGTTCAAGACACCCATTGTCTTTAATTTCCCAAACCTCAAAATATTCATCATCCTTTTTCGGTTTATACTTCAGCCAATCATCAACAACGCAAATAGGCTCTCTGTAGCAATCGCATTCCCACTGGTCATCTAAAGGTTCACATTTTACAATCAAGTACTTCATAGTATCAATTCCTTTCTTTATTGTATCTGTATTATAGCAGAAGAATTGAGGATTGTCAATAATTTTGGGAAAAATATTTTTGTATATTTTTTCTAAAAAATAACTTAAAAATTTGTAGAAGTTGCCTATTGAAAAAAATTCCGGTCGCCAGCGACCGGCCGAATAGTTGGCATGCTAACCATTAGAGAGTAAAAGAAAGAGGGCTTGCGCCCTCTTTAATCCTCATCGTCATAATGCAGTTTTTCCTCGACTCCTTCACAGTTATAGATGTTATGGGGCAGGGGAATGTTCTCCGCAAGATATGCCCAGAAATTTTCTTCTGCCTCTTCCGCAGTCTCTGCTTCAATCTCACAGTAACCACTAAAATCTACCCAAAAAGTTTTCATTTTTATACTCCCTCTCTTTTTTTATCCTAAAGGGTAATTGCTCACCCTTTAGTCCGGCATCTTAATTCCGCAAAGCTCCAAAGTATTGCAAATGCAAGTCCAAGCATAAACCCCCATGTGGTCGGGAATCGCATCCCAAACCTGCGGCCGCAGTTCATGCAGCCCTGTTAAAAGCATTCCGCCCCAATTCCCACCACAAGCTGTGCAATGCGTGAGGAATTCGTCAAAAGTCATTCCAATAGGCTCACAAGCGACAATCGCTTCAACGCAGGTCTGTCCCCATTCTTCGGTTAAGAAGTCGAGCTTTTCAAGTCTTGTCATAGTATCAAATCCTTTCCTTTTGTTTGTACTTGTATTGTATCACACTAGGGGCTATTTGTCAA
This sequence comes from uncultured Oscillospiraceae bacterium, assembly GCA_964507795.1. Lineage (GTDB taxonomy): Bacteria > Bacillota > Clostridia > Peptostreptococcales > Anaerovoracaceae > UMGS973. The sequence goes on along the minus strand of CAZDQV010000066.1, from coordinate 10,086 downwards.
CCCCTTTTTTAAAGATTTTTGCTCTCACTCACAAAATATTTTGCATTATAGGCTTTGAGAATTTCTCTTACCGCACTGCTTTGATTCTGATTCGCGCAGAACACATTAAAGATAACATACTTACCTACGCCCTCGATATAATTGTATGGAATCTTAGCTTTTTCAAGCATCGCGCAAACATCCTCGCGGTAGCGATTCAGTATAGATGCTTCGACTTTCCAGAGTCTGTCGCGACGCATTTTTTCCTCTATGAGTTTTACAATGAACACTCCTGCAACGTTGCAAGCAAAAGTGATAACGCATTTCTGCCACATCGGAAAATCAGCAACGGTGTAAATCAGCATCACATTATAGAAGGCGAAATAGCCACCACTGATAATACTTGCGGAAAGCTTGTTGCCTTTAATGGTAACAATAGAGCGAACAGTTGAAAAGATAACATTGATGATAGACAGAACGATGAAAGTCAACATAAATTTCATATTTTCTATCCCCTTTCTGATTATATATTATCACTTTTTTAGGAAAAAGTCAAATAGTAATTTTGCACAAAATTTATGGAGAAAATTTGTGAATCTTGCCTATTGAAAAAATTTCCGACCGCCAGCGGTCGGCCGAGAAGATTAGCGCGCTAACTATTAGGATATAAAAAAGAGGGCCGAAGCCCTCTTTAATCTTTAATTTTAACATCAAAGTAATCAGTTTCGTCACCCTCATAAAAGCTTTTGAAGTCAAACAAAAGGTCAGTCAATTCGATAACTGAGAATGCGGGATTATAGTTTAGGATGTCGATAAAATCATAGATGGCTTTTGCTTCTGAGCTTGTCATTGTGAAAAGGGGTTTGTTGTTTTTGAATTCTACCATGTTATTACTTCCTTCCTTAAACTATCTTCTTTGGAAGAGGGCGTTAAGCCCTCTTCACAATTGGCGCGGGAATCATTTTCCCGTCAACCACAGTCCAGACGGTTTCCATACCGTCATACTCCTCGATGCGCCAGTCGGTCGCATAGTCGGAGATTTCCACGACTGCCAGAGAAGTCTCTGCGTCATGGTCGAGGACCCACGCTATAAAGTCCTCATTGGTGCGGATGGAAATGTCTTCCCATCCATGCGGATAGCGTCCGCAGTGCAGGTGTTCCTGCATGGCTTCGGGAACGGAAAAGCCGCCCCAATCTTTATTGATAATGAACTTCATAATATTTACTTCCTTTCTTAATTTCTATATTCATTATAGCAGAGGATTTGCGGTTTGTCAAGAACTTTTTTTATAAGCCAGCTCCTTTCACTATGTACCCAAACAGTACGATTTCCGCACAAAACAGGACTACAAGGTTCATGCAATCTTTTTTGAGTGCAGACAAAAACTGCACAGTCAATAAGATCGCAAGGACGAGAACCGCAAGATTCATTTTTTTCATTTCCTTTCCTCTTGATGGTATTATAATATCATAGACCTTCAAAAAAGTCAATCAATTTTAGGAAAATTTCTTTCGTCAAAATCACCAACTTTATGGGGCAAAAATTGTGTAAACTGTCTATTGATTTTTAAGAACTGCCCGCCGGCGGGCAGCTGAGAAGGCTGGCACGCGAACTATTAGAGAAAAAAGAAAGAGGGCGTTACGCCCTCTAACTTTTACAGCTATTACAGAAGGTATAACCTTCTCTATCGAGATAGGCTTGCGGGAGCGCCATAGTCATTCCGCAGTATGTGCAGTGAACTACCATTGGGAGATGTCTCTCATGAAACCATTCTCCGGGAATTACATCTTTCGGTGGTTCTTCGTCATATTCATCTTTGTACCAATCAAAAAAACTTTTCATTATATTACTTCCTTTCTTTATACTAGTTCATGAACGATTTCCCACATTGCGTTATACTCTTCATAAGAAGAGGCATTGATATTTACGAAGTTGTTAAGGCTCTCATCATCCCATCCATAGTCATCAGTCCATTGATTAAGCTTTTCCGCAAACTCATTCATTGTCATTATGATATCTCCTCTCTGAGAGGGTCTTAATAGACCCTCTCCCCGTTATAATAAACTTCATAATGTGCATCAAGGAAGCTGAGCGGGATTTCAAACAGGTCGGCCTCGTCCTCATTATCAAAGACCTTCTCAATGATTTCAAGGGTCGTGTCGTTGAACACTCTAATCATAATTTCCATTTTGCTTACTTCCTTTCTGTCCCTTTGGACAAGTATAATATACCACATAGGGGATAGAATAGCAATAGGCAAATTGCACAAAATTCGGGAAATTTAAATTGTGATTTTTTGTACAAAATGCCTATTGACAAAATGCTGAACTAGATGTATAATAAAAATTCGGTCCGCGACGCGCGCTAGCGGACCGCCCAAAGCAATGGGGAAAGAGGAGACTTACGTCTCCTCGAATCTATCCCAATCCCATAGGATTTCTCCGGTTAAACTATCGGTTACATATACCGTAATCGCATTTTCGCTTTCCGCAAGCTTTTCCGCAAAGTAGATTGCGTTATCCAGCCCGACAAAGCTTTTGTCGTTGACAAAATAGTTGGTATCTTTGCGATTGAAGTTAAAGAACTTAACAGAAACGTTATACAGCATTTAGATTACTTCCTTTCCTTTATTGTACTTGTATTATATCATACTCTCTCTTGTTTGTCAATAAGAAATTTAGCAATAAGCTAAATTTCCTCGTGCCCAGCCATAAACGCTGATTTGCGCGCATTCCCGGCCAATTTCAATGGCTTGCTTTTTTGTATTCACTCTATGGGATTTGTCTACATAGTAGATACCATTTTCAAGCCATACGCCACAGTTACCGTTATAAGCCCGCACTGCATTGATTGCATCCTGTGCGTTATCACAGATAATACCCTCTGTAGCAACTTGCCAGCCCGTTTTATAGCGAATGATTTTGCCATTCTTAAGAGTAAGCCCATCATTATTGATAAGCTTTTTAATTGTACGGATGTTGATCATTGTTAACTTCCTTTCCGTTCTCTTGATGGTACTAGTATATCACATTTTAGGAGAAAATCAATAGTCAAGTTGTACAAATCTTTATGGCAAAAATTGTGCAAATTGCCTATTGAAAAAAAATTCCGGCCGCCAGCGGCCGGTCAAATTGCTTAGGGTGCTAAGGTAAAGAGGAACCCTTAGTAGGGTTCCTCTCTTTCGACTTCATTATAGTAAAGAACTGCGGCCACTTCATTAGCCTGTCTATGACTTCTGCGCAAGGCGTCTGCAAGGTCATATCCAAACAAGAGAGAGGTATAACCATTAGTAAATAAAACTTCGTATTCAAACATTCTTGTTTCCTCCTTCGCGGTTAAGGGGGCTAAGCCCCCTTAAAGCCAAACCTTAATCACATTTTCGCCCGGCTCAATCGACCGGACTTCAAAGTTTATCAATTCACTCCAACTAAGTGAAGTAGGATCGCCACCTAGCAGAACCTTATCGCCGTCATAGCGATAATGTGCAGTGGACTCGTAGTCCAAAATCTCAAAGTCGGACACGCGTCCGATATTGAATAGATCTCTAAGTGTAGTCATTTTAATTTGCCCTCTTTCTTTTTTTATTGCGTCCCCCTTGGGACAATTATAGTATAACAGAGGCCCTAGAGAAAAACAATAGACAACTTGCACAAAGTTTTGGGATTTTTTTGTGCAAGTTGTCTATGTCAAAAATCGATATACATTTTTGTGCAAGTTGCACAAAATCTAAATTACTGGCCGCCAGCGGCCAGCTCTTCAACCGTAGCAGTTTTAATCTCCATTTTGGGAGCTTCTGATACCGGTCCGCAGTCAATGCAAACATAATTATGTCCATTAATCTGGAAAAGCTCGAATGAATATTCATTGCCGGGAACTAGGCCGACGCGCTCACGCAGCTTAACCGGAATCATTATACGGCCTGTTACATCTAGTTTTCTTGAGAAGGTGCCTTCTATCATATCCGTTATTTTATTTCTAATGACCTAGGTGTGCGGAAATACGACTCCACATGGGAGCCGCGGGCTTACCATTCGCATGGCATTTTCCCACAAAATTGCGCCATTGGACAATCTCTACAAGTATCTTGATTTAGACAAGATTCTAAAATAATGGCCAATGCTTTTAGCATTTCTAGGGTCATTAGAAATTCTCCTTTCTTTACTTTTTCTATAATCATTATAATAAATTTTTTGTAAAAAAGCAAGGAAAGAAAAGAGGGGCTTGTGCCCCTCTTTAGTAAGTGTCTAAACCATACCACTCAGCTTCGCTGGGGGTATATTTAGCTAGACACTTAGGTGCCTTAAAATACTGTTTCGCAATTTCAATTGCTTCTATCTTTTCTTCACACTCGACGAAGAACTCTTCGCCAGTGTTATTGTCCTGAAAGTACCAATCCCATAACATATTTTTATTTGCCTCCATTTATTCTTTTTTAACTAAGGGGGCTTTTGCAAGCCCCCTTATTTAGTTTCTAATCAGTTGGCAAGCCGAATCAATCTTGCCTTATACTCAGTGGGGGTTTCGCCCCACTGGAGGTAGTCAAGGTTCCAACCGTTACAGAACGGGAGGAACCTATCCCATTTGCCACTAGAAACTGTTAACTCGCTAACAGTTTCCGCTAGCTCCTTCCATGAGGAGCATACCACGACTTCGTCCGTAAGCGTGTTAACAAACCCGATAATTTTTGACATTTTAGAAACCTCATTTCTTTTGATTTCGTTCCCTTGGAACAATTATAGTATAGCATGGCTGCAAGCATTTGTCAAGCACTTTTTTGAAAAATTTTTTTTCGTCAAATTGCACAAAAATTTTGGGAATTTTTTATGCACTTTGCCTATGACAAAAATCGGTATGGATTTTTGTGCAACTTGCACAAATTTTAAAAACCGGCCGCTAGCGCCCGGCCAAAGATTAATATTCTAACGATCTGGGGCTAAACCGTTAGCCTGCTAACTAATTCGTCAATATGCACAAAGATCGTTAGCATATTAAACGATTCGTCATTATGCACAAAGGCTAACGACCTTCGTCATTATGACGAGCCGCAAGCCCAACCGTGAAGAAGGACTTGCGGCCGCCCCGTCTCAGCGATCTTTAAGCGAGCTTCCGCAAGTAGCTACGCTAAAGAAATTATATCCGCTGTATACTGGTTTTGTTGTATCATTCTTAGATACAATTTCAACAAATGAAATCGCTATCCAAAGCGTGAACGCCACGCAGAGCGTTAACGCGATTTTCTTAAGCATACTAATCACCTCTCATTCTGGCCATTCGTCCGGAGTTGCCGGACGAGTGTGAAGTTCGCTGTTAATGAACTTCTTGTTAAGCCACGCCCAATGCGGCATCTCATAGCCGGGAATTGCATTGAACGCGTCCCTGTTAAGGATAACGCCGTCACTCACAGCGTAGGCTTTGACGCCCATGCGAGTGTTTAGCAGTTCAACGAACTGCTCACGATTGAAGATAGGATTGGTGAAGTACTTAATATATTGCATATTTTTAACTCCTCTCTTGTTTTGAGAAGTGGGGCTTAAAAGCCCCACTCTTTATTCCATGTTGCCACGAAAATGTTTTCGGACAACTTCTCGAACTCAACTACGTCATTGTCAAACATCTTGCGATGTTTGGTGTACGCGGCCAATGCTGTTGTCGCGTCCTTTGCAATAATCTCAATGACTTGATTATTGCAATTTTCAATAACGTGAATAGCTTTCATTTTTTTTAGCTCCTTTTTATTTTTTTAGTTAGCATATTTATTTTCCCGGGGTTGCCGGGGATTTTACTCCCCGGCAATTTCTTGTTCCTGTTTGGGCGTCGCCCAATCAATCTTCACGCTGATTGACTCAGCTTCCCGGAACTTTTCGGCCCCGGCATCCGTTCCGCCTAACGCTCTAGCGTAGGCTTCCCAATTGACATTCCCGGCTTTCTTGGTCACTACCCGGACGATGTGCCGGGTTTCGTTTTTATAGCGGACGGCGAGTTGAGTGTATTCACTCTTTTCGCCCGCCTTGAAGCTGTTTGCGTCAGCTTCAAATAGCTCTTTGACTTTTGCTTTCGCTTCACGCTCTAACTTCTGAGCGTTTAATGTGTCACGCTTAAGTGTGACGTAGTCGATTAACGCCTTGCGCTGTTCGTTTTTAATTGTTAGCTCTTTCATTTTTCTTTACTCCTTTTGTCTAGTATTTAAACTTGAGCTTCTGTCTCTCTCAAGTTCTGATACCATTGTACCAAAAAATCACCAATTGTATATTAGCAAAATGCACAAAAATTGACTTTTTGAAAAAGATTTTTTGTGCGTTTTGACGAACAGGAGGTCGCGCGCGCGAATACATATAAATACACACGCTCGGTTTGCATACTAACAAATCCGGGCGTGTGTCAGAAGTAAAAAATTCTTTTTGTGCAAATTGCACAGAAGGGGCGGGCGTTTTTTGGGCATTTTGCATAGTGAAATCGTATTTCAACTTCGCCACGCCCAAAAAATTTCTAAATCAACTTTTCATTCTCAAAAAGCGAGAAAGCTAAACCTAAAGCTAAAGCTTATCCCCCCACTTTCAAATCAACGCAATTCTTCAGTAATCCTAATCTAGTCAACAGCCCAACCCCTCCTGGAACCGGGGTCGAACTTCCTCCCAAGCTATCCTCTTTAAAATCTCCAACAATCTTTCCATTAATTCTACTAATTCCTACATCCACAACAAAAGCATTCAAGCATTGTGCTCTAAAAACACTGTGCGGCCGACCGGTCGCGCAAACCACCAAGTCCGCATTTCTCAATAAATAATCCTTAGTCCAATCATCCGTCTTGCTGTGGCAAAGGCTAACTGTCATGTCTCTATCTGTCAAAGCCCTCGCCATAGGTTTCCCCACGATCTCACTTCGCCCCATCACTACAGCATTCTTCCCCGCGTACTCAAATCCGCAAGCATCCAAATAATCTACAATTCCCCGAACAGTCGCCGGCATAACAAGAGCACCTTTAGTCATTCCATCCGCATCATAGAAACTCGGTAAATCTTCAATATTAAATTCAAACCGATCCGCAACCGGCATCTGCACAATTACCGCATCAGTATCAATACTCCACTTCAAATAATAATATAAATCTTTTTTATCCACTGGCCGCACAACTTTGGCTTTCCAACCCATTTCTTCAAAATCTTCAAGCTTTTTCTTAATATAGATCTGGTTGCCGACATCCCCATCAGTAGCGTCGACAATACTGAGTGAGGGCGCCACACCCCTCCGCCGCAATTTCTCTTTCTCTTCCTTCACATATTCTTTAATATTAAGTAGTTCCATTATCATACCTCCGCAAACAAAACAATAGAATAATCTGGATTAACTTGGACTATACAATTCTCAAATCTGTCAAACAAACAACCATCAGGTATAAAATCTTCTTTATATATATAAACAGCGCGCGGCGACTCCTCATCTAAATACCAAATAGAGTTAAAATCCTCTTCCCATCGGGCTGCCGCAACCACAATTATGTCAACAGTTACACCAAAATAAAAAATTGGCATACAATTCACCTTCCTCTTGTTTCTATAATAACAAAATAATTTAATATAGTCAAAAAATTGACAAACCAACTTTTTTTTGATATTATATAAACATAAGGAGATGATAGTGTGCTGAAATTAGATTATACTCTAGAGTCTCCAGAAGAACGTAAAGAGCTAGTTGAAAAGATAATTGCGGAAACCCCAGATATTTCCCCAGCATATTTGGAAATTCTTGGTGATTATTTAGTTCTCTGTATGGAAAAGCAAGAGCGCAAAGAACGCAAGATATTGACTGATAACCGCATGGCGACGGTGAACAAGAGAGAATGTTCTTTTGAAGGTCTTGTTAGTCGATTAGAGAATGGCGAAGATGGTATTTATAATTTAGTTAATGAAAATAAAAATGTAATTTTTCAACCAAAGATTTCAATTACTTAGAAAGATTTAGAAACGATACCTTGTTTAAAGCAATTAAGAGATACTATTAACGCTTGGGAAGCAGCAGCGAAACACGCTTCTGGAAAGACTGCTTTTATAATGAAGAAAGCGTTAATCGAAATGCGGAAAGACCAATATATTATTAAATAGGCGTATCAAAAGCCTATAGTCCCTTGCCGATTAACGCGTTCTACCAGATCTCCTCTCTTGTTTGAGGACAATAGCTATCTAGATGGTTCTAGAATCGTAATTGATGGAATCTCTCTTATGGATACTAGAATTGTATCCATAATTTTATGCAATTACTCCCAACTTAAAGAAGATAGTTGGGGGCATTTTGATGGGGACACTTGGTATTTAATGCAAGATTTTGATAAAATTTGCGGAAATGCCCTTGCCGACTACCCGATCTATGACAAGATCGTTGAATGGAAAATTGACGGCAAGCAAAATTCAGAGATTCAAAAACTATTAACAGAACAATTTGATAAGACTTATACAGTAGAATATATATCAAGCCTATGGCGTAATAAAATCCCTCGATTGATTGCGGAAGTCGCTCAAGAAGATTTCTTAATGTGGGAATACACCAAGCGCAATTACCCAATGAAAACTTGCTCTAAGTGTGGGCAAATTAAGCCAGCTAATCGCCTTTTCTTTTCAAAGAATAAGACGAGTAAAGATAACTGGTATTCTATTTGTAAGAAATGCCGCAATAAGAAAAGAGGTTGATTCACATGGCCGGAGAAAAGCGTTTCTGCACTAAATGTGGAAAAACCATGGCTGAAATTGAATTCTATACATCTAAAAATATAGAGAAATATCCTCCAGATGGAAAGTTAAATATTTGTAAGAAATGTTTAACCATGCACGTTGATAACTGGGATCCAGAGACATATAAGTGGATTCTAGAAGAAATTGATGTTCCCTATATCAAGCATGAATGGGACGCTCTATTAGAAAAATACGCAAAAGAAGATCCTAAAAAATTAACTGGGCTAACTATATTGGGCCGTTACTTAGCCAAAATGAAGCTTAAGCAATGGAATAAATATAGTTGGGCTGATACTGAAAGATTGAACGAAGAAAAGCTTTAGGAACAAGTTAAAGCAATGAAAGCAAGAGGTTTATCCGGCGATGAAATAGATAAAGCTCTTGCGGCGGACAATGTTCCTAAGAGGCCAGAAGGAATGATCGAAGAAGCGGAGCCTCCGCAGTTTTATGACCCTTCGGAAGAAGAAGATGATTTTTCTGATAAGCTTACTGAGGATGATAAAATAAGGCTTCGATTGAAATGGGGCCGGGGGTACCGTCCGGAAGAATGGGTGCGGTTAGAGCAATTATACAATGACATGATGGGTTCTTACGACATCCAAGGTGCGGGCACTAAAGACACTCTTATAATGATCTGCAAGACCTCTTTGAAGTCGAACCAACTGCTCGATGCGGGCGATGTGGACGGCGCGCAGAAGATGATCAAGATGTATGATAGCCTCATGAAGAGTGCTAAGTTGACTGCCGCGCAGAATAAAGTTGAATCTAATGAGTTCGTTGATTCTATTGGTGAGATAGTCGCGGTTTGCGAAAAAGAAGGATTTATTCCTCGCTATTATACCGATGGGCCAATGGACAAAGTAGATAAAGTTCTTCAAGATTTACAACATTACACTTCTACTCTTATTATGGAAGAATCTAACCTTGGCAATATGCTTGATGCTTCTCTTAGAGCTATTGAAGAGGATAGAGAGAAGGAATCTAAAGTTAATCTTGAAGATGGTGAAGAAGAAGAAAATGATGATGAGCTATTTGATTATGAAGGTACTAAAAAGTTAGAAGATGAAGATTATGTTGAGTTTAATGAAATGATAGAAGAAGAGAAAGAAAGAGAAAAAGAGTTATTAGAAGAGGAGGAATAATAAATGGCATTAGCCGATTTATTAAGTCTCTCTAACGAAGAAAAGAAAATTGGTTTATCTGAAGAACGCGTGCGGGCGCAGCTTCCTGCCTTGCGTTAGTATATAGCGTTTTGGCGGGAGTATCCCGACTTATTTGTAGACTTCCTTCAAACAGGCGGAGATCCAAACAAAAGAAAAGAATTAAAGTTCTTTTTTTATTAGCGCGTCTTTCTTAGAGCTGCAATGCGTTATAAATATGTTT
>CAZDQV010000065.1:0-11192 GCA_964507795.1 uncultured Oscillospiraceae bacterium | reverse complement strand
CATCTCACGGAAAAGTTCAAGATAATTCATAAATCCTCTTGTAATTAACAATAATGATAACTGATATTGAAAAAATCATTGCTAAGTAGGGAGTCCAAAAGATATTAAAGTGTTGTTAAATTGGTTTAATTCTGTTACAATATGCATGTGAAAGGGATAGCCTCTTTTTTGTATTTGCTGCAAATTAAGAATACACTATAAAAGAGAAAAACGCTACCCCTTTTTCATTTAAAAAAGGAATAACGTTCAAATTATCAATAACGTGCCGATAACTACCGCACCAGAGGTTTGGTACAAAAGTGGCGAGTTTGCTAAGCGAATGAGTGAAGAGGCTTCCAGACATATTTTTTCAGAACGCTTAAAAACAAAGGTCCATTTGGGATTGGCCTGGGCAGTACAGTATCCTGACAAGGTTTTTAGCAAAATAAAGGTAAAGTTATATTTGTGATGATGTGATGAATTATTCTGTTAAAATACATTGAAGGATATGGTTTGAATATGACCTTTGAAGAGTACTTGGATAAATTTAATATTAAACTTGACAATCAGCAGGCAAAGGCAGTTGAATGCAGTGGCTCGTGCCTGCTTCTTGCTGTGCCCGGATCTGGCAAAACCACAACACTTGTTGCAAGGCTCGGATATATGATATATGTAAAAGGTATCAGTCCAGAGCATATACTTACTGTGACATATACAAACGCGGCAACAAAAGATATGAAGGCAAGATTTGAAAAATATTTTGGTAAAGAGTTTTGTGATGCTGTGACATTCAAGACCATAAACTCTCTTTGTAATGAAATAATCAGATATTATACGTATATCACAGGCGGAAGCAGCTTTGCCCTTATAACGGACAGCTTGCCTGCTATAAGAGAAATATATATATCACAAATCGGGAGCTGGCCTGATGAAGCCGACATCAAAGAAATACAGCAGTGGATAACATACATTAAAAACATGCTTCTTGACAAAAAACTGCTAAAAGCGATAAAAGTAACAGAAGACGATATACCGATAGATGGTATATATGAGGAATACAGCCGCAGACTTAACCAAAATCGCCTGATGGATTTCGATGATCAGATGGTTTATGCACTTCGAATATTAAAAAAACATAGCAAGGTGCGTGAATATTTTACAGACAAATACAGGTACATGCTTGTTGATGAGGCACAAGACACATCCAAAATACAGCACCATATAATCCGGATGCTTTCACACGGCAGTAACAACCTGTTTATGGTAGGTGATGAAGACCAAAGTATATATGGATTTCGTGCAGCATATCCGCAGGCACTTATGGAGTTCGAAAAAACATACAAAGACAGCCGGGCGATGTTCCTTGAAACTGATTACAGATCTGACGGATATATTGTAAATGCAGCCGCACAGTTCATTAAACTCAACCATAGCAGGCGCGAGAAAAAAATGATGCATGCGAAACCGGAAACAAACATTGTAATAATTGATAAAATAAATGAAAGACAGCAGCAGTATGAGAGAGTCGTAAATCATATCAGAAATATTTACAATGGCAGGTAAACAGCCATTCTCTATAGAAATAATGATAGTATGCTGCCGTTCATATACAGATTCGAAAAAGAGGGGATACAATACAATTGCAAAAATACTGAGACCACTTTTTTTTCAAGCAAGACGGTGCGGTATGTAACGGATCTGATTAAACTCTCAAGTGATATGGGAAATGCAGAGCTTTTTATGAATACATACTCCAAAACAGGTTGCTACATTACAAAGAGAATGGCAGAAGTAGCAGTGAGCATGTATCAAAACGGCAGAAGCAGGGAAGGAATATGGAAATGCCTTGAGTTGCTTGTGAAGGATGGTAGCAAAGCCCGTGATATCAGAAATACTGCCATGCATATCAGGAAGCTTAGAACCATGTCTGCGCCACAGGCTCTTGAAACGATAGAGACCTTTATTTCAAGCAGAAGAAGCATAGATATAGAGAAAATGTATATACTTAAATGCCTTGCTGCATACAGCAAGAGTGCGGACAGTTTCCCCGGGATGCTTGAGGATTTCAGACGCAGCTTTGAGAATAAATCTCCTGCCTATGGTGCAGATGTTATACTTTCTACTATTCATTCAGCAAAAGGTCTTGAATTTGACAATGTCATAATTGCAGATGCGATAGATGGACTTTTGCCTGCAGAAGAGGCAGATATTGAAGAGGAAAGACGGATTTTTTATGTTGGGCTTACAAGGGCAAAGGAAAAACTGATGATTTTTAAATACAGCGACTGCTATATGCCATTTGTATACACAATGGAAAATATACTCAGAAAAACTCAGCAGGACAAGCTTTTATATGAAACATCTGTGAATATGGAAGTTCGTCCTGGAGACGTGATTATACATAAATCATTTGGGATGGGAACAGTAGTTTCTATTGATGGAGATATTGTCAATGCAATCTTTGGAAGCAGGCGTAGAACTTTATCCTACAGCTTTTGTATAAACAATGGTATAATGCAAAAAGAGGACCTGTAAATAGAGGAGACCGATGAACAATCTTTTTAACATACTGCCTGAGGATTTTTTCAAACCCCTTACAAGTAAATATCGCAGAGAATATGCTGACTGTATAATGCTTCTGTTTAATACATTCAAGGCCGAAATCTCTTATGGAGTAAACCGTGAAGTGGTGATAAGAGCACTTACGGCATACTTTGAGACTGATGATATTGAAATGACTTTCAATGATGAGGAGCCTGCAGTAAAAGATGCCAGAGATAAAGCAAATGGTGTGGTTGCCATGCTTAAATCCTGCGGCTGGATAGAATACGAGCAGGATACAGATCATCAGATAAATATTGTGCTCTTTGAATATGCCGTGCCTGTAATAGAGAGTATGAATACTCTGATCAAAAATGAAGAAACAGAATATCAGGGACTGATTTCACAGATACATGCAAGCCTTCAGAACAGAGAACTTTACAGCAGGCCATATGAACTGATAATCAAAGGCGTGAAAGAAAACACAGACCGACTCATTTCAGAACTCAAAAAACTCAGTGCGAGCATCAAAAGACATATGGAAAAACAGACAAATGAGATGGATGCATCAGAGGTTTTGGATCTGTTTTTTGAATACCATCAGAACATCGGCTCAAAAGCATATCTTCGAATGAAAACCAGCGAAAACATATCATATTTCCGTACTGCCATAGTAAGGAAACTCGATGAGATACTCGAGGATGGCGAAATAATGGAAAGAAGTACAAAAGGATATATGGAAATTGAGCAGGTTGATGACAGAGAAGAGGCTTATGATGCACTTGTAAATGTGATACTCGACATCAAATCAGCTTTTTACAGCCTTGATGATATCATAGAGGAAATAGACCGCAAGCATACAAGATACCAGCGCAATGCAGTGATGAGGGCAAGATTCCTGCTTTCTGCAGGCAACAATACAGAAGGCAAGGTGTCAAGGATATTAAACAGCCTTGCGCAGGAGCTTAATTCATCTGATGCTGCAGAGTTTTCTGAGACGACAACTTTGGAAATCAAAAAGCTGTTTTCCATGTATCCGCAAAACTATATATCTCCTGAGTCACTCAAAACAATGCCTGTATTAAAAAAGACAGGTCAGGTTGATGACCTTGGAGCAGACATGATTATGTCAGAAGAAAGCAGAGCATTGTACAAAGAAGCACTCAAAGCACGCAACAGAAGGAAATTCTCAAGAAAAAACATTGATGAATATGTTGTTAATCTCCTTGGGGACAGAGATGAAATCAATGTAAGTGAAATAGATGTGGATTCAAAAAGAGATGTTATCAGGATTGTCTATATAAGTATATATGCAGGTAACAGAGCTAATCGGTATACTATCAAACGCCTTGGCGGCAGGGTATGCAAAGGAGAATTTGAACTACCAGAGTTTGTTATATACAAGAGGTAAAATCACATGTTTGAAATATTAAATGAATCAGTAGCCCAAAAAGAAAAATTCAGGACAGCAGCCAACAAGCTGCTGAACCAGTGTTTCCTGCTCAGAAAAAAAGAAGATACCAGGAAAGATTATGTGTTTGTCAGGCAAAACATAAATATGTTCAGAGAATACTTTGAACTCCTTGGATATGAAGTCAGGCTCAATGAAGACCAGGGAGTCGCAGCTCTTGTAAACCAGTTTGGGACAGGCAGGCTTGCCCTTAACAAGACCGACAGTATATTGCTTCTGATATTGAGACTTCTGTATATCGAAAAGCGCAAACAGCTTTCGACTTTTTCAGAAGAAGTCACCGTTATAATGGAGGAAATACGCGAGAAATATTCCATGCTCAGAATCAAAGCAAAGCCTAATATGGACAAGGGCATGGAAAGAAGGATGGTATCACTGTTTCGCAAATACAACATCATAACAAACCTTGACAGCGATGTAAACAGTGCAGATGCAAGGATAATCATTTATCCGTCAGTCATGATGGCAGTGCCTGTCGAAAACATCAACGAATACTATGAAGCGGCAGAAAAAAAGCTGCAGACATATACAGGAGGGAAAGACAATGGAGAAACAGAAGAAGACATTGTGCCGAGTGAGGCTGATTAACTGGCACTTCTTTGAAAACGAATGTATCAACATGCATGGCTCCACCCTCATAAGCGGAGAAAACACGGCGGGCAAATCCACAATCCTTGATGCAATACAGCTCGTACTTACAACGAATACCAGGAAGTTCAATGTGGCAGCAAACGAAAAAGGAAATAGAGACCTGAAAGGATATGTGCGCTGCAAAACAGGTAATGTGGGCGAAACATATGTGAGAAAAAATGCGGTTCCTGCCAATGTTGCACTCGAATTTTACGAAGAAAAAACAGACAGATATTTTGTGTTGGGTGTGCATATGTTATCACCCGATGAAGAAAGCCGTGTCACAACCAGGTGGTATGTTGAAGAATGCCGTCTTGAAGACTTGTCGTTTGTTGTGCATGGAAAAGCGGCTTTGGCAGACGAATTTAAAGTTCGGGGCAGGCGCATCAGATATATAGATCAGAACTATGCTGCAAGAGACAGATTCAAAAGAAGAATGGGCAATCTCGACGACAGGTTTTTTGATATTATACCCAAATCTCTTGCTTTCAAGCCAATGGACAATGTCAAGGAATTCATAAACAAATTCGTACTTTCTGAAGAAAAAATAGACGTTGCAACGCTCAGAGAAAACATAGAAACATTGAGTGAACTTGAAGAGCTTCTTGCCAAAAGCAACAAACAGCTTTCGTGCCTTGAAGGAATAATAGAAACATACGAACAGATAGAATCAAAAGAACACGATATTAAAGTCAACGATTTTTTGCTGCGTATAGCAGGCCTTGATATGATCAAAGAGCAGATATTATTCCTCGAAAAAGATATAATTGCAAAGGAACAGATGATTTCAGGGATAAACGGCAAAATTGCGCAGCTTGAAAAAGACAGCACTGCAGCAAAAGAAGAGCTCATGGCTGTAAATGTATCTATTCACGAAAACGAAGCAAGCAGGCTTTTAGAAGAGTTGCAGCGCAAACTCATATCATCAGAAAACAGCATCAAAGAAGCACAAAGACGCAAAGACTTGCTGAAAGTACAGATTAAATCTTTGGAAAAATTGCTTGCAAAGCTTAAGGAGGCAGGCAAAACCCCACTGACGGCAGAGCATCTTGATGTGCTCATGTCAGAGCAGTATGATGAAAAAAAACATGAAGCAGTTGAGGCTCTGAAAATATTTTCAAAGCAGGAGATGATGTCTGTTCACGAAAAAAGAGCGGAAATGAGCACACGGTTAAAAGCAATTGACAGACAGATTCAGGCCCTGCAGGAAACGCATCGCAGACTCAACAAACAGATTCTTACTTATCCTGAAAACACAGAAACACTTAAAAGATGCATAGAAGAAGAATTCAAAGCAAGAGGAATATCATCCAAAGTGTACATACTTTCAGAGCTGCTTGAAATCACAGACGAGACATGGAGAAATGCAGTTGAAGGATATCTGAATACGCAGAAATTTTATCTTGTTGTTGAGCCTTCTTACTACGACATTGCATTGCAAAGCTATCACAAACACAGAAAACAGATACATTCTGCAGGTATAATAAACACAGAAAAGCTTACATATGACAGCAGCCAGGATAATAACTCCCTTGCTTATGTTGTAAAAAGCGAAAACAGATATGCAAAAGCATATATCAACTATCTGCTTGGGAGAGTAGTGCGTTGTGAAAATATCGATGAGCTCAAAGAACACAAAATCGCCATTACGCCGGAGTGCATGCTCTATCAGGGATATGTTGCAAGAAACATGAATCCGGAGCTTTATCGCAATCCGTATATAGGGCAGAATGCTTACAGGATGCAAATAGAGCAGGTAAAAACAGAGCTTGCGGAGAAAACGGCGCAGAGAAATACTCTCAGAGAAAGCAGCCGGATTTATGATGAGATAATAAGTCTCGAATCTGATGTCAATCCGGATCTCATACAGCTTTACATGAATGCTCCTTGCGATCTTGCAAGAGAGCAAAAGACTCTGATTAAGATCAGAGCTGAGCTTGCCGAAGCTCAAAAGGATCCGTCACTCATGGAACTTGAAATCAAAAAACAGGCAATAGAAAAAGAAATCAGAAACATTGATAAATCTTTAGAAACATTTCGTGAAAACAGAATCAAAACCTCATATGATATTGAAGCTGAACAAAAGAGCCTTGAAGGATACAAAGCAAGGCAGCAAAGCGACAGTGAGGCCTTGAGAATGCTTGCGGACAATGATGCGAAAGCATATGAAGAAGCAGGGAAAAAATATTCAGATAACCGCAGAAAAAAACAGCCGGAGACAATAATATCAAACTTCACTCCGCAAAGAAGCCAGTTTTTGAATGAACGGGTGCAGCTTACAGATTCCCTCAAAAAACAGCAATATACTTTCAATTATGACTACAGCTGTGATTTCACACTTGGCACAGATGAAATTTCAGCATATATTTCGGCGGCACAAAAACTCAAATCAGTTGAGCTTGTAAAATACGAAGAAAAGCTCAAAACCGCAAAAGAAGATTGCGAGGAAATATTCAGAAGTGATTTCCTTTCCAAAATGAAAGAGCATATTGAAGCTGCCAGAAATGAATTCCGCAACCTCAACAAGGCACTTGACAATATATATTACGGAGATGACAGTTACTATTTCAAAATAACTTTTGACAAACAAAAAGAAGGCCTGTACAAGATGATTACTTCAGAAAACAATCAGGAGGGAAACAGTCTGTGGACTGCGTCTTTTGAAGCAGAATACAGAGAAGAAATTTCAGATCTTTTTGACAAGCTCATGACAAGAGATGACAAAGGGGACAAAATAGTAGCAGAATATACAGATTACAGATCTTATCTTGATTATGATATCGAAATTCGCAAAAAAGACGGATCATATCAGAAATTCTCCGATATATATGGCGAAAAAAGCGGAAGTGAGACACAGGTACCGTATTATGTCGCAATTGCAGCCTCTTTTTATCAGCTTTACAGATTCGGTAATAGCGTGAGGATTATGCTGTTAGACGAAGCATTTGACAAAATGGATGATGAAAGAATCAAAGCAATGATGGAATTCTTTAACAGCCTTGACCTGCAGGTTATAATTGCAACTCCTCCTGCCAAAATTGAAGTAATAGGTGAGCATGTAGGTACAATTCTGACTGCAATCAGAGCAGGCAGGGCAAGTATTGTAGAAGAATATGATCTTTGATGGGTGAGTTTCAGATGGACAAATATCAAAAAACAATATTGAATGAGCTTCTGAATAAATATGAAAAAAGCTTGAGTTATCTTGGCAAAAACAAAGTGTCGCAGAGTTTTTCGATTAATATCTCCAAAAAATTTCCGCGATATACAGATGATGCTGAGTATGAACTGTTCAAAGAGATAAATAATTCTCTTGCAGAGCTTGAAACTGCAGGCATTGTGAAACTGGAGCATGAAAAAAACGGCACAATCAAAAAAGCAGTGCTGGTAAATGAAAATCTTAAGGGCTGTTACAATTTGCTTGAGCGTATTCCAAGGAAGCAACAGCAGGAATTGCTGCTCTCAGTTATAGAAGACAATATGCAGGGCAAAACAGACTCCAGATATGAACCTGCCAGTGCTTATCTGAAGGAACAAAAAAACAGAATCGCAGCCAACAAAAATGTTGAGTTTTATGATGGTGATATGGATGAATATCAAAAACTTCTCAATATGCTTGCTGCTGTGATTGAAAATGAAGAGGAAATATATATAAGGGACTTTTCAATAAAGGAGTTTGGTGATTCCAAAACCGCAGAATCCTTGAGAAGCAAAGCCCAGGCAATTCTTTTTCAGTATGGTGAATATGAAGAAAAAGAACATGTCCTTGAAGAATACGGTATAGTAAACACACCGACATATGTATATATCAAAGGGCATGCAGAGATTGTCTTGGGAGAACAGCATATTGATATGAGTAAAATCAGAGGAGATTTGGCATTTTCATCTGAAACATTAAAAAGCCTCGGCAGTGTTGCTGTAGGAGCAAATAAAATCGTAACAATCGAAAACCTTACAAGCTTTCATGACTTTGATGGCAGAGGCGCTCTTGTGATATATCTTGGAGGTTTTCACAACAGAACACGCAGGAATTTCCTCAAAAAAGTATATGATGACAATCCGGGATGCAGGTATTTTCATTTCGGTGATATCGATGCGGGAGGTTTTCATATTCTGAGTCATTTGAGAGAAAAAACAGGAATAAGGTTCATGCCTTTGCATATGGGAAGAGAAACTTTGGAGGAATACAAAGAGTTTACAAAACGATTGACTCAAAACGACAGGCAAAGACTCGAAAAACTCCTTGAAAAGTATGATAAGGAAACAGACAGAGAATATGCAAATATATGCATTGAAAGTGTGAAATATATGCTGGCAAATGATTGCAAGCTTGAGCAGGAAGCTGTGAGGGAACCTGCTCAAGGGTAAAACAGCAATCAGGGTTTGAGGCAGCCTATAGGTACAATCAGTATGCCGTCACTGCGTTTGTAGGCATAATCCCCGATGCCGGTAAGGATCATAAGAAAAGAAGGATTTTTCATTTTACCGGTATCAAGTTTTTTGCACAGAGATTTGAGGTTTGAAGCCCCTTCCTCAATCAGTCGTTCTCCGCCAAGCTTTATTTCTATAAGGCCGTAGGAACCGTTTCGAAGGTGAACCACGGCATCACATTCAAGCCCGCTTTTGTCACGATAATGATAGACGGTGCCGTTAAGAGCATCTGCAAAAACTCTGAGATCTCTGATGCATAATGTCTCAAACAAAAATCCGACGATTGGCCAAATATTTTTCCGATGATTGGCCAAATGCACAGTGGTGCTTTGCAGCAGTTTGCCTACGATATAGCAAACAAATACCAAAAAAATGTGATATAATGCAAAGTAGTTACTTTTAGAATATGCATAGGGAGGATTTATGAATCTTGTTAAGGATTATGTTTCAGATTTAAGGGAGGAGTTTTCGGGATATAACGGCAGTAAACTCTCAAAGGACTTGATGTCAGGCATTACGGTTGCAGCTGTAGCACTTCCGCTGGCTCTTGCATTTGGTGTCAGTTCGGGGGCGACTGCGGCAGCAGGACTTGTCACAGCCATTATAGGTGGGATCGTGATAAGCATTTTTTCAGGGGCATCATTTCAGATATCAGGTCCTACAGGCGCAATGACAGCTATACTTGTAACCCTTGCTTCCAAGTATGGTATGCAGGGAATACTCACAGCCTGTTTTATGGCAGGTATAATTCTGGTTGCAGCAGGCATTCTGAAACTTGGCAGAGTTATCTACTATATTCCTTCGTCTGTAATTACGGGATTCACATCAGGCATAGCACTCATAATTGCACTGGGGCAGCTTGATAATCTGTTTGGAGTTACATCCTCGGGAGAAATTGCAATAACCAAGGTCCTTTCATATTTCACAAACGGTTTTGATCCCGACTGGGAGGCGGTTTCCATAGGCATTTCAGTAATGGTTATAATGATTATATGGCCAAAGAAACTCAATGACAAAATCCCTTCATCCCTTGCCGCCCTTATAATCGTTCTTATCGCATGTCATTTTCTTAATCCTGATGTTGAAACAGTAGGGCAGATACCAAAGAGCCTGTTTCTTGACGAAAGACTTTCACTGTGCAGTATTGATATGGCGCAGTTCTGGGACCTGTTTGTACCTGCTCTTTCAATTGCAGCACTTGGTATGATAGAAAGTCTGCTTTGCGGTGCATCTGCAGGCAAGATGAAAAAAGAAGAGCTTAATGCGGACAGAGAATTGATTGCCCAGGGCATAGGCAATATGATTATACCGTTTTTTGGAGGCATTCCTGCAACAGCAGCTATTGCAAGGACAAGTGTTGCAATCAAAGCAGGATGCCAAAGCAGGATAACAGGCATATTCCATGCTGTGATTTTATTGCTTTCGATGTTTGTGCTTTCGCCTGTAATGTCTGAGGTTCCTCTTTCGGCACTTGCAGGTATATTGATAATAACTGCATGGAGGATGAATGACTGGAAAAACATCCACTTTATATTTGACCACAGATTCAAATCAGGAATGCTCAAATTCCTTATAACTATGGTCGCAACAGTGGTGCTGGATTTGACACAGGCAATAATAATAGGGGTGGCATTCTCATCATTCCTTATAATCGTGAAGCTTACTGACATCGATATATCAGTAAGTGAAATCGACAAAGACAGACTTGAGGAAGTTGGAGTTCATATTCCAAAGATATCGGGCAAAGTCAGGATTGCATACCTTACAGGGACCATTTTCTTTGCGGTAGTTGACAAGCTTGTCAAACAGCTCAGGAAACAGGAAAGTGCAGAAGCGCTGATACTTTCTATGAGAGGTGTTCCGATGATAGATTTGTCAGGAATAGAAGCTATGCTTGATCTTGTCAGGGAACTTGAAGCAAACGGTACGGAAGTGTACCTTACAAGTGTACAGCCAAAGGTGCTTGAAGAGATGAGAAGAGGTGGCCTTATAGATCTCATAGGAGAGGAGTATGTATTTCAGAGTGCTGAGCAGGCGATAGTGATTGCACAGCAGGAACATATGTAAAAATATCAGTATATATCTAAACACCCTGCATGGCAGAATACGCCGGGCAGGGTGTTCAGTCAAGTGTGTATTT
>CAZDQV010000064.1:0-11264 GCA_964507795.1 uncultured Oscillospiraceae bacterium | reverse complement strand
ATTACAAAACATGATATACATCCTTTCTTTATAATATAGTATTATCGGTTTATAGATACTTCAAAGAAAGCACCTTGAGTGTTATTACTCCCTGCGTGCGATATGTGGAAATAGGAAGTTTCTGTATGTTTTCCTTTTTCAAAATCCGCTTGTTAGTTACAGCTGAAAATAGAGAGTGTAAAAAAAGATGAAGTCATACTTTACGGATTATCTGCAAAAGGTAATTTTGAAGTTATAGTAAGCGACATTGAAATGCTTACTTTGTTGCTGAGTAGGCATAGTCATTATTAGAACCGACAGAGGGCAAAGAGCAATTATTTTTGTCGTTCACTATAAAGTAGCAGCAAAAATCCCCGATGAGCCAAAACCCATTGGGGATTTATCTTTGCACTTTCGAATTAGCTTTCCTCGGCAAATACGCTGTCAAGCACCTTCGCTATTTCTTCCATATTAATCGGCTTTACAATATGACCGTTCATTCCTGCTTCAAGAGATTTTTTTCTGTCCTCCTCAAAAGCGTTTGCTGTCATTGCAATGATAGGAATATTTGCTTTTTTGTTGTTTGTGAGAGTACGTATCTCACGCGTTGCAGTATAACCGTCCATCCTTGGCATCTGAATATCCATGAATATGAGGTTGTATCTGTCCTCATCCGCAGCACACATAACATCAACGGCTTCCACTCCGTCAGCTACAGTATCAACCATAAGCCCTGCATCTTCTAATATGGCAGTTGCAATTTCTCTGTTCAGTTCATTGTCCTCGACAAGAAGAATACGTTTGCCGCTATAATCATATGACTTTAATCCCTGTTCTTGCGTCTCTTCTTTTTTGTCTTTGTGCATCAGGACACTTCTGAGTTCAGACATGAAAAGAGGTTTGGATACAAAAGCAGTAACTCCCGCTTCTTTTGCCTCACTCTCAAATTCCGCCCAGTCATAGGCAGTAAGCACAATAATCGGCACATCTTCACTGATAACCCTGCGTATGCGGCGAACTGTCTCAATTCCGTTCATATCAGGCATCAGATAGTCTATGATATATACCTTGTACTCATCTTGCATTTCTGCTGCATCCTGTGCGCGCAGGATTGCCTCCCTGCCGGAGGATGTCCAGTCAGGACGCATTTTGATGTCATAAAGCATCTTGCTGATGCTTCTGCACGTGTTCAGGTCATCGTCCACAATCAATGCTCTGGCTCCCAAAAGCTCCGGTATAGGTTCGGTTTTGGCCTGTTTGCCCGCAAGCTTCAAATTGAGTGTGACTGTGAACACAGAGCCTTTGCCTTCTTCACTTTCGACAGTTATCTCACCGCCCATCAGATCTACGATATTTTTGGTGATAGCCATGCCAAGACCTGTCCCCTGAACACCGCTGACTGTTGAGCTGTGTTCTCTGGTGAAAGTCTCGAATATATGCTCAAGAAATTCCTTGGACATACCAACGCCTGTATCTTTTACGGAAAACTCATACGTCCTGTAATGTTTTTGGGAACAAGGTTTCTCTGTAAGGTGGATTATGATGTCACCGCCGGGCTGCGTATATTTAACGGCATTACCTACAATATTTATCATCACCTGATTAAGCCGCAATCTGTCTGTGATTACATCCTCATGCAACACATCCTGCGTATCGATATACAGGTTCTGGTTTTTGGCATTGACAAGCCCATGCATCATTGTGCGTAAATCATGCAGCATATCCGGCAGATGCACGCGTCTTTCGTCCAGCTTCACTGTGCCGCTTTCAATGCGGCTCATATCAAGAATATCATTGATAAGGCTGAGCAGATGCGTACTCGAAGTGCTGATTTTAGTCAAATACTCTCTTACCTGTTCTCTATCGTCCATGTGTGTCTGTGCCAGCGCAGTAAATCCTATGATTGCATTCATAGGGGTACGGATATCGTGGGACATATTGTTTAAGAATACTGATTTTGCTTTGCTTGCCTGCTGTGCTGCCGCCAGTGCATAAGACAGCTGTTCCTGCTGACGTACCTGTTTTTCTACCGCTTCATGAATATCACGGAATCCAAGCACCAGATATATCTTACCTGTATCGTCTGTGAATTTGGCGCAATTCACCTGATAATGCAGTTTGCCGCCTTCTATAATGCGGTCGTAGTAGAATGAGCTTACACCGATATCCGGAGTTTCAGACAGCAATCTGTCAAGCTCTATGTGCTTTAAGAATTCTGCACGGTCTTCTTCGGCCACATATTTTTGTGCAAACACACGCAATGCATCATCATAATTCTCATATGCATGCACGCCTTTGACAACTTCATCAATACTGTCTTCTTTTTCAACCTCGAATATCCTCCACCGCTTTGTCGTGCTGTCGACAATATACAGACTCTTGTATTCATTTGCAAGGGAATTGATAATGCCCAGCTGGTATTTAAGCTGCTCCTGCTGCGCAAACTCTGCCATCTTTCTTGATGTGATGTCGCGGGCAACATAAAGGACTTCTCTTGTGATGCCGTTTTCATCTCTGCGTTTTACGATAAACCGTGATTCAAACCACCTGTCGTCAGGATTTTTGTACTCGGCAAATATTGTATTTACATCCATAAGCCTTTTGGCAAGGGTATCAAGGTTCAGGAACTCACGCATCGGTGCCTGTTCTTCAGGAGCCATAAATGCTGAAAGGATTCTTTCTTTTGCTTCCTCGAAATTGCCCCCTGCTCCTGCTACGATTCCCATAAGAGGGACACTTGTAAGTACTTTGTATTTGTGTGTATCTGTTTCAGCGCTGATAATCGTGGAATAAATCGTTGACAGGGATGAAATAACCTCAGAATGCTCTCTTAGCACTCTGAGACGAGCTTCTTCCTGCTCTCTTTCGTGCCTTTCCTGCGCAAGATGTTCTTCGACAATCTCATCAACATTCTGATATCCAAGCACTGCTTTCAGTCCGGCATCATCTGTCTTGCTCATGCTATATTGGTAGTGCATGGTTTTTCCGTCAACAATACTGCGGTAATAACCTGTAAGTTCATTTTGCGAAGCGAGAATTTTTTTGACATTTTCTGTTGCAAATACTTTTGCCATTTCTTCTCTGTCTTCCGGGCATACGACTGTATTAAGCCAATAGCTGAGAACTGTGTCAAACGGAATCTCCTGTCCTACACATATATTCAGAATCTCCTCATAGCCTGCATCCAGCTTCAGGATTTTTATTGTCTCTTTTTCAAGATCCACAAGATAGGCATTTTTGAAATTGCGAGCCAGTATATCAAATATCTGCAGCTGCTCCTCGCGCTGCTTCTGATATTCAAGGTCTTTTTCTCGCTGACACTGTTCTTCCTGCATATGCCTTGCAATGACATCATCAATGTTACGATAGCATGCCACAACTGAATCAAAATTTGCAAGTTTGTAGTAGGTATAGCTGTAATGATGCACATCTCCGTCTGTCAAAGTGCGGAAGCTGCCGGTGAGTTCTTCATTTTCATGGAAAAAACAACGCAAATGTTCCAGAGAAATATCTTTTTCAAGCATTTCACAATCTTCAGGATGAACATGGTCTGCAATATATTCTCTGCACAGTTTTTCGTAACGGAGTTTCCGATTCTGCTCACCTGCAATATCCTCACTGATAGGCATCGTCATTTTGAGTATACGGAAAGAATCTCCTTTAAGGTCAATCCAGAATACGTTCTGGTACTCACGCGAAAGGGCGTTGATAACCGCCTGGGTTTTTTCTTCGTCTACTTTCTCTACTGCAAAAATAACATGGCTGAGGACGCCGTCATCATCCTCGTCTTCTCTGAAAAAATGAAGTTTGCACAGCTCTGATGCATAAGATAAAAACTCCATGGAGATATGGTTTTTGCCTTCCATACGCTTTGCAAGAGTGCTTCTTTCTACGAAGCGCAATGCCTCTTCACAGCTCCATTTTGAGGAAACGCCACGAATAATGCGATCAGCATTATCATCATAATTGTCTGATCCGGAAATTGTCAGTTTTCGGATTACCGGCGCATTTTTTACGGTGGTATATGTATTGTTTTGGACATTCACACGGTGCAGCGAAAAGAAAACACCGGAAATCGCATTGTATGCGCTGTTAAGTCCTTCTTCATGCTTTTTTTGCCCGATATCGGCTATAAAGTCGATGTTACGAAAAGCTATGACAAGACGCAGCTCCTCTCCTGGCTTTGAAATACGGCTGCACCGTACCGCACAGTGGTGAATTTCGCCGTTTTCACTGATACGGTAGTTATATTCAAGACGGTCACGGTCATCAGAGAATGCCAAAAGCAGAGCCTCTGGCAAAATTGCTTTTAGCAAGTAATCTCTATCTTCTGCATATACACGTTCTTCCGTATATGTCTGTACGAGCTCAGAATATGGGAAAGTTTGCGGATCATCTGCAAATCCCGAAGTCACATACCCTATACGTTTTATGATGTCTGCACTGTCCTCTCCGGGGCGCACCACATACACGTTGACATAATCTGCAGTCAGTGCGGCAGCTAATTCAGCATGATTTAACATAATCAGCTCTCCTCTTTATCAATAAGTGTTTTAAGTACTCTGTTAAGTTCGTTTACATCTATCGGTTTGGCGATATGGCCGTTCATACCCGCTGCAAAAGCAGCTTTTTTGTCCTCATCAAAAGCATTGGCTGTCATGGCGACAATCGGTATGCGGGCCTTGTCAGGATTCTCCAATGCCCTGATAGCTCTTGTTGCCTCATAACCGTTCATCATAGGCATCTGGATGTCCATGAATATAAGGTCGTAGTAATCTGCCGGCAGCGTCCTGATTCTTTCAAGCGCTTCGCTCCCGTCTCCTGCAGTATCAATTTCAAAACCTGCAGCTTCAAGCATTGCAACCGCAATCTCCATATTAAGATCATTGTCTTCGACAAGTAGCACCCGGTGTCCCGTCATATCTGCGCCTGTATGAGTAAGTTTTGCAGCTGCATTTCCCTCTACAACATCTTTGGTTGTAAGCTTAAACTCCAGCGTTACGATGAATCTTGAGCCTTTACCGAGTTCACTTTGCACACTGATTTCACCACCCATAAGATCCACCAGACTCTTTGTTATGGACATACCAAGTCCCGTACCCTGAGTACGGCTCACAGTCGATGATTTTTCTCTTGCGAACTGTTCAAATATATGGTCTAAGAACTCTTTGCTCATACCGATGCCCGTATCTTCGATGACAAAATCATAGTAAGCATATCCTTCATGATCGGATTTTCTCTCACGCATGATATATGTTATTGTGCCGCCTTCAGGAGTGAACTTGACTGCGTTGCCCAGTATATTCATAAGCACCCTGTTGACATGAAGTGCATCGGCATATACGTAAACATCTTCAAGGTTTTCTGTTTGCTCAACATATGTGAGCCCTTTGGCTTTGATGTCGGACTGAACAACATCTTTTACAACTTCCATCTGTTCTGTTATGCATACCGGTACATTCTCTATATTGATCTTGCCGTTTTCGATACGGCTCATATCAAGAACGTCGTTGATGAGGGACAAAAGATGCTTGCTTGATATCATAATCTTATCAAGGTAGCCGCAAACCTTCTCCCTGTCGTCAATGCTTTGCTCTGCCAGATCCGTAAATCCGATAATGGCATTCATGGGCGTCCTGATGTCATGGGACATATTAAAGAGGAAATTCTGCTTGGAGCGGTTTGCGGTCTCTGCCTTGTCTATTGCCAAAGTCAGCTCTGCGTTCTTTTTCTCAAGCTCCAGTTTATACATATATTCCTGTTCTTTTTGCTCTGATATCAGTTTGTTTGCTGCACGCTTTCTCAAAAATTGCACTATACCAAGCGCCAATATGTAAAGAACAATCGCTATACCCACTACAGGCAATGTGCTTTTGTATATCTGCCTCTCGGACATGAATGCACAGATATAGAATTCACGACCGTGAGTGTATCTGCCAAAATATCGCTGACTTTCTCCGTCTTTTTTCAGTGTGACCATCTTGTCTGCCTGAGCACTGTGCCGGATTTTATATACAAGCTCATAGTCCTCCTCAGATATAACGTCTTTGAGGAGGCTCCTGTCGTTGGATGCGACTATCTCTGCGCCGTCTGTAATGACAAACGTGCCGTTTTGCTCCTGATCATAGCCGTCCAGCAGATTTTGTATGGAAAGTATCGACTTCACCGCAAATTCCTTGACAGTATGTCTGTACACCAGCACCGCTCCTGCCGGGCACTTGAGAACAGCGACATCAACATATGACTCGTCTTCCAGTTTGATGCGCTTCATATATACGTCGTTTTCATATTTCATTGTTTGCAGGATGGTATCTTCATTCAGCATATCCTTGAACTCATCATAGCCTATAGCATCCTTGGTATACTCTGCCATCACATTGCAGCTTTCATCAAGCATGGTGATGCCTGTAGCTGCAAGCTCCTCTGCGTGAGTCCTCAGGTGTTCTTTCGTAATGCTTTCATCGCAGTCTTTTATCAGTCTTGCAGACTCAGCCTTGCGTATCAGACTCTTGGCAGCTTCGGTATCGTTGAACTCTATATATTTGCTGTACTGATGTTTGATATATTCTATTTCTGAAGCAAGCTTGGCATCGCTTTTGTGTTTGTCTATGTTTGCGGTTACAAGCATTACCGCAAGAGCCAGTACGATGCCTACCACTATGGCCAGTATTACAAAAGCTTTGCTGAAAACAGCATCCGGCTTATTCTTCAAGGCTCTCACCTCCCAGATATCTGTCCGCATCATCAAGATAGCTTTTTATGATCTTCTCAAGGGTTCCATCCTCACGCATCTCATCAATTGCATCGTTTAATTTAGCGCACAGTTTTGCATCACCGTCTTTGGCAAATGCTGTTCCGACACCGGCATACATAGCCGGCTCATCCAATATGGTAAAAACTGTGTTGTAGTCTTTCATATACTGGACAACTACAGGTTCATCTGCTATGAAAGCGTCCACATAATCACAACCAAGAGCCGCAAACGGGAGCGAATTGTCCTCATAGCTGAATACCTGAACATCCGCCGGGATATCCGGATTGCTGTGTTCAAGCAGCATATTCTCTGCAGCACTGGCTGACTGAACGGCGACGGTTTTGCCTTTCAGATCCTGCGGCGAATATATATCACCGGTACTGTTAACCACTATGACCTGATTGCTGCTCATATATGGCCCAACCCAGAGATAGTCATCCTCGCGCCCGTTTACTGTAAATCCTCCCGTCACGCAGTCAACTTCCCCTGATGCAAGCAGATCGTCCTTGTCCTCCCAATTGATGGTGACAAACCGGATATCATATCCGATGCGGTCAAAGGCTTCCTTGAGGATATCCATATCAAGGCCTGTAGGGTTGCCGTTGTTATCAAGGTCTATGAAAGGAGGGTAGTCCTCGCTCCCTACAGTGACGACAGGGCGATTCTCTGTGTCACTTGTGTCTTTGCTCTGTCCGCATGATGCAAGGCAAAGCATAAAAATGACAGTAGCAAAGATAATCAGCAGGCTTTTGCCAAGTATCCTTTTGCTCTCTTTATTCTGGTTCGTCATCTTCATCCTCCCTCCGGTCTGCCTGAGACAATAATTTCCCGGTCATTATAGCAAACGACCGCCAATGGGCATAATCCACCTCACAAGCGGTCAAATGAATTCATTTAAGTGCTGCCTGATGCAAAAAGCAATCAGATTTTTGTTCACTATGTTGCAGATAAAATCGTCGTGTCTACCTGTCGCCATCTGCAGCCTCCCCCATACTATATGTAAAATATCGCAAAATTCTGTTTTTGTTGCTTGTATTATATAGGATTCATGGCTGTTTTGCAAGCTGTATGCCGATTTTTGCCACGCAAAAGTGCCTACTGCAAAGCTACCTGAAAACTTTTTCGATATGGTGATGGGTAATATAATCTCGCACAGCAGCTGCAGCCTCTTCATCAGGAAGAACCATATAGCTTGCGGGGTTTTTCATATACTCCCTGCAATTCTGCCTATGCTCTGTGGGAGTGCATCCCCACCACTTCCTGAAAGCCTTGTAAAAATATTTGGGATCCGAAAATCCGCAGGCATAAGCTATATCATAATTGGGCATATCCGTAAGGAGCAGCATATGCTCCGCCTCATAACAGCGAATATATCCTATCATCTGGCTGTAGCTGTAAAATGCTGTTTTGCTCATGAACTGAGACAGATAATTCTCACTTATATGCTCCATCTGCGCAAGCTGGGCAACTGTTATCTTTTCCCTGAAATTTTCAATGCAATACCCTTGAATATGATAATACCGGTTATAGAAGTTTTCATTTATATAGTCATCATAGTATTGATAATTGAGCCAGCAGAAATATTTGGTGAACAAAGAAACAAGGCGGTCTACGGCACGCAGATCTCCTTTGCCGTATCTGCCCGTGCTTCCTGAAAGCACAGCATAGGCAAGGGATAAAACTATATCCTTTACCTGCTCCATAGGCTTTTGCTGATAAGGATAGCAATGATAGCTTTCGCAGGTGAAGAAATGATATTTGAGATCATCCCATGGTATGCTAAGCTTTGTCAGGTCAAGATTGAAAATAAGAGTAGTATTGTCAGTGTCGGAGTAAAGATAATGAATATCATCAAAGTCAAGAGTAAACAGCTCTCCTTCCTTCAAAACCACCTTCTGGTGAGATGAAGCAACTGTCACTGAACCGCCAATGCAATATACAAGCTCAAGGGCATTACTGTGATAATGAGGGTAAATTCTCTTTATTTTTTGGACAGAGGCCTGATATGGTCTGTCATAATCTGTTTCTGTAAGTATTTCTCTAATATCCATACACATATAATAGCTGATTCTTCGTTAAAATCAAAGTATTTTGAGCAAAAACGACAATGGTATTTTTCAGAATATTGTATGATAATTCACTTGAAGAACGTAATTTTCAATATTTATTTTACGGAGGAAACAATGAAAAATCAAAACAGTAAATTAACAGAGGACGGTAATTATGACAGCAGATTTAATATTATTTAACGGAAAAATATACAAAAGCAACAAAGCCAAAGAATATGCAGAGGCGGTCTGCATCAAAGACAAAAAATTTATATGTGTGGGGGCTTATGAGGAATGTCTTAAATACAAAACCGCAGAAACAAAAACAATAGACCTTGGCGGGAGACTTGTTCTCCCCGGCCTCATAGACGGCCACACTCACCCTGAAACAATAGCAAAAAGCAGGTGGAGAGTACAAATGCCGGAGTTTGATGACAAAGATGAGCTCCTGTCATGGGTCAAAACATACTGTGACGAGCATCCGAAAGAAGAAGTTCCGTATTTCTTTGGGGAATGCTACCCTCCTACAATGTTTGACGAAAACGGCCCGAAAAAAGAATGGCTTGATGAATATGTATCGGACAGACCTGTAAGGCTTCAGGATTTTACGGATCATGCCTGCTGGTACAATTCAAAAGCTCTTGAGCTTATGGGAATTGACAGGAACACACCCGAAACAGGCACCGCTCCGTTTTTTTTAAGAAACAGGGATGGCGAACCTACCGGCTGGGTGCAGGAACCACTGCCCGGATCAGAGATTGAGGAAGTTCTGTATCAGAATCTCGGATGGCACCCTCCGACAGAGGTCACTGAAGAAACCATCTCTCCGTTCCTTGATTTTTTGAGAAACAAGGGCGTGACGGCCATCCTTGACGGCATCACAGAGGGGGAAGAAGCAATGAAGCTGTTTTACGATATGGACAAAGCAGGCAGACTCAATATGTACTATGAGGGAACATGCCTGCTGGAATCCTATGACAAGCTGAATGAATGCATAGCCACGCTCAAAGACTGGCAAAGCAAATACACAAATGAGCATGTAAGGCTTCATACCGTAAAATTCTTCCTTGACAGAACCAATGAGATGGGCAACAGTGCCTCACTGGAACCTCTGTACAATGATCCGTCAGGCACCAATTATGGCGAAATCAATATGAGTGAGGCAGAACTTACAGATACATTGCTCAGGCTAAACAGAGAAAAAATCGATCTGCATATACACGTTGTATGCGACAGAGGCTTCCGCACGGCCTGCAATGCATATGAAGCAGCAAAGAAAAAAGCTCTTGAGCAGGGCGAAAGCTGGGATATTTTTATGGAGCTTGCTCACTGTGAGCTGGTTCACCCTGACGATATGGCAAGACCTGCAA
Source organism: uncultured Oscillospiraceae bacterium (assembly GCA_964507795.1). GTDB lineage: Bacteria > Bacillota > Clostridia > Peptostreptococcales > Anaerovoracaceae > UMGS973. Next base: position 1,113 of record CAZDQV010000064.1, on the reverse strand, counting down.
AGCTTGGCATTATCATAAACTGGAGCTGTCACTGGGCAGGCGGATATTTCGGAGAAGCTGCCATTGACTATCTGGGACAGGAACGCTGGAACACAATGTATGACTTTACAAAAATGCTTGAAACCGGAGCAATTGTAACTTACAGCAGCGATGTCATAGGTATGTGCGAGGAGCACAGAGGAAATCCGTGGTTTGGTATGGAGATATCGGCAACAAGAGTTGACCTTGATGATCCTTTGGATCCTGAAAAATATCCGGGAAGCGTCAGGCCTCCAATCAGCGCAAGGCTGACTCCAAAGCAGCTGGTTGACGGATATACAAGAACAGGAGCAATACCTTTCAGAATGGAAAACGCAATGGGAACTATTGAAGAGGGCAAATATGCCAATCTGATAGTTTTAGACAAAAACCTGTTTGAAATACCTCTTACAGAAATCCATACAATAGAGCCCGATATAGTTATTTTTGAAGGTAAAATTATCAAAGGAGAAACCGCTTAAAGAGGGTTTCTTGAGGATGTTTTGAGTTTAATATGAATATAGAATAGTAAAGATACTCTGCTTGCAGAGTATTTTTACGTGCATAAATTATATGAGTGTGATATTATTAAAAAAACAGCGATGGATGGTATTTTTATGATAGACAGACAGAAGTTTTATGGAAATAGCCTACTTTTAGATGAAATAAATTATAAAGAGGGATATGTAGAAGCAGAGGTTTACTCTCTTACAAAGCAGCCTATACATTTCCACAAGGATATTGAGATTTTTATGGTACTTGAAGGAACTGCTGATATCAAAGTCTGTTTTACAACCTTTTCTTTAAATGAAGGCGAGTTTGCAATTATAAATATGGGAGATCTCCATTCTGTACAAAAAGTAGGGGAAAAAACAGTGGCAGCTTCCGTGCATTTTGATGACTCAATATATTCTGTAAATGACAGCCTTGTTATGTGGGATATAGAGAACATTAAAAAAAGTCCGGAAATATATGAAAAAATAAAAGAAAATGTTTTAAATATCCTGCAGGCAAAGTTTGTTGAGAAGTCAGAGCAGGCCATGGAAAAGTACGGTAGCAGCATTAAAAAGGCTTTTAAAAATAATTTAAGGCTTG
>CAZDQV010000063.1:0-11419 GCA_964507795.1 uncultured Oscillospiraceae bacterium | reverse complement strand
AAGGTGCCGTACATATGCCATTAAATGATGGCTCATGCAACTGGCTGCCATACTCATGTGAGCTTAGGCCCTTTAGCTTTGCGTCTCTGCCTTTCGGCAGATTTGCCCTCTTCAGTTATAAGTCAAGTATAAAGCCTTCCAGCTTCTTTGTCAACAATAAATTTACAAAATTCGAAAAAAATTTTGAGCTGCCGTTTCATACGACAGCTCAATTCCTTTGTTTATTCTACCGGTACAATCCAGCCTCTCGTATCCGGTTTTTCTCCGGTCTGAATGCCATAAAGCTCATCATAAAGCTTTTGTGACAGTTCACCGATTTCATTGTTGTTGATAACAATATGCTTATCGTCCCAGTAAAGCTCACCTACCGGTGATATTACTGCAGCAGTTCCCGTTGCAAATACCTCTTCAAGTCTGCCTTCTTCTGATGCTTTGAACACATCATCTATAGTGAACCTGACCTCATTTACCTTGTATCCCCAGTCCTTCATTACTGCAATCATGGAATCTCTTGTGATGCCCGGTAATATCGTTCCTACAAGCGGAGCTGTATAAAGCTCACCGTCAATTTTGAAAAATGCATTTGATGTGCCTATTTCTTCAACATATTTGCCCTCTTTGGCATCAAGCCACAATACCTGATCATAGCCCATATCATGAGCTTTGTTTTCAGCAATCATAGCAGCCGCATAGTTGCCTCCGATTTTGGCAAATCCCGTACCACCGGGAGCTGATCTTACGAATTCATCCTCTACATAAATCTTGGTAGGCGCAAGGCCGTTTTCATAGTATGGACCTACAGGACTCAATATGATTATGAATTTGTATGTTTTGGATGCTGCTACTCCAAGATAATGATCTGTTGCGATTATAAATGGTCTGATATACAGTGCTGTATCCTTCTTTTGAGGTATCCAGTCTCTGTCTACATCAACAAGCGCTTTGATTGCATCTATGTAAAGCTGTTCATCAATCGGAGGCATGCACATTCTCTCATTTGTATTGTTAGTTCTCTTTGCATTCATATCCGGTCTGAAAAGCTGCACTTTGCCTTCTTTTGTTTTGTATGCTTTAAGGCCTTCAAACATTTCCTGTCCGTAATGAAATACGGAGCATGCAGGATCAAGCTGTATAGGTGCATAAGGAACTATTTTGCCATCGTGCCAGCCGTTTTCGGGATCATAATCCATTACAAACATATGGTCTGTAAAAACTGTACCGAATTTAAGATCATCAGGATTTGGTTTCTGTTTCGGTGTTTTGGTTAACTCTATATCAAATTTATAGCTCATCTGTCTGTCCTCTTTTCTGTCTATTTAAGAACTGCGCCTGTATTGGCCGATGATACAAGCCTTGCATATCTTGCAAGCCATCCGCTCTTTACTTTTGGCTCAGGTTTAGTATAAGTTTTTTTTCTGGCTTCAAATTCTTCATCTGAAACTCTTGCATTTATCGAATATGAAGGGATATCTATGTCTATAATATCTCCTTCTTGAACAAGCCCTATAAGGCCGCCATCTGCCGCTTCCGGGCTCACATGCCCTATGGATGCTCCTCTGCTGGCTCCGCTGAATCTGCCATCAGTTATGAGTGCTACAGTTTTGTCAAGACCCATACCTGCAAGTGCGCTTGTAGGATTAAGCATTTCTCTCATGCCAGGGCCGCCTCTCGGGCCTTCATATCTGATTACGACAACCTGTCCGTCTTTGATATCGCCTGCATAAATTGCAGCTATGGCATCTTCTTCACTGTCAAACACTCTGGCAGGTCCTGTATGTACCAGCATTTCAGGTGCAACCGCACTTCTTTTGACTACGCAGCCGTCCTTTGCAATGTTACCCCACAAGATTGCAATGCCGCCTGTTTCGCTATATGGATTGTCTATAGGCCTGATGGCATCAGTGTTTTGAATTTTCGCTCCGGCGATATTTTCTCCAACAGTTTTACCTGTTACAGTAGGAAGCTCTGTATCAATCAGTCCTTTTGATGCAAGCTGTGCCATCACTGCAGGAACGCCGCCACCATTGTTAAGATCATGCATATGAGTGCCGCCTGCCGGTGCCAAATGACACAGATTAGGTGTAACAGCACTTATCTCATTAAACACATTGAGATTAATATCAATACCCGCCTCATTGGCAATAGCCAGCAGGTGAAGCACGCTGTTTGATGAGCACCCAAGTGCCATATCACATGCAATGGCGTTTCTTATGGATTTCTCAGTAATGATGTCTCTTGCTTTGATGTCGTTTTCAATAAGGTTCATAACAGCCATGCCCGCATGTTTTGCAAGCATAATTCTTCTGCTTGCGACAGCCGGTATACTGCCGTTTCCCGGAAGCGCAATCCCGATAGCCTCACACAGGCAATTCATGCTGTTTGCAGTATACATTCCCGAACAGGAACCACAGCCTGGACATACATTCTGTTCATATTCAAGTAGCCCGTCATCGTCAATAATTCCTGCTTTTCGTGCTCCTACCGCTTCAAACATTTTGGAAAGGCTGGTTTCAACGCCGTTTACAAGGCCTGACATCATCGGCCCGCCTGAACATACAACAGCCGGAATATTCATTCTGACAGCTGCCATAACCATTCCAGGAACGATTTTGTCACAGTTTGGAACAAGCACTGCCCCGTCAAAAGCATGAGCCATAATCATGGTTTCCACACTGTCAGCTATAAGTTCGCGGCTTGCCAGGGAATATTTCATCCCTACATGACCCATGGCTATGCCATCACATACACCAATGGCCGGAACCATCACAGGAGTTCCTCCTGCCATACGCACACCAACCTTGACAGCTTCTGTTATTTTGTCAAGGTGCATATGCCCGGGTACTATCTCGCTATGAGCTGAAACCACTGCAACCAGAGGTCTTTCCAGTTCTTCTTTTGTATATCCCATTGCATAAAAGAGGCTCCTCATAGGGGCTTTTTCAACTCCCTCTGTGACCTGTCTGCTTCTTAAAGTCATTGTTTTCTCCTTTATTTCTTGAGCCAGCTCATCATTTTTCTCAACTCAGCACCTACCTTGCAAAGCAGATGTTCTGCTTCCATTCTTCTTGTTGCAAGGAATTTTGCTTTGCCTCCCGCATTGAATTCCTGAATGAATTCACTTGCAAATGTACCATCCTGTATCTCTCTGAGAACCTGTTTCATTTCTTTTCTTGTATCTTCAGTTATAAGTCTTCTGCCTGTTCTGTAATCGCCATATTCTGCAGTGTTTGAAATAGAATATCTCATCTTGTCGAAACCGCCTTCATTGATAAGGTCAACAATCAGCTTCATTTCGTGGATACATTCAAAGTATGCCATCTCAGGAGCATAACCTGCTTCAACGAGTGTATCAAAGCCTGCTTTCATAAGCTCTGTAACACCGCCGCACAGTACTGCCTGCTCACCGAACAAATCAGTTTCTGTTTCTTCTTTGAATGTTGTTTCAAGGATACCGGCTCTGCCTGCACCGATACCTGAAGCATATGCAAGTGCATAATCCTTGGCTTTGCCTGAAGCATCCTGATAAACAGCGATAAGACTTGGAACTCCCTTACCTTCAACATATTGACTTCTTACTGTATGTCCAGGTCCTTTAGGGGCAATCATAATTACATCAAGGTATGACGCCGGCTGAATCTGTTTGTAGTGAATATTGAATCCGTGTGCAAATGCAAGAACATCGCCGTCTTTCATATGCTTTGCAATCTGTTCATTGTATATCTTTGCAGCAAGCTCATCAGGAACAAGCATCATTACAACATCGCCTGCTTCTGCTGCAGCTTCAATGTCCATAACTTTGAGTCCTGCAGCCTCTGCTTTGGCTGTATGGGACGAACCCGGTCTCAAACCTACAACTACATCAGCTCCGCTTTCGGCAAGGTTCATCGCATGAGCGTGTCCCTGGCTTCCAAATCCAATAACCGCTACTGTTTTGCCGTCTAACATTCCGAAATTACAGTCCATGTCATAATACTTGTTTATCATTTTTTTGTCTCCTTTTCTTTTTGTATTTTATTTTTCGATACCGGTAATACCGGTTCTGCATATATCAACTATTTCATAATCTGAAAGCATGTCCAGAAATCCATCCAGTTTGTCCGGACTTCCCGTTATCTCAAGAACTATTGTCTCCTTGGTAAGATTTATAATTTTGGCTCTGTAGATATCAACGATTTCCTTAATCTCGCTACGCTGCTTCCTGTCGGCGTTTACCTTAATCATCAGAAGTTCTCTGAAGAAACTCTCTTTTTTGTCAAGAAGCTTGATACCTCTTACAATCTCCAGTTTCTCTGTCTGTGAAACTATCTGCTGAACAGTAATAGTATCACCTGTAAACACGATAGTAATTCGTGACACATCAGGATTGTTGGTTGCAGATACTGTGAGCGAATCGATATTGAAACCTCTCCTGCCATAAAGACTTACAACTCGCGAAAGGACATTTGCCTTGTTATCAACATATATGCTGACTACTTCTCTTTTCATTGACATCTCCTCTCTTTCTATTCAAATATTGAATCATCAACAGTCATTCCGTTAGGTATCATCGGAAGCACCTTTTCGTCCTGAACAATATGGCAATCAATCCATACAGGGCCTTTCACCTCAAACGCCCTGTCAAGCGCATGAACAAATTCATCATAGGTTTCAACCTTAAATCCTGTGCCTCCGAAGGCCTCAATCAGCCCGACAAAATCTGTTTTTCTCTCCGGCGTTGTCTGCGAATACCTGCCTCCGTAAAAGTCTGTCTGCCATTGATATACCATCCCAAGCACTTTGTTGTTTAATATAACAGTTATAATCGGCAGATTGTTTGATACCGCCGTACAGGCTTCGTTCAGGTTCATATGAAATGAACCGTCACCCGTAAAATGGATGACTCTGCTGCCTGGATTGCCGATCTGTGCTCCTATTGCAGCTCCATATCCGAATCCCATGGTTCCAAGTCCGCCACTTGTGATAAAATGTCTTGGCTTTTGGTGATTTATATACTGAGCTGACCACATCTGATGCTGTCCCACATCTGTAACATATATGGCATCTTCTCCAGCCATGCTGCATACTGTCTCTATTATCTGCTGCGGGTTGAGAACGTTGTCATATCCTGTGATTTTCATAGGATGCTCCTGGTTCCAGCTGTTAATCTGCGCTATCCATTCCGAATGGTTTGCAGGCTGTATTTCTGGAATCAGCTCCTCAAGCACTTCCTTGCAGTCACCGACAATAGCGTCATTGACTATAACATTTTTGCTGACTTCACTCTTATCTATATCTATCTGAAGTATCTTGGCTTTAGATGCGAATTTTTTGGGATTGAGTGCAACTCTGTCACTGAATCTTGTCCCTATTGCAAGAACCAAATCCGCCTCTGCGATACACTTGTTGGCTGCATATGATCCATGCATTCCAAGCATTCCAAATGATTTCTCATCTGTAATTGGAATTGCTCCTGACGCCATCATGGAATTCACCGCCGGTATATCAGCCTTGTCCATCAGGCGTTTGACCTCTGTTGATGCCTCTGATGCAATAACGCCTCCGCCCAGATAGAGTACCGGTTTCTCCGCTCTGTTGATATATCTAGCAAATGTGGCGATTTTCTTTTCAATATCATCAGATATAATATGTTTGATTTCACAGTTAGGTGCCGGCTGGTAATCAACCATAGCTCCTGTAACATCCTTGGTTATATCTACAAGCACAGGGCCTTTTCTGCCCTCATTGGCTATCCTAAAGGCATTTCGCAGGGCATCCGCCAGTTCTTCTGTCTTGTTCACAAAATAGCTGTGTTTGGTAATAGGAAATGTAATACCTGTTATGCATGTTTCCTGAAAAGCATCTCTGCCTATCAGGCTGTTTGCAACATTTGCAGTAATAATGACCATAGGAATGCTGTCCATATACGCCGTCGCTATTCCTGTAACCAGATTGGTTGCACCCGGTCCGCTCGTAGCCAGGACGACGCCTGTTTTCCCCGTTGATCTGGCATACCCGTCAGCTGCATGTGAAGCACCCTGTTCGTGAGCTGTAAGTACATGTCTGATTCTGTCTCTGTACTTGTATAGCGCATCATATATAAACAGTGCCGCACCGCCGGGGTAGCCAAAAATAGTGTCTACATCATGCTCAAGCAATATCTCTACTGCCATTTCTGCACCCGTCATCTTCATGCCTTTTCCTCCTCATATTTTCATTGACATATATAATTATTATTTACCAGCAACAAAAAGTCAACCGTTTTTTTGTGTTTTTGTTATAGTTTTTTGAACTTTTTCATGTCATGGCGCAATTCTCGCCTAAATATTGTCGTTTGATGCTGTTTTTTGAATCTGCCATCTTTCATTAATGTTTGCGCACAAATATTTTTATATTTTTTTGTTGTTTTATCACAATTTTTTCTTGACAAGCCACAGAATCTATCGTATTGTATATGTAAATCAATAATTCAATACCAAAGACTATGACGGAGACAGTAATATTCTGTGCCAGGTTCACAGCGAGTCGATGATGGTGAAAGATCGATACAAAACCGGAATATGAACATCACTCCCGAGTTGCAGACCGAAATATATATTAAAGTAGGCTCTGACGGATTCTCCCGTAACAGAGAAGGCATATGACAGTATGCTGCACTTGTATTGGGTGGTATAGCAGAAGTTCACTCTCTGTCCCATTACGGACAGAGAGTTTTGTTTTTTCAAGGAGGTATATCAAATGGCAGATAATATGGTCGAATTCAGATGGCATGGCAGAGGAGGACAGGGAGCCAAAACAGCATGCCTGTTTCTTGCAGAGGCCGCTTTCAACTCAGGCAAGGATGTTCAGGGCTTCCCCGAATACGGGCCCGAAAGAATGGGTGCTCCCATTACAGCATACAACAGGATTGCAGATTCCCACTGCAAGGTCCATTCAAATATATATTTCCCTGATTATGTTATAGTGGTTGATGAAACACTTTTGAACTCAGTAAATGTTACAAAAGGCCTCAGCAATGAAGGAGCCCTTATCATCAATTCAGCCAAATCCGCAGATGAAATACGAAACGAACTGCTTGAAAAATATGAAGGACCTATATATACGGTTGATGCAAAACGCATTTCAGAAGAGGCTTTGGGCAAATATTTCCCCAATACTCCAATGCTTGCAGCAGCCGTAAAGGTCAGCGGAGTTATCGCTCAGGAGCAGTTCATCAAAGATATGGAAGAGTCTTTCAGACACAAGTTTCCGGGCAAACCCGAAATAGTGAGTGGGAATATGAAAGCACTCAAAGCTACACTTGCGGAGGTGGGTTGATATGATTAAAACAAAAGCAGCAGAAATAAACGAAAGATCAACATGGCAGGAGCTCACAACAGGAGCCGAAATATATGAACCTGCCACTTCAAAAATGGTCAACACCGGAGAATGGCGTGTCAATCGACCTGTATTCGATGAAGCAAAATGCAAACACTGCATGCTGTGCTTTCCATACTGTCCTGACAGCTCAATCCCTGTAAGAGGCGGCAAGCGCCTTGATTTTGATTTCATGCACTGTAAAGGTTGCGGCATATGTGCAAAAGTATGCCCTTTCGGTGCCATCACAATGGTGGAGGAGGGAAAATAGCATGAGTATAAGAGAGAGAAAATCCGGAAATGAAGCAGTGGCAATAGCCATGAGACAGATAAATCCCGATGTAGTTGGAGCATTCCCAATCACACCGTCAACAGAAATCCCTGAATATTTCTCAAGTTATGTAGCTGATGGTCTTGTAGACACAGGATTCATACCTGTAGAATCTGAGCACAGCGCCATGTCAACCTGTATAGGAGCTTCTGCTGCAGGTGCCAGGGCCATGACCGCAACATCATCATGCGGCCTTGCATATATGTGGGAGCTTCTCTATGTGTCGGCTTCCATGCGACTACCTATAATAATGTCTGTTGTAAACAGAGCACTTTCCGGCCCTATAAATATCAACAATGATCACTCGGATTCCATGGGAGCAAGGGATTCAGGATGGATACAGATGTATGCTGAAACGAACCAGGAGGCATATGACAATTTCATACAGGCAGTTTTAATCGCCGAAAAATGCCGCATACCTGTTATGGCATGTCAGGACGGCTTCATCACAAGCCACGGAGTTTCCAACATCGAATTGCTTGAAGATGAAAAGGTCAAAGCCTTTGTTGGTGAATACACACCTGACAATTTCCTTTTGAACAGCGAAAACCCTTTGGCAGTCGGGCCTTATGGCACATCTCCCTACTATATGGAAGTCAAGCGCGCTCAGGCACAGGCCATGAAAGACTCCATGCCTGTAATACTGGAAGTCGGTAAAGCCTTCGAAAAGCTCACAGGCAGGAAATACAGATTCTTTGAGGAATACATGATGGATGATGCAGATGTTGCCCTTGTTGTCATGGGATCAAGTGCAGGCACAGGCAAAGAGGCTGTCGACAGGCTTCGTGCCGAAGGGCGCAAAGTCGGGCTTATCAAGCTGCGTGTATTCAGACCGTTTCCGAGACGTCCTCTGGCAGCTGCAATGTGCAAAGTGAAAGCAGTAGCTATTATGGACAAGGCAGAAAGCTTTTCTAACAGCGGCGGACCTCTGTTCAATGAGGCCAGAAGTTCCCTTTACGATCTGCCTGACAAACCATATGCCATAAACTATATCTATGGCCTTGGCGGCAGAGATATAAGAGTTGAAGACTATTATGACATTTATCAGGATCTTTATGACATCATAGCCGAAGACGACCCCGGTGATGTCTACAGGTATGTAGGTGTCCGCGATTCCAGATATATAGATGATGAACAGCGCATGATTAAAGAAGAATATCACACTGGTGCCGCCAGAACATACGGCAAGGACAAGGAAAAATACGAGGTATAAAGATGACATATAATCTAAAAAAAGAAGCAGAAAAAAAAGAAAGGCTCGCAGGCGGCCACAGACTATGTGCCGGATGCGGAGCGGGAATCACTGTAAGAGGTGTATTAAGAGCTCTTGAGCCTGAAGATAAGGCTGTAGTTGTAAATGCAACAAGCTGCCTTGAGGTATCAACTTTCATGTATCCATATACCGCATATGAAGACAGTTTCATTCACAGTGCTTTTGAAAATGCTGCTGCAACCGCTGCAGGCGTTGAAACAGCCTACAGAGTATTGAAATCCAAGGGCAAAGTAACTGACAATTTTAAAATCATAGCATTCGGTGGCGACGGAGGAACATACGACATAGGCCTACAGTCACTTTCGGGTGCAATAGAGCGAAATCACGATTTTGTCTATGTATGTTATGACAATGAGGCATATATGAATACAGGCATACAGCGTTCATCCTCAACTCCAAGGTTTGCCAATGCCACAACATCTCCTGCAGGCAGCAAACTTGCCGGCAAGCAGCAAAACAAAAAAGATCTGACAGCCATCATCGCAGCACACGGTTCACCTTATGTTGCACAGACTGCTTTCATCGGCAATATGAGCGACCTCCACAAAAAAGCAAAAAAAGCAATCTATACAGAAGGTGCTAATTTCCTTAATGTTCTCTCACCTTGCCCAAGAGGTTGGAGATACAATGCTTCTGACATAGCATATGTAAGCAAAATGGCAGTAGAAACCTGCGTATGGCCTCTGTATGAAATCGAAGATGGCACCTATCATCTGACATATGAGCCGAAAAAAAAGCTCCCGATAGAGGAGTTCCTGAAGCTGCAGGGAAGGTTTGCCCATATGTTCAAAACCGGCAGCGAGTGGATGATAGAAGAGGCTCAAAGCTATGTTGATAAGAAATGGGAGCAATTGCTTGATAAATGCAAATAACGTATAGCAACGGGAGTGAGTTTCACTCCCCGCATATAACTTTCGTTTACCTGTCAGTCAGCCTTTTTATTCGTTCCTTAATCAGCACTTTTATCTTTTCTTTGTTCTCATCGCTCAGCTGTGACTGTTCACACTCCTCCATGAATTTCTGCTTTAGAGAACACATTTTTGATATTATTTTGCAAGCCGCAGACTCTGTGATTTCACAATGCTGTGCAAATGCAACAAAATCCGCTTTTTTGATTTTTTTCTTTCTACCGTTCAGGGTTAATGCCAGTTCCTCATCATCCTCAGGCATAACAATATTTACTGGCAGCATATCGTAGGCCTCTGACAAGGCAAAGTTTCTGTCTTTGGGATTTCCCTCTCTCAGCGAAAAGTTCTTGAGGTGCATATCCGAATTACCAGTTATAAATGAGAACAATACCCTCACAAAAAGCTCTGTCATATCAAAACCTTTTCTTACTGAATACTGTCTGATGATTTTGGCACAGGCTTCATAAGATCCTTTGTATTTGTCTCTTGTCATTCTGCCTGCAAGCTGGCAGAAATCCTCCATCGCAAGCAGCATATTACTGCCGTTTCCAATCTGCCTGTCAACACGTCTTGTTATATACATATAACTGTCACCTGATTTTATTAGTGCGTTTGGAACTGTTTTTATCCCCGCAAGCTGTGCCAGTCTCATGGACAGATGCTCAAATTCGGGAAGGCTTTCAAATTCTTCAGTCTGGGGTTTCAGAATATATCCTGTCGGATAGTCAACAATTGTAAGTCTGATTTCACCCTCCTGCGACAGGTGTAGCGACAGTTTTTTTTGCACTCCCGGCACCGTAAGTCCTTTGTTTACCGCATCGTTTGCAAGCTGCTCAAGCTGCTTTGGCGATATATCAACATCAGGCATTTTATCAGTTCCGAAAAAATTTTTTATGCATTTTTTGTGCCAGCAGTTTTGGATTTCGGCGGCGCAAGCTGTTTCTTTTATCTCTTTGCCGCAACACAGACATCTCATAACGGCACCTCGTTTCTTATACACACATCTCCTATGCAGTCCCTGCAGGCTATAAGCAGCAGCCCGAATCTGTCATCTCTGTCTATTTTCCAGTTCCTGCTCGTAATATCAAGCAGCCAGCCTTCGGGAATAAGGCCATCAAAAAAAGGAAATATCACTGTCGATTTGTAAGTTTCAGCTGTAAGCGGCATAGTCAGGCTCACCGCCACCGCATCCTCTCTGTCAAGATACTGCCTGTCATAAGTAAATTCATATCCCTCATCGGTTTCTGTAATCAGTCCCGCATAACTGTCCTGGACAAACACATATCCTTTGCGATACTCAAAAGCCACAGTCTAATCCTCCTTCCTGCCGGGAACTGCCTCCATCCCAAACATATACAAGGCCTGATTCACCTTATCCAGCCTGACAGTAGGCTTGCCCTGCTCCAGCTCTCTTACAAATCTGATACCAAGACCTGCCCTTAAAGCGAACTCCTCCTGTGTAAGGCCAAGATTTTTTCTTTCTTTTTTTATATATTCTCCAATCTTATTCATAACAGCATAATAACACCCTATCGGGTATAATGTCAAGATTATTTCCGCGATTTCACAGGTCCG
>CAZDQV010000062.1:0-11608 GCA_964507795.1 uncultured Oscillospiraceae bacterium | reverse complement strand
TTACAGAGACATTTGATGCCATAGAGATGGCCAAGAAGGCAGGATATACAGCAGTGGTATCACACAGATCGGGAGAAACAGAGGATACAACCATAGCTGACATAGTTGTGGGACTCAATGCGGGACAGATTAAGACAGGCTCGCTTTCGAGGACAGACAGAATTGCCAAATACAATCAGCTGCTGAGAATAGAGGAGCTTCTGGGAGGCTCGGCGCAGTATGCGGGCAAAGCTGCGTTTTACAATATTAAATAGGAATTAACCAATTAAGGTGCAGCCTTCGGTAACGGAGGCTGCATTATTTCTTCAAAACGATAGATTCGGTCAAACGTATGTCTTATCATATATTCAAAGCAGAGATAAAACCTGCCTCACATACACAAAACGAAAGCGCGTATATGGGTAAGAATTTGTTTTTTAGAGGACCTGAGGATATTGAGGATTATATCAGCAAAGATGAGGCGCTGACAAGACTGTTTGAAGCATGGCAGCCGCATGGCAAAACAGAAACAGTATAGTATTACCGATATATGATGATATTACAAGTATTAGTAAAGTTCTCGATATTTCTTCTACTGGAAAAGCGAATTGCAGCATTAAAGTTACTGTATCTAAGAGTAAAGTTGACAAGATAAAAGCAACTGTAAGCATATATAAAATCGGATATGGTGCAGTGAAGACATGGAATAAAACCTTAGAATATGTAAACGGCAAATATGTTTTTGATGAAGAACATCAACTGTTGACCAAAGGGACTTATTATATGGGATATACACTGAAGTGCTACAAGAACAGCAATCTAGTTGAATCTATAACAGAACATACAGGAAGTCAGCTGTATTAAGCTATAAAAGCTGAATTATATATGATAAAATAGGAGGAAAGATATAATGAAGAAGAAATTGATACCTGCTTTATCGGTTATGCTGGTGCTTGCACTATGCAGTCCGGTAAATGCTATTTCAGATACTGAAAATACCAGAAGTGATAGTTATAACACTAATACTTCTGTTACAGATTACGGTATTGTAGACGATGGAGTAATGGATAACAGCAATATGCAGACAGAGTTCAGTGTGCTGAACAATATGAGACAGCATGCTCTGTATCCGTGGGGATATTTCATACGGATATGACGTAGATGCTGTTGATGATTGTTCTTTTGAGGAATAATATGCCGGTAACCCCGAAAAAACGCAGACATATTAAGAACAAATAATTAGAGGTAGTAATTCGTAGGAATCGCTGTGAGGTTCCTACGGCTGTAGTGGAAGGAGGATTTTCATGAGAATTGCAAGGAAGCTGGTGCTTATTGCTCTGATGGTGATAATGATAATCACAGGTGCAGTCCCCGCATTTGCAGATACATCTGTTAAGAATCAGGGAGTGTTCGGTAAATACGATAATCTGACATGGACACTTTATGATGACGGTACGCTTGTCATAAGCGGAGAAGATGATATGGAGTACTCTTTCGGCGAGGATGTAAATCCATATGATAAGGTATGGTTTCCATATGCTGAGGATATAAAGAAAGTGGAAATAAAAGGGGGCGTAAAAAGTATTATGTCTGAAGCTTTTAACGGCTGCAAAAACATGACACAAATCACGATTCCCGAAGGAATATATTATATAGGAGATTCGGCTTTCAGCGGTTGCAGCAGTCTGAAGGAAATTAAGCTGCCGCAGAGCCTTAGAAAAATAGGAGAATCTGTATTTGTGAACTGCAGCAAAATAACAGAAATCAGAATTCCTGATAATGTAGAATATGTTGATGTTTCTGAATTTGAAGGATGCACATCACTGCAGAAGATTCTGATACCTGACAATAAGAAAATGTTTTATAAAAAATTCTGCATTACAGAAACCGCTGATGATGCTGTATGGGTTGAGGGAACGCTTTACAAACCTGAAAAGAGTGAAAGTAATCTTAATCTTAATGTTAATAGAATATCAGTAACAAATCAGGCAGACGGTATCAGAATATCATGGAAGAAACTGCTGGATGCAGATTCATATGCCGTGTGGAGACAGGCGCTGCACAATGGAAAATATGGTGAGAGCGAGAATGTAGGAAAGGAAATCAGCTATAAGGAGTCGTCATATACTGACCGGACAGCATACTGCGGCACCACATACAGGTATTATGTTGTTGCGCATAAGTATGGTATAGCAGGTAATAAATCAGAAAAGGCTGTATGCTACAGACTGTATCAGCCTGTAATGGGAGCTGTAAAGACAGATTCGGGAAGTAAAATCACATGGACCGGGGTTAACGGCGCATCAGGATATCAGATATACAGAAAATCATCAGAGGGTTCAAAATATAAAAGAATAGCATCAGTTAAGGGCAGCAGTACTCTTGCATATACGGACAGAGCAGGAGGCTCATATGAATACAGAGTTCGGGCATACTATAAAGATACTTCCGGCAGATATTATTACGGACCTTATTCAGAAGCGATAGCGCAGGTGAAAAACCTGAAGAGTAAAGCAGACTCGGCAAAACGGAAAATCGAACTTAACTGGGATAAGGTAAAAGGAGTTACAGGATACAGGATTTACAGAGCTGCCGAAAAAAACGGAAAATACAGACAGATAAAAAGCACACGGTCAGAGAAGTTTACAGACACAAATCTGAAAGAGGGAAAGACATATTACTATAAGGTGCAGGCATGCTGCATCACTGCTGCAGGCAGAATGAGCGCAGTAAAAAGCGCTTCGATTAAAAAAATCAAACTGAAAGCAACCGAATATGCTTTGGTAAAATATTATAGCGAGATCAATGAATATGGGCTGAAATGGTATGCTGTTGAAGGCGCAGACAGCTATGAAATCTACAGATTTGCCCCTACCTACAGTGAATCACAGGATATAGGCAGACATTGTGAAGAAATTGCAAAGGGAGAATATATTCCTGGCATAAAGCTTGACAGAAACATGCTGATAGCGGTAACTTCTGAAACAGAGATTACAGATCCTGCGCTGCCTGTTATAGCAGGGGATCCGGATCAGATGTTTGATGGGTATATTGACGGTCTTCAGGGAGAATGGATGTATGTGGTCGTTGCATGCAGAGACGGCAGGAAATCGCTTCCGTACTGGCACAAGGTAACTGGTGACGGCTCTGGTTTTACTGACTGATATATAGGTTGCCTTATTAAGGTGGATTCCCTTCATGTATACTCCTGTATTCATATACCCAGAATGTAAAATTTCTGATAAAGGTGTCAGAAATCATTATGTCAATGCGAATATATATTAAAGGTTAAAGCTTGAAATACAGTAAAAAACACATTTGGGAGAAAGAGACTTGTTATGAAACGAATTTGTATGGTAGTTATACTCGCCGTTATAACCGTTGCTGTATGCGGCTGCGGCTCAGGGAAGCAGGATACTTCAACAAACATCGTGTCCGAGATTTCGGATATAATTAAGACCTGCTATATCCGGAAGGATACAGGCACAGAGGAGATGACAGGGGATATGTTCTCCGAGGAGCTTTACGAATATCTGAGCCTTAAGATTTCCGACTGCAGACAGAGAGCAAAGCAGGAAGGTGTGCAGAAGCAGAACTACACAGTAAAAACGAAGCTGCTTGAAAGAATAGACAGCGAGAATTACAAGACACTTAAATATCAGGTGGTAAGCACATTTAACTATGAGGGTATGTCCGAGAAAACCACTGTAAGTGAGGTTGTATATATTGTATGCGACAATGCAACAGATAAAATAGTGAACTTTACCGTACCGGGAGATTACTTTGATACGGCTGTCAGAGGCATAGCAGGCAGCAATGTTTCATTAGATGATTATGAGCCGAGGGCATTTGTAATGACTGATGAAATAAGGGAGAGGATTGATAAGTTGGACAAGTGATAATATAATTTGAGTATATGGGCTGAATGAATAATCTGAATAAGGTTGTTTTTTCAGCTCTGTTTTATGGTTAGCCTGCCCGTACACTTTTTTTGTAAAACGGTGGCAAAACGTACTCTAAGAAAACTATATGACAGTTCTTAAAAACAAAAAAGTGCATAGGCAGGCTGAATCCAACAACAAATAGAAAAACCCCTTTGCACAATGGCAGGTAATAAAATTGCTTTTATTACCCTAACGTTTCTAACGGCACAGAATGTCATATAGAAATCGGAGAATATTCAATTGAGTACAATTCTACTCTGACATACTGTTGTTTGTCAATAAACAAACTTTAAAATTGTTAAAAAATATTCAAAATTGTTGTTTGGGCAACAAAAAAATATAGAAAAAGGTGATAAAGTAACTAATAGACAGATGGTTTGAGGACAGAATATTGATAAATTTTGAATTATGCTATATAATTTATTAAAACAAACCATAAAAAATAGAAGACTCCGAGTTTCATTCGACACAAGCTGCCGGTGAGAACGATAGGGTGTCGGAAGCGATTCCGACGCCTGCCACATTTGCAAAGGAGACATAAGGCCGCATGGGGCTTGTGTTGCTTTGCTATTTTTTTTGGAAAAAAGGAGGAACAAATTTATGAAAAGGCTTAAATTTAACAAAGCAAAGTGCATAGGCTGTCAGCTTTGCGCACAGGTATGCTCCGCATACAAAGAAGGAGAGTATATACCTTCAAAAGCAAGACTTTCCATCGAAACGTATTATGATCACGGAGTGCTTAAATACAAAGACGATTATTGTATTTTGTGCGGCATATGCAAAAAAAACTGTCCGTTCGAGGCAATAACTCTTACAGATCACATTGAAGTTGACTTCAGCAAATGCAAAGGCTGCGGAATATGCGCAAAAAAATGTCCTAAACACGTTGTAAAAATGAGGGATAAAAAAGCATATATATGCGATACCTGCAAGGGTGATCCCAAATGTATCAAAACGTGCCCACAGAACGCGCTTACTTTTGAATAGGAGGTGACAGATATGACAATGCTTGGATATCAGAATAATGTGTTAAGAATAGATCTCAGCCGTAAAGAATACCGCACAGAACCGCTGCGTATGGATTTTGCAAGAAAATATATAGGTTCCAAGGGACTGGTAATAAGGTATATGTACGAAGATCTTAAACCGGGTATAGATCCTCTCGGACCTGAAAACAACCTGTACTTTACAACAGGTCCGCTTACAGGAACGCCGGTTCCATGTTCGGGTAAACTGTCAGTTGCGGCAAAGTCACCGGCAACAGGAACAATGAACGACTGCTCCATAGGAGGTCACGCGGGGATAAGAATTAAATTTGCTGGATACGATATGATAGTATTTGAAGGACAGCTTGAAAAACCGGGATATGTGGTTATTGAGGATGATCATATAACCTTTGAGGATGCATCTGACCTGTGGGGACTGGGCTCCCACGACGCAGAGGCGATACTCGCAGAGGAATACGGCATAGAATACAGTATTATGTCCATAGGACCCGGCGGGGAAAACCTTTCAAATATGGCATGTATCAACTCTGACTATTACAGACAGGCCGGCAGAGGCGGCATAGGCGCGGTAATGGGTTCAAAAAAACTGAAGGCGATACTGATAAAAGGCACCGGCGGTGTTAAAGTGCATGATATCGAAAAAACAACGGACAGAATACTTGAAATACTGCACGAAGATGTTTTGCAGGAGGATAACACCTTTGTATTTGATACAGGAACCACTGCATTTCTTGAAGCCTGCGGTGACGGCGGTATTGTTCCGTACAGAAATTTTTCGGGCGCCAACGATCCGGAATGGGAAAAATACAACGGAGATGTGCTGATGCAGTACAGAGAAGGCAAACGAGGCTGCGGCAGCTGCGGTCTTGGCTGCGGCAACTTCCTCAAAATAGGGAATGCAATATGTGAAGGACCCGAATATGAAACAATTGCGGTTGCAGGTCCTAATGCCTGTATAACAGATCCGGAACACATAGTTAAATTCAATGAGGTATGCGATAATATGGGTCTTGATACGATAAGCACAGGAGATACTATCGTCTGGGCTATGGAGATGACCGAAAAGGGCATATATGATTTTGGCATCCGATTCGGTGAAGCCGAAAAAATGATAAAAATGGTTGAACAGATGGCAAGACAGGAGGGCGTAGGCAAAGATCTGTGTATGGGAACCAAATACTGCTCCGAAAAATACGGCGGAACAGACTTTGCAATGCAGGTAAAAGGACTGGAATATCCTCAATATGAGCCTCGCGGTTCGTGGGGAATGTCTCTGGCATATGCTGTGTCAGACAGAGGAGCCTGTCATATGAGGGCATATGCGCCTAACGAAGAAGTTTTTGCTGCGTCAATACCACCTTACACAGCAGAGGGAAAAGGGCAGATGGTTTATAATCTGGGCGAATTCAATGCTGTTAAGTTTTCTCTCTGTATATGTGACTTTTGGGGAACTATCTCATATGAAATCATGGCAGAAATGCTGACAATGATTACAGGTGAGGAATGGACCGCCGACGAAATGGGAGAGGTTGGATGGCGTGTGCTGAATATAGGCAGAGCTTTTAATCAGCGTGAAGGTTTCAACAGAAAAAATGATACTATACCTAAGAGATTGGTAAAAGAAGCTTTGGGAGGAGAAGGTCCTGCAGCGGGACAGAAGATTCCGCAGGAGGCGTTTGAGGATATGCTTGACCAGTATTATGAAGTGATGGGCTGGGACAAGAATGGTATGATGCCGCAGGAGCTTATAGATACTTTGTAGTGAGGTTTATATGAAAGTTACAATATTGTTTAAACGAACGATGACAAAATATGCGGGCGGCAAAGAACGCGTAGAAGTGGAGCTTGCCGAAAACTGCACCTGTGACGAAGCCTTAAAAACGCTGGGGATAGATTACAGGGAAATTCCCAGATTCGGGTTTGTTGCAGTAAACAATATGAGAGTCATGATTGATACCCGTCTGAAAGACGGTGATGTAATGAAAGTCTGGCCAAAGGTATCGGGAGGTTGATGTAAATGAAACTGCTGAAAGTTGATACGCCCGATGCCGCAAGAAAAAAACTGATAAAGCATATATCAGAAAAGCGCCTTAAAAAAGAAAAAATATCTTTAGAAGAAGCCTTGGGCAGAGTGCTTGCGGAAGATATAGTTTCTGCAGAAAACATTCCGTCATTCAACAGATCTACCGTAGACGGGTATGCCGTAAATTCATCCGATACCGGATGTGCTTCAGACGGAATTCCCGTTTTTCTGAATGTAGTTGAAGAAGTGCAAATGGGAAAAGCAAGCGGTAGCACAATCAGAACGGGCAGCTGCGCATATGTACCGACAGGAGGAATGCTTCCTCCGGGTGCGGATGCGGTTGTAATGATAGAATACACTGAAAGCTTTGATGAAAATTCAATAGCAATATACCGCTCTGCCGCCGTTGGAAGTAACGTTGCAATGAAGGGTGAGGACATATCCGCAGGGGAAACGGTAATGCAAAAAGGCAGAGTGCTTGAACCAAAGGATATGGGAGTGCTTGCGGCATTGGGAAAAGATGAGGTTGAAGTATTTGCGAAATGGACGGTATCCGTTATATCCACAGGCGATGAGGTGGCAGGAATAAAAGACATACTGCATGAAGGACAGGTTAGGGATATCAACAGCTACGGCATATCCTCGCTTGCAGTGAAAAACGGAATGCAGATAGAGTCCGTACAGCTTATAAAAGACGATGAAAAACTTCTGAAACAGATAGTGGAAGAAAAAATGCATACAAGTGATATGATAGTGATTTCAGGAGGCAGTTCCAAGGGCAAAAAAGATGTTACCGCAAAGGTTATAGACGAGGCGGCAGCACCGGGAGTATTTACACACGGAATAGCGGCAAAACCCGGAAAACCTACCATACTGGGATATGATACAGCAAGTGAAACGCTGCTGTTTGGTCTGCCGGGACATCCGGCTGCGGCAATGATTATTTTTGATGTTATATGCCTAAAAGCATATAAGCGGCTTCTCGGAATAAAAGAAAGCTTTCCGATTGAGGCATATATGGAAACAAACGCAGCGGCGGCACCGGGCAGAACGACATATCTTTCAGTGAAAATCACAGAAACATCAGAAGGCTACAGAGCTGTTCCGATTACAGGTAAATCGGGAATGATAACAACATTAAGCAGCGCCGACGGATATGTGGTTATAGGTACAGACAAGGAAGGACTCAGAGCAAACGAAAAGGTAAAGGTGCATCTGTTTTAACGGAGGCTTTTACCGGAATACGGAGAACAGATTATGGCAAAACGCAATTTATATCTTGAAACTATGCCTGTAGACAGAGCGGTTGAAATATACCTTGATGCAGTCGGCAGAGAAACAAAAGAACAGACTGAGATTATTTCTGTTACACAGAGTTTAAACAGAGTAACTGCACAAGCTGTTTATGCCCGGTGCTGTTCTCCTCTGTTTAATGCATCTGCAATGGATGGAATCGCCGTAAGAACGCAGGCTACTGCCGGCGCTTCCGAAAAAAATCCGATAACACTTGAACCGGAAACGGATTATATTGCAGTTGATACGGGAGATCCTGTAAAACCTCCTTATGATGCGGTAATAATGGCAGAAGATCTCATAGAAACACCGGAAGGAGAAATAAAAATAATTGCGGCAGCTTCAGCATGGCAGCATATAAGGCCCATTGGCGAGGATATAGTCGCAGGAGAAATGCTTCTGCCCGGAAATCACAAAATCAGACCTGTGGATATTTCAGTAATGATTTCTGCCGGAGTCAATGATATTGAGGTCGTGAAAAAACCTAAAGTCGCCATATTTCCTACGGGAACGGAAATTATAGAGCCGGGCGAGGCAATTAAAGAAGGCAGCATAATTGAATCAAATTCGAGAATGTTTGAGAATCTGGTCATCGAAGAAGGAGCAGAGGCGGTGAGATTTGCTCATATTGAAGATAATTATGAACTGATAAGAAGCAGAATTGACGAAGCTGTAGAGGAATATGATATGGTAATTGTCAATGCAGGCTCCAGCGCAGGTACGGAAGACTATACGGTACATGTGCTGCGTGAACTGGGAGAGGTTCTGGTTCATGGAGTGTCCATTAAACCGGGAAAGCCTGTAATTCTGGCGATGGTAAGGGGCGTGCCTGTAATAGGACTGCCGGGATATCCGGTATCCGCATATATATGTTTCAGGAACTTTGTGTCGCCGGTGCTGGCGCTTATGGGAAAAACAGGGACTTCTCACTGTGACAGGCATGAAGCTGTGATTACAAGAAGAATTGTTTCAAGCCTTAAATATAAAGAATATGTAAGAGTAAAAATGGGATCTGTAGAGGGCAAACTCGTGGCGACGCCTCTTTCAAGAGGCGCAGGAGCAGCAATGTCCTTAGTAAAGGCGGACGGCTTTTGTGTTATAGAACAAAATGAAGAGGGTGTGGAAGCAGGGCAGACTGTATCGGTGGAACTGAACAGACCATTGGAAGAAATCGAAAATACAGTTGTGTCTATAGGCAGCCACGACCTTATAATAGATATAATCGGAGATATGATGACCAGGAAATATAACGGTATGTATGTGTCAGGCACACACGTAGGCAGTATGGGAGGTCTGATGGCATTAAAACGCAAAGAAGCTCATATTGCACCTGTTCATCTGCTCGATGAAGCCACAGGAGAATATAATATCCCATATATAAAAAGAATATTCAGCAAGCCGATGGCGCTGATCAAGGGTGTTGAAAGAATACAGGGAATAATGGTTAAAAAGGGAAACCCGTTAAATATAAAAGGCATAAAAGATCTGACAAAATGCAGATACGTCAACAGGCAGAAGGGCGCGGGAACAAGAATACTTCTGGACTATAAACTGAAACAGGAAGGTATAGATCCGGAGAGCATTACAGGCTATGAGAGAGAAGCTGCAACGCATATGGCTGTAGCCGCTGCTGTGGCTGATGAAAGCGCGGACGCGGGAATGGGTGTGATGTCGGCGGCAAAATCCATGGGTCTTGATTTTATTGAGGCCGGTCGTGAAGAATATGATTTTGCTGTTCCCGCAGCTTATCTGGAGCTGCCGCACATCAGAAATTTTATCAGTATACTCAAATCTGAGGAATTTCACAAAAAACTTGATGAGCTTGGCGGATACGGATACAGCAATTCAGGAAAGGTGATATTCATATGAAGGTCAAAAAATTACTGATAAACAAAGCCAAAGGTATGCCTTCTTCAGAATGTGAATTCATATATGCGCAGGCAGGCAGAGGCATAACAGGGGACAGATTTGCAGATGGAGGGCAGCGGCAGGCGGCGATTGCCGACAGCCGCATTATAAACCTTTCGGAAGAAGAAAAAGAAAGCATATGCGGGAAAAAATTCAAAGCCAATATTCTGATAGAGAATTTTAAAAATGCGGGGGCTTCGAAGGGAGATATACTGAAGACAGGCGAAGCGGAGATTGAAATAACCGCAGGCGCAAAGCAGTGCCACCCTGATGTATGTGATATTGCGGCGTCAGGGGGCAGATGCGTTTTTAAGGGAGCGACTATGTTCGGGAAAATAATAAAATCGGGAAAAATAAAAAAAGAAGACAGCGTTGAACTGATAAGAAAGGAACAGTAGTTATGAAAAAACCGTTTGTAAACTGGGAAGAAATTGAAATGCTTGTAAGACCGCCTATGCCGCAGGACAGACCTGCATCGGAGAAAATGCCGGGAAGGGGTCTTGAAGGCTGGAATAATCAGGCTCCGGGATATAACAAAATTGCAGAGCTTGAAAAAGAATTCACGCTGAATCAGCTTGATTGTCTGGATATTACTTCAGATGATACAGTTCTTGATGTGTGCTGTGGCCCGGGAAGAATATCAGTACCTGCGGCAAAGAGGGCAAAGCAGGTTACATCGCTTGACGCATCATCAAAAATGCTGGAATTCTGTATGGCATATGCGCAAAGAGAAGGTGTGGAGAATATTACACCCGTTCACGCTGACTGGGAGGACGAAGCTGCAATTGCGAAAGTACCCAAGCACGATATTGTTATTGCTTCAAGAAATCTGGCTATGTTTGATACGGACAGACTGTCGGCGCTTGCAAACAGATGCGTTGCAATTGTAATATGGTCTTTTGGCTGTCCGTCAGTTCCTGCGGTTACATATCAGTTATTTAAAAACACAAGAGCAGACGGACAGGCAGGCCCGGGTCCGCTTCCGGGACCTGGAAAGGATCGCCGTCTGGGAAACAATCTGGTATACAACAAAATCTATGACAAAGGATATAACCCTAACCTGCGAATAGTGGATGACGGGTTTATGAAAACTTACGGCTCATATGAAGAAGCCTATGACGATTTAAGAGTGCTGGGTCCGGAGATTGATAAAGACAGAGAAAATATCTACAGAGAAAACGTGAACAGATTTATAACAGAAAATGAAGACGGGACAGTAACATTTCTTGCAAAGACAGGCTCAATTGTTTTATGGTGGAAACCTGAAAAAGAAGAAATTTAACACGCCGTGAGCAAGAAATCCTCCATCCTCGATAGGTGGTGGGATGAATTGCGTTTGACACGGCGTTTTCTTGACTTTTGTATCTCATGATATTATAATCTAATTATAAATCAGTCATATATATCGCAAAGGTTGTAAATACTATGAAGTTAGATAATAATAATCATTCAGT
>CAZDQV010000061.1:0-11648 GCA_964507795.1 uncultured Oscillospiraceae bacterium | reverse complement strand
ATTGTACCGATGTTTACATGCGGTTTTGTTCTTTCAAATTTAGCTTTTGCCATTTAAAAATCCTCCTTAATTGGTGGCCTTCCGACCAAATATAGTACATGGAGCTGTTGAGCAGGCTCGAACTGCCGAACCTCTTCCTTACCAAGGAAGTGCTCTACCTACTGAGCTACAACAGCATATAAATATGGGGTAATCAGGTCAGACAACCCCATTGATTGCATTATACCATTTTAAAAATGCTTTGTAAATTAATATCTTCCCTAAAATTCAGTTATTTATATATTCATTAATCTTTTTGCGTATTCTTTGCATAGCATTATCAATCGCTTTGTAACTCTTACCAAGGGATTGCGCAATTTCAGGATATTTCATTCCCTGAAGGTATGCTTTGAGCACCTTGCGTTCCAGCTTGCTGAAAAGTGAACTGTTTTCGTCTGTAAGTATGGATGACAGGGTGTTCTCCATAAAAACATTCTCAGGATTGCTTGTCATATCCCCTCCGAGTGATTCCTCAAGTATCCCGCTGTCATCTTCATTGACAGGTGTGCTAAGCGATATGGAGCTGTTAAGCGGCTGATGCCTGAGCCTTGTAGCAGTTTTGACTGCTGTAAGTATCTGCCGGTTGATGCAAAG
This sequence comes from uncultured Oscillospiraceae bacterium, assembly GCA_964507795.1. GTDB lineage: Bacteria > Bacillota > Clostridia > Peptostreptococcales > Anaerovoracaceae > UMGS973. The sequence continues at coordinate 11,015 of CAZDQV010000061.1, read as the reverse complement.
CTCTGCAAATGTTTTGAAGGATGCCTCTCTGGTCTTGGAATAATCATGTATTGCTTTGAATAACCCAATCATCCCTTCCTGTATGACATCCTCGCTGTCTGCTCCGACAATGAAATACAGATGGGCTTTGCCTCTTACCATATTCATGTATCTTCTGATCAGAAAATCCTCCGCTTCTCTGTCGCCTGTCTGCGCAATAGCCGCAAGAGCTTCATCTGTCATAATGCTATAGTTTTTTGACATCTCTTTGCTTCCTTACCTCATACATTACAACTGCTGCCGCATTGGAGGCATTGAGTGAATTTATTTTGCCTTTCATCGGCATGGAAACCACAAAATCGCATTTTTCTTTGACAAGTCTGCTGATACCGCTTCCTTCACTGCCTATTACAACAGCAATACCTCCTGTGAGATCCTGTCTGTAATACTCCGTACCTCCCATGTCACATGCCGCAATCCAAAGCCCCTTTTGTTTGAGCTCTTCGATTGTCTGCGCAATGTTTGTCACTTTGACGCAAGGGACATATTCAAGCGCTCCGGCCGCGGCCTTTGCCACTGTTTCTGTCAGACCCACCGCACGCCTTTTGGGAATTATGACACCATGAGCTCCCGCACATTCCGCTGTACGTATTATGGCTCCCAGATTGTGAGGATCTTCGATGTTATCAAGTATTATTACAAACGGAGGCTCCCCCTGGGTTTCAGCTTTTGCAAATATGTCCTCTATACTGCTGTATCTGTGTGCAGCCGCAAAAGCAATAACGCCCTGATGGTTCTGGCCTCCCGCCATCTTTTCAAAATATGCTCTGTTGTTATAGCTGATGACTATTCCTCTGTCATGCGCCATACCGACTATCTTTGTGACAGAGCCTTCCGCGCCGTCTGCTATTACTATTTTTTCTATTTCTCTGCCGCTTTTGAGTGCTTCTATAACAGGGTTTCTCCCGATTATAATATTGGTTCTCTCCTGCGGCCTGAAATCTTTTGCTGTGTTTTTATTTTTGTTTTTTTTCTCTGCCATATGCTATTTCTTTCTTTTGTATTCTGTGAACTGATACTCATGCCCGTTTTCGCTAAACACTTCGCTTTCCCAAATCAGCTCCATGTCATCACCGGGTTCCGGGAAATATGCATCCGCTTCAAATTCCTCATCGATACGGGTGATATAAAGAGTATCGCAGTAAGGAGCAAACTGCCTGTAAACTGTCTCGCCTCCGCAGATATATACTTCTTTACCTTCGCATATTCTGACGACCTCTTCAACATCTTTGCACACTGTAAATCCCTCTCCTGATTCAAGGGTTTTACTCAGCACTATGGTATCTCTGCCAGGGAGCGGTCTGCCTCCGGGCAGTGATTCGAGGGTTTTGCGTCCCATAACCACCGTCTTGCCAATCGTTTTTTCTTTGAAATATTTAAGGTCTCCCGGAATATGGCAAAGGAGGTTTCCTTTGTTACCTATGGCCCAATTCCTGTCTGTTGCTACTATTGCTCTCATGTTTCACCTTTATATTGCTATCGGTATGTTTTTAATCTGTTCATTCTTCTGATAATCTGTAACTCTGATATCATCTACTGTAAAATCGTAAAAATCTTTAATCTCAGGGTTGAGCTCAAATTTAGGGGCAGGAAACTGCGGCCTTGAGATGAGCTCTCTGATTATAGGGATATGCCTGTCATATATATGTGCATCAGAAATCACATGCACCAGCTCTCCGGGCTCAAGATTGCAAACCTGAGCCAGCATCATAAGCAGCACTGAGTACTGAACCACATTCCAGTTGTTGGCTGCAAGGATATCCTGTGACCGCTGATTTAATATGGCATTGAGCCTGTTGCCTGTAACGTTGAAAGTCATCGAATATGCACAAGGTTCAAGTCCCATCTCCATCAGATCGTCAAATTTATATATATTAGTCATTATTCTTCGTGAATACGGTGTGTTTTTGAGCTGCCATATGACATTGTCAACCTGGTCCATACGGCCCTGATGGAAATCATATTTAACACCCAGCTGATATCCGTATGCCTTGCCTATCGAACCTGATTCATCAGCCCATTCATCCCAAATATGGCTGTTTAAATCTTTGATATTGTTGGATTTCTTTTGCCATATCCACAGAATTTCATCTACTGCCAGTTTAATGGCTGTAGGTCTTAATGTAAGTGCGGGAAATTCCTCCTGCAGGTTATATCTGTTTACAACTCCGAATTTTTTAATTGTATGAGCGGGAGTCCCATCCTCCCATACAGCTCTTACAGTCTGTCCCTCTGATGAAAATCCGTTGTCGAGTATATCCTGACACATATTCACAAAAATCACATCCGCTTTACTCATAATATAATCTCCTATAGAATCACGTATTTGATAATAATGCCTATAATACCGAGTATGATTATTGCTATCATAACTTTTTCGGAAGTTTTGAGAGGTGCTTTCCAAAACGAACTGCCGCCGGCCTCTTCAACTTTTTTTCTGTTTTCGTCGGTATATGCACTGTTGGTTCTTGCATAATCTTTAATCGAATCCTCAAAGCGATGACTTTGGAGTTTTTTCTTTTTGTTCTTTTGCTCTGACATCAGTTATCCTCACTGTCAATAATCTCTATAATCTGTGCTGCAAGCTGTTTTTCTCTTGCAATATCACCATCAAGATGAACCTTGCCTATAAGGGCTTCACAGGCTGTAGCCCATTTGTATTCCATCGGGCTTGCACTTCTGGCTTTTGATGAGTATTTATGATTCCTTGCCCTTTTGACAAGCTTTTGTTCCTCTTCATCAAGGCTTTCAAAAATTCTTTTAATCGCTTTTGCCTGCCCTGCGGCGCTGACATATCTGACAGCTTCCCTATGAAGTCTGTCTGCATGCATATTGCCATCTTTCATCACATGCTCTCTCACATATACTTCGTATACAGCATCTCCGATATATGCAAGCGCCGTCGTGTTTATGTTTTTTGTGTCCATCTTATTCCTTTATGATTTCTACTCCCTGCGGTGTATCCTTGAGAGTGATTCCCTGGCTTTTGAGCATATCTCTTATCTCATCTGCTCTTGCAAAATTCTTTGCTTTTTTGGCTTCTGTACGTTCATTGACAAGCGCAAGGATTTCAGGGTCAACGCCTTCAAGTTTCTTTGCTGCTTCCTGCTCGTTTTTTTGTTTCAGCTCTGATGCTGATTTTAACAGATCAAGTGACAGCACACTGTCAAATTCATCAAGGAGCGCAATCTTTGTTTTGTCATTTGTCTTGTATTTGAGTACATCGTAAAGTGCTGTGATTGCCAGTGATGTGTTGAGATCGTTGCACATTGCTTTGTTGAATTTCTCTCTGAGTGCTTCAAGTGCCGCCTTATCTGTCTGCTGGCTGTCATCAGGTTTCAAGGCTGCGATTTTTGCTATGAGCTTGTTATATGCAACTGCAGCATTGTCGAGTGCCTCAAATGAAAAAGTCAATGTTTTTCTGTAATGGGACTGCAGGCAGAAAAATCTGTATACAACAGGATTGTATCCTTTGTCTTCAAGCAAAGATACTGTAAGGAACTCACCTTTTGATTTGCTCATCTTGCCTGTTTCATCGTTTAAATGAAGCACATGGAACCACTGGTTGCACCATTCATGTCCAAGATAAGCTTCTGACTGGGCTATTTCATTGGTATGGTGAGGGAACGCATTGTCGATACCTCCGCAGTGTATATCGCAGTATTCTCCAAGATGCTTGATTGATATTGCAGAACACTCGATATGCCATCCCGGGTAACCAACGCCCCACGGGCTGTCCCATTTGAGTTCCTGGTCATCAAATTTTGATTTGGTAAACCAGAGCACAAAGTCAGCTTTGTTTTTTTTGTTTTCATCCTCAAATACGCCTTCTCTCACTCCTACAGCCAGGTCTTCTTCATCATGGTCGTTGAAGACGTAGTATTTGTCTATTGTAGATGTATCAAAGTATACATTGCCTCCTGCAATATATGCATGTCCCGTTTCGAGCAATTTTGATACCATCTCGATATATTCAGGGATGAGATTTGTTGCAGGTTCTACAATATCCGGTGTTTTGATGTTGAGTTTATCACAATCCGAAAAAAATGCATCAGTATAGAATTTGGCAATATCCATAACTGTCTTGTTTTCTCTTTTGGCTCCCTTGACCATCTTGTCTTCACCTGTATCTGCATCACTTGAAAGATGTCCGACGTCGGTGATATTCATTACTCTTTTGACATCATATCCGTAATATCTGAGATATTTTTCGAGCACATCCTCCATAATATAGCTTCTGAGGTTGCCTATATGCGCAAAATGATAAACAGTAGGTCCGCATGTATACATGCCTGCTTTGCCTTCCTGTCTTGTTTTGAATATGTCTTTTTTTCTTGTCAGTGAGTTATATAATCTTAGAGTTTCCATTTCAGTTCCTTTCATTTTCTTTGTTTTCGAGTTGTCTCAATTTATTTTCAAGAAGTACGATACGCCTTCTGAGGCATTCCATTTCAACTGCAACAGGATCTGGCATGTCCACCTGGTTAAGCTCCTGTGCAGGTTTACCCGCACGCCTTACTATCGTACCCGGTATACCTACTACGGTACAACCGTCAGGCACTTCTTTGAGTACGACAGAGCCTGCTCCGATTTTGACATCATTTCCTACTCTGAATGGTCCGAGCACTTTGGCCCCTGAGCTTACAACAACTCTGTCTCCTATAGTCGGATGACGTTTGCCTGTATCTTTGCCTGTACCGCCAAGGGTAACGCCCTGATATATTGTAACATCATCTCCCACCTCTGCCGTCTCACCGATTACAACTGCCATGCCATGGTCAATAAAGCATCTCCTGCCGATAGTTGCTCCGGGATGAATCTCGATGCCTGTAAACCACCTTATCAGCTGGGAGAGCATTCTTGCAAGCAGCTTGCATTTGTGTAAATAAAGCCAGTGTGCAGGTTTGTGGAATATGAGAGCCCAAATTCCGGGATAGCAAAGCAGCACTTCAAAACCATTGCGCGCCGCCGGGTCCTTTTTGACCGCTTCCTGTATATCTTCTCTTACATCTCTAAAAAAAGCCATTAATCTATATCCTTCTTTTTGTATAAATCTGCATACAAATTAAATTATACAATATCATACTCCTTTAATCAATAAATTGAGAATGATTCACAAATTATATCCCTGGTTTCACCCTCCATCCCCATGTATTTTCACTGTCATTTTGCCTCTGATGCACAAAAAAGTACGAAGGACTGCCTCAAAACCATATGAGCAGCCCTTTTGTATTACTTTCTTCCAAATGTTTTTTCAAACAGTGCTTCAAGATCTATTCTGTATTCTTCTCCTGATTCTCTAATCATTCTTTCTCTGATATGTACTTTCAAATCAGGGAAAGCTTTGAGCAGCCTGGTTTTTCTTTTGACAACAGGCATTGAGAAGAATGCTTCATAAGCATCCCGCCTTGTCTCAATACGTGTTTTGACTTCTGATTTCCTGGTTTCAAGTTCCGTTTTAAAAGCTTCGCCTTTTTCACCAAGCTCCACAGCAGCATCTGCTATATGCTCTCCTGCAAATTCAGATATGTCATGAAGCTGCTCTGCCATTTTGCACATGCCTTTGTTGAATTTCCGGATATCTGTAACTGTAACTGCAAGGTCTGCAAACAGATATGCATAAAAAACACAAATAATGATCCATCGTAAAGCTTCCGGCAGTATGTCTATGCCGCTTTCAACCAGAGGATGCAGCACCTTGATTACCATAACGCAGGCAAGACCCCACATTATCGAAAATCTAAGGCACACGTATCCCTTAATGTTAAATGGCTCTTTTGAGTAATCCCACCAGTGATCATGAAATACTTTTTCGAGTATCAGCCCTGTTATGAATTCAAGTGCGCTTGTAAGGATCAGTGATCCTGCAAACAGCAAAATCATATTGTCTTTGACTGGCCAGAGTGCCAGCACAACTGCCACGACACCAAAGCCGTATATCGGACACAATGGCCCGTTCAAAAATCCTCTGTTTACAAATTTGCCTGTTTTGAGTGCTGCAAATATGACTTCAGCAATCCACCCCATTATAGCGTAGGATGCAAAAAACAGCAACACTTCATCAATTCTGAAATCCATCGCGGAATACTCCTTTAAAATTTTGCTTGAGCAATCACGGCTGTGCCGTCACCTGAAATCCCGATTTCTACATTCTCTTTGTCATCATATATTACAAGAAACTGACATCCTCTTTCAAGATTTATTTCTTCGCCGCATACATTGATTTTTGCATGAGCATCTTTCAAAAAAACACCTGTAAAACCTTTTTTGTATCCTGCCTGATGCAAAATCTTAATCTTCACCATATCTCTGCCAAGCTTTACAGCTTCCATAGAGCCCTGGCTTCCTTTTTTGAGCATCAGATTGTAATCTGTGACTTTGCCATAGCTCACAGTAGATTCTTCTCCGCCAAAAGCATTACATTCATATGGTGCAAGTGTAATCTCTCTTTTGTTGTTGTGAACAAGTCTTGCATTGCCTGCGAGTATCATCAACCACCTGTCATAATCAGGCAGATGGGTGAAATCAGACTGCTCTGTATCAACTGTTGCACTGCTGAGGCGAAAGATGAAATTTCTCTCACTGTAAGACGCATCTTCAGGATATATGGCAAGCTGAGTCGTAGTGCCTCCTGACCATGTCCCTGTAATATATTTTTCCGGCTTTATTATCCTGTATTCCATTTTATCACCTATATATCCATTGCAACCTCCTGCGGCGGCATATCAAGCCTTTCGGGGTGCTTCAGATTGGCTTTGAGAATTTTCATTGCGGATGCAAAATAGAATCCGTCACATATTCTCTCATCCACCGAAAACGTATAATCAACATATTTGCACTTCTTCACGATGCCGTCATGACCCATTTCATATGCTGTCCTTTTGGGTCCTATGCTGCAAAATACCGGAACATTCCCCAGATTATAAAGGTGATGATGAATAGCCGGTATTCCTAAAGATCCCATTGAAGTTACAAACAGGCTGCCATGAAAAGGGCTTATCCTGAGCAGTGATTTGGGTAGAAATCCGAAGTAATCAACCAGCCTGATAAGCCACAATGAGAATTTCTTGACAAGTCCCGGTATGTAATTGAGCACTCTGGCTGTATTGTCAAAATTGCTGTCGAGTTCTCCGCCTTTGTTGTCATCTATGACTGCTTTCATTTTGTTATATATGTCAATGGCAGTATCATACGGATCAAATTCAATCTTTACAACTGTATTGGGCGACTCTATTGTCATTTCTTTTTTGATGTCTATATTAATTTCGATATTGTTTCTTGCATAAATTTTCTGACCTGATATGAAACGGTTTACCGCAGGCCTTTGAGAAACGACTCTGACATAAGACGCCATCATCACATGAAAAATTCCGAAACCTTTGTATCCCTGTTTTCTTTTGTGCCGTATATACTCTTCAAGCTTTGTGACTTCAACCTTGTCAAAGATAAGATTTGTGGCATCATTTCTGTGTACCATGATATATGGTTCTATACGATGCATCGGTGGAAGTTTTTTTAGAAGTCTTCCGTCAGATCTGTCACATAATCGTCTCCTTTTTTGTTTTTCATCCATAAACTTTCCTTTCTCCAATGCTAATACATGTAGATTTTGAGACCTCCCCTACCTGTATTTCTTTTTCCTTTTGATTCTACCATCACACATGCCTCTGTTTCCGGCATTGCTTCAGCATATTGTGCTCCGATACCTATAAGGATACCAAGACCAGATGGAGTTACCAGTTCGGTTGCTGCGTCTACCTTTTTAAAGCGGTAATCGCAGCTTTTACGCATAACCATAACTGCCGGTACCGGTACCGGAATCCTGCCATGACTGCATTGGATAAAGCCATGACCGTCACAAATAGTGCTGCAGTAGATTTCCTCTATATCAAGTTTGTCAAGACAAAACGCCACTCCCATAATATTGAGTATTGCCTCATCTCTTCCAACCTCATGAAAATGAGTTTCCTCCAGCTTGCTTCCGTGAACCTCCGCCTCAGCTTTTGCAATTGTTCTGTAAATATTGAGAGCAATCTCCCTGGCAGCATCACTCAGTCTGGAGTTTAATATTATATCCTGTATTTCAATATAGTTTCTGTGAGCATGCATGTCATGATTGTGGTTCTGGCACACACACCCGCTGCATTCAATGGCACCACTCAGGGCTTCGGAAATTTCTTCGGCAGCAACTCCAAGAGCTGCAAGGCCGTTTAATACCATATCTCCACTTATTCCATTGCTGCAATCAAAATATATTCTTTTCACACTTACCTCTGTTTATCATCGAAGCAGTATATGCTGCTCCAAATCCGTTATCTATATTAACCACACTTATCCCGTTGGCACAACTGTTTAGCATAGACAAAAGAGCCGCAAGGCCGTTAAAGCTTGCGCCATAACCTACGCTTGTGGGAACAGCTATGACAGGCACATCTACAAGTCCGCCCGTTACAGAAGCAAGTGCTCCTTCCATTCCGGCACAGACAATCACGGCATTAGCCTCCCTTATGTCTTCAATACTGTCAAAAAGCCTGTGAATTCCCGCAACACCCACATCATAAATCCTTTTGACATTGTTTCCGAGAATCTCAGCAGTTACAGCAGCTTCTTCTGCTACAGGTATATCGGATGTCCCCGCAGTTATAACGGCTATGGCTCCTGTCTTGGGTTTGTCTTCTCTTGAAGCCGCGATAATCCTTGCCTGCTCAAAATACCTTGCTCCGGATATTCTCTCTTTAACAGCCGCATAGTTTGATTCGGTTGCTCTTGTCCCCATGACAGTGCTGTTTTTTTGCCACAACACCCCCATTATATCTGCTATCTGACTGTCTGTTTTGCCCTGACAAAAAACCACTTCGGGATAACCTGTCCGAAGGCTCCTGTGATTATCTACTCTGGCAAAATCCATGTTTTTAAATGGCAATTCCTTAAGTATATCCGCCGCCTCTTCACATGAAATTCTATCAGTTTTAATATCCTCGCAAAGCTTCAGCAAATATTCCTTATCCATTGATATTTTCCTCAAGTTGTCTCATTGCAGCTTCTACTGTATGAAGCATCAGAATGCTTGAAGTGACTGAACCCACACCACCCGGCACAGGAGTTACTGCTCCTGCAGCTTCTGAAATTTCATCAAAACACGCATCTCCGCACATATTACCATTTTCATCAACATTAATACCTACATCAAGCACTGTCTGTGTACTGTTTGTATGTTTCCCGCATACAGTGCCGGGTCTGCCTGATGCAACAGCAAGTATATCTGCCTCTTTGCAGATTCTTTCCATCATGTCAGCATCTGTCTTTGTATGACATATTGTCACCGTGGCGTTTTTTTGCATCAGCATCATGGCAAGAGGCCTGCCTACAACAAGACTTCTGCCTACCACAACTGCCCTCATACCTTTAACAGGTATCTTGTAATATTCAAGTATCTCCATGCATGCTCTGGCAGTACAAGGCGGAAATCCAGTCTCCTTACCTGTAAATACTCCGGCAAGTGACAAATCTGTAATTCCGTCCACATCTTTTGCCGGAAGTATGCTCTGACCTGCAGCAGCATCATCTATATGCCCAGGAAGCGGTCTGAAAAGAAGAATACCGTTTACGGCATCATCCCTGTTCAGACTGTTTATCTCATTTATCAGTTCCTCCTGTGATACTATTTCCGGAAGAACTACATTTTTTATCTTGACGCCTACTCTCTCAGCACGCTTTGCAGCACCTTTTTCATAAGCTATATCGCTTTCATTTGCTCCGACTCTGACTATGGCAAGCTGGGGGCATATCCCATGCTTCATAAGTTCTGCCACCTTAATCCTTGTTTTGGCTGTAATGGCATCTGCAACCGGTTTTCCTTTTAATATCTCAGCACTCATTTTTTTATCTCCATGCAAACGTTTTCAAATATATCTTCTGCCAAATCAGAATACTTTGCCAGCATCTCATCCGCTCTTCTGTCAAGCTCACTTGCAAGTGCTCTGTCATGCATAAGCCTTGTATTTACATATACATTAAGTGATGCCCCCTTGAGTGCGGCTCTGCATATAACAGCACCTACTCCCGCATCGCTTACAGCAAGGCTGTTGCCTTTTGCTGCAAATTCTTTGTGAAGCTCTATCGCTTCACAGCATTTTTCCATTATTTCAAGAGGTGCACTGCATGCAAGTTTAAGACATTCTTCCATGACCCGGCGTTTTTCTGTCTTTTGCTCTTGTGTTTCCTTTGGCATACTGTAGGCCTTTGCAAGTGGAGCAAAAGCCTGTGCATCTTTGTCTGCAAGCTCAAGAAGCTGCAATCTCAATTTTTCAGCCTTTTTCATAAGATCACGCATATGATCTTCAACCTCTGAATATTTCTCTTTACCTATGGTAAGCGAACCCACCATATTGCCAAGCGATATACCTATCGCAGCTGCAAGTGCAGCCGCACTGCCACCGCCTGGCACAGGATAACCTGAAGCCAGCACCTCTGTAAATTCATCGCATGATTTTTGCATATAGCTCATATACCTACCCCCTGTTCCTGTAATTTGTCACACATACAGTCATTATACAACATCATGTAGCTTTGAGCAAGCATATAGCCATACCAAAAAAAGGCATCAATACCCTTAAAATACGCAAAGCAGGGCACTCAAAAGCGAGCATCCTGCTTCATTATTCACATTATTTACCCCTGTATGCATTATTGGTAATCTTTTTACAATACACTTATATCTTTTATGGGCAATCCGGTGAGCTCTGCAATATCCTCAATAGGATAATTCTTAGCTTTCATAGCCTTCGCCATCTCAAGCTCACGCTCTGCTCTACCGGAAGCCTCACCCTCGGTTTTACCTTCCTCCTTAGCCTCCTGCATATCATATATTCTTTCTTCATATGCATTCATATACTTCACTCCAATCTCATCACTTGCCTTGATGGATGTGACTATTTCATGCAGCCTTGCTATCCTCTCATATCCCGATGATGATG
>CAZDQV010000060.1:0-11797 GCA_964507795.1 uncultured Oscillospiraceae bacterium | reverse complement strand
TGGTACCCCCGATGGGACTCGAACCCATGCGCATAGTTCCGGAGACTACCGCTCTATCCCCTGAGCTACGGAGGCATATCCTGCCTCTTTACTATACACAATAATCGGGTGCCGTGTCAACAAAAAGACATATTCCTGATGCCATTCTGAGGTTACCTGCAGGGTCTCTCCTATGGGAGCAAAACTCATCATTACAGCACGTGCATATATCGCTTATTTCGATATCCACAGCCCCGGCCTCTTCAAGCTGCCTTTTGTTGATGCCTTTGAGATCCACATAAAACTTTCCCTCTGCTTTGCCCTCAAATATATATTCATCTGCCCATTTGAAAGCATCTCTCATATCCTGCGGCACATCAATATCAGTTTCAAAGCAGCATTTCGATATGCCGGGGCCTATAAATCCCCTGATATCTGTGCATCCGTATCTTTGTTTCATAACCTCCGCTGTCTTTGCGGCAATGCCAAGAGCTGTGCCTCTCCAGCCCGCATGAACCGCTGCTATGACTTTTGCTTCAGGGTCATAAAGCTGCACAGGTATGCAGTCTGCATGGGCTGTTATGAGGCAAATATCCGGGATATCGGTTACAAAAGCATCATATCCGTCAAGGATAAGGTCTCTTGCAGGTTTCTTATCTATAACTATTATGTTGTCCTTATGTATCTGCCTGCTTCTGACCCACACAGTATCTTCCATGCCAAGGGCTTTCCTGACCATATCATTTGTATATGGTGTTCTATCTCCGCCCTCTGCGGTTGTAAAAAAACTCTTAACATGGTTAGCTTTAATCCCGTCTATGTATAATTTCAAATCTACCTTCCTCCCGCAATTTAAATCATTTCTTTTTCCATGGAACATCCCCTGAAGTCTTGAAGTTGTATACCATAGGTGCTTCGTCAATAGTATAACTGTTGACAGATGTGGTGTAAATACCCTCCATCGAGGAAGGTAACGGCTTCCCTGCTGCCAGCGACTTGGACGATGTCAAGGCAGACGATGACAGCTTTGTAAGTCTTCTCGTTCTTGATATGACTGCTTATGCCAAGCAGTACGGAACTAAGGCTGTAAGGAGGAATATAACTATTCCTGCATTGCTTGATACCTATGTTCAGAAGAACCATTTGAGCCTTTCAGGAGTAGTTCAGGATAGTTTGCTGAGCCTCGCAAGGAAGGCTTCAAAAGAGTAGGGCAATCGCTTAAAAAGCCCGAATACATTCGCATCCTGTTTCCGTTGTTGGGCTTGGTATGACAATATTTGAACTTTACCATAATCGTTATTTTTGACAGCATTCAACGCAAAAACCGCCGAAAGCACTAAAATTTCAACGTTTTCGAGCGGTTTAGAATTGGCACTCCCGAGAGGATTCGAACCTCCGACGCACGGTTTAGGAAACCGACGCTCTATCCCCTGAGCTACGGGAGCACATTTACTTATAGATAATACCACAAAGCATGAGTGTTTTTCAAGTCTTTAAGCGTTTTTAAATTTCAGACTTTTTTCTCTACATATTGTTTTTTTAATGTTTTTTTGATTTCTTCTACACAAAATATAGTGTATGTGGTAAAATAAAAGCCGCATGTGAAATATATTTAGGAGGGATTTTTATGAGCATACAAATTACAGGCAACGCTTCCCATGATGAAGCAATGGCATATGTTGACTATCTTCAGAACAAATACAACAGGAAACTTGAATCCCTGGACATTAACATAGACGGGGATTATGCAGATTTAAACTACAAATTCACACCTGTACCATTTGAGCGCATCAGACGAATCACAGGTTATCTGGTAGGCACTATGGATATGTGGAATGACGCCAAAACAGCAGAAGAAGCTGACAGAGTCAAACATTCTCTGGGAGACAGCACAGCAATGGAACAAATCTGATTCTGATGACCGGATATTTTATCCGGTTTTTTTATTATCAATATTGTACAATCCCCTCTTACAATGTTAGAATAAAAAGTGTTCAACACACTACCTATGGGAGAATATACATGTACAAAGAAACCTTAAGATCCGCATGGGCGGAAATCAATTTAGCAAACCTGGAATATAATATAGAGAATATAAAGCGCAAAGTAAAACCCGGCACCAAAATAATCGGAGTTGTCAAGGCCGACGGATACGGGCACGGTGCTGTCAAAGTCGCCGGGACTCTCAGAGAAAACAACATTGATACCCTTGCTGTAGCAACCCTTCAGGAGGCAATTACTCTCAGAGAAGCAAACATACATGAACAGATTTTAGTCCTCAGCCTTATACCTGATGCCTGTGCCGATATCCTTGTTCAATATGATTTCACCCCTGTTATCTGCAGCCTGCAAAACGCTATCGCCATTTCACAGGCTGCAGTCAACGCAGGCAAAGAAATATCAGCCTTTATCGCTGTAGATACAGGCATGGGCAGAGTAGGCTATCTTACGGACGACGCAAATGCTGTATCAGAAATCCAACTGATTTCAAAGCTTCCCAATTTCAAAATAGCCGGGCTGTTTTCACATCTGGCTGTAGCGGATATTGCTGACAAAACTTTTTCTTATCAGCAAGAGACCTTGTTCAATGAATTTTACACCAGGCTCATATCAGCCGGCCTCAATATTCCTGTGCGAACCCTTGCAAACAGCGCGGCTGTAATGGAGCTTCCATCAACACACTTTGATGCAGTACGCCCCGGTATAATTCTCTATGGCTGCTACCCTTCAGATGAGGTTGAAAAAAACAGTCTTTCACTTAAACCTGTCATGTCTGTAAAAGCAATCATATCACATATCAAAAATATACCTGCAGGGTTTTCGGTCAGCTATGGCAGGAATTTCATAGCAAATCGTCCAAGCAAGATAGCAACCATACCACTGGGGTATGCAGACGGTTATCCAAGACCGTATTCATCCCGCGGAGAAGTTATAGTAAATGGTGTCAAGGCACCGCTTGCAGGCAATATATGCATGGACCAGTGTATGATAGATGTAACAGATGTGCCTGATGTCAAAATCGGAGACGAAGTCATCATAATGGGCAGCGACGGCAAGAACACTATCCTTGCCGATGATATTGCAAACGCAACAGGAACAATCAATTATGAAATTTTATGTGCCTTCGGTCAAAGGCTTCCCAAAGTATATACGAGAAGATAAACCATGAACAAATACTCAATAGATAAACAGGAAATAGACTCAATAGAACTCAAATGTCTGGTTGTAAGCAGAGGGCTCAAAGTGAGCAAGGAAGTATACAGGCAGTTTTCAAATGATTACAGACTTGATATAAATCCTCTCACATGCAACAGTTTCAGGCTGTCTGACGGCACTATTGTCCAGCTTACTGACATGGGATTTCATCTGAAATATCTTGGCGGCATGCTTTCATGGAGCAATCTCAAACTGCTCAAATACGCTTCACAGCTGGGCACTCCATTCACTCTTGAAGTAAGTGATAACAAACCCGCACTTATGTACAATGGAGATTTTGTCGACTTTGTGACTTTCCCACCAAAAACAGATTTTTTCAGCCGGCACACATCACTTGGCACTCCATTTATAGGGAATGCTGTGCTTCAGGGTATCGACTGGGTTGCTTTTCAATGCCTGTGGCCATGTGAATATGCTGCAGCAGGCAAGCCTTGCGAATTCTGCTTTTCTGGAGCGGATTTTGAGTCTCTTGCCAAAAAAGGCAAACCACAGCCCAAGGCTCTTGCTGCCTCAGATGTTGCCGAAATCGTAAAATATGCCATTGAAAAAGTGAATTGCAACAGCGTGCAAATTACAGGAGGTTCAACCTTTGCAGGCAAAACAGAAGCAGCTCACCTTCGTTCATATCTTAATGCACTTTTAGAAACAATCAACATCCCGGGTGAACTTCTGCTGTATATAACTCCACCTGAGGAGCTTGCTCTTGCAGATGAATATTTCAGTCTCGGTGCAAGCCGTATCGCATGCAGTCTCGAAGTATGGGATATGAATAAAGCAAAGATAATCACACCGGGCAAAATCGATTTTACAACAAGGGAGCGCCACCTGAAAACACTCGAATATATTGCACAAAAGCATGGAAGCGGCAAAGCCTTTTCAAATTTCATCATAGGTCTTGAAAGCATTGACACTCTGAAAGAAGGTTCAACATATCTTGCCGAAAGAGGCATAATACCTACTGCTTCCATATGGATGCCTATGGGCAGACCTGTCATGAATTCCATGCAGGCACCCGATATAGATTATTACAGACAGGTCAAAGAGCATTTTGCCATGCTCTACGACAAATACAAGCTGGAGCCTGCAGAATGCTGCGGCCTCAATGTATGCATGGAAAGAGATATCTGGAGATATTCGAAAGGAGTCAGTCTATGAGCGGTTGCCTTATATGCGGGAAGCCTCTTGTTTATCTCCCCGATACACGAAAACCTGCCATATGCTCACTGTGCGGCAAACAGGAAGAAACCAATGTAATCTGCCAAAACGGACACTTTGTCTGCGATGAATGCCACGCAAAGGCCGCAATCAACAGGATATTCGAATCAGCAACAGATCTTGGCTCAAAAAACCCTGTTGAAATACTCACATATATACTGAGCAAGCCGGAAGTATATATGCACGGCCCTGAGCATCACATACTGACCGGTGCCTCCATCATTATCGCATATTGCAATGCCAAAGGCATTTCCAACGACTCCATGTTAAAAGAAATGATTGCACGGGGCAGCCAGGTTCCCGGAGGGACATGCGGGTTTTGGGGGTGCTGCGGAGCAGCACTAAGCGCAGGCATTGCCTACAGTATAATTACAGGCACAACTCCTATGAGCAGCAAAGAATGGGGTAATGCCAATATGCTCACCTCTAAGGTTCTCGCCGAAATAGGCAGATACGGCGGTCCGCGCTGCTGCAAACGAACGTCATATATTGCAGTCCTGACTGCTTCACAGCTTATATCCGAATACACAGGTGTGCAGCTTGATATACCTGCCGGCATACAGTGTGAGTTTTCATCACAAAACAGTGAATGTCTAAAGATACGTTGTCCTTTTTTTTGCAAAACATTCTCAGCACATTAGCATACAAGCAGACAGAGCAGCCTTCATGAATCCAGCTACTCTGTCTGCTTTGTTATCGTATCAGTTAAGACAATTTTAGATTATTTATTGATTGGAGGGAATAATTCTTCAAATGGTGTCTCATTGGTGGATGCTATTTCAGATTTATCTCTCAAATGTCCTGTTTTCTTTGCAATTTGATATCCTATCATTGGGAATACTATAGCTGCACATGCTACTCCGAAAATAAATACATCTTCGAATACCAGCATGATCAGGCATATAACCTGTGCAACAACTGCAAAGTATGGAATCCACTGTTGTCCTTTTTTAACTTTTGCTTTCAGGCAGGTTTCAGGATCATAGCCATTCTTCTTAAGCTTCCTTCTAAGTGAAATCTGAGAAAGAATAATTCCTACCCATGCAAGAGTCCCCGTAAATCCGGACAGCGACAGAAGGCTTACATATAAATCTTCCAGATATCCTGTAATCTGCGAAATAAGTCCTACAAGAAGAACTACCCACATGAATCCCAATGTCCACAAAACTGCAGCTCTTGGGTTTCCTGATTTGGTTACCTTGCTGATGAATTTAGGAGCAAGCCCTTCAATCGAAAGACCAAACATGCATCTTACAGTTCCATAGAAACCGGTATTTGCACAGCTGAATGCTGCAACAAGCACAACTGCCGAGAATACAAAACCGAGCCATCCTATACCATAGTAATTCATAATGTCAGCGAATACCGGATTTGCATCGCTTGCCAGCTCATAAGGGTAAATCAGGATAACCAGAATAAGCGGAAGTATGTAAAGCAGTGCAATACGATAAGTTACACTCTTACATGCCTTAGGAACTGATTCTTCCGGATTCTGTGATTCTGCTGCTGCAAGACCAACGATTTCTGTTCCCTGGAAAGTTACAAGCACTACAGTCATATTAACCAGTACAGCCATGATTCCCAGAGGGAATACTTTCTGGCCAAATGTCATTGTAACATCGCCAAAGTTAACGGAAGCTGCCAGGAATCCTGAATATGAATCGCTCTGGCCCCAGAGGCCTACCCATATACCGAATGCTGCAATAACGAATACCAGAATAACTATAACTTTGGTTATTGCAAGTCCTGCCTCAATCTTAGCGAAAATATCAACGGCACAAAGATTGATAATAGTGATGGCTGCCATTGCTCCAAGAGCTATTGCAGTGTACGTAACAGCACTGTTTGTTCCCATCAGTGCCGTCAGCACCGTTGAAACCGCAATTGCTTCTGAAGGAACGTAACATACCCAGTTGAACCAGAACGCCCAGCCGAACCCCGTAGAAATCGTAGGCGTCAGAAATTCACTTGTATATGCTACAAATGAACCTGTCCTAGGCACATTTACCAATAACTCCGAATAAGAAATCATAGTACCGTAAACAATAATACCTGTTACAATAAATGCGATCAGTACGCCAGGCCCCATGCTGGAGAGGCATGAGCCTATGCCCAGGAAATAACATGATCCGATTACGCCGCCGATTCCGATGAATGCAACCTGCCAGCCTTTAATCCCTCGTTTGAGTTCATTCTTTTCCTCAGGCTGTTTCTTTTTTTCGTTTGCCATAAGAACCTCCTTAATAAAATAAAATAATTCCATATCCAAACCCTCCCGGTTCGGATAGTTAATTATATTTTGTTTTCCGAACAAACGTCAATTATTTTCTGAAAATTTATAATTGTTATATTTTTGACTTTTATTAATGTGGTTTTTTTGTCTAAAAAATCGAACAAAGTTGTTATGGTTTCTCAGCAAGCCATGTAATTTACATTTTTTTCATATCATCCGTCTTTGTTTTTAACTCACCGGTCAGCATTTTTTTTAAAAAACAAAATTGTACATGTTTTCAACCAAAATATATGTTGCCTGCAGGCTCAAAAATTGCTAAAATGGGATTAACTCGTTAGGGAAATACTCGAGGTTTCCCTTGTTTTAAACATTACGGAGGCAAAACGTATGAAACAATTTATGAAAATGACATTGAAGATCAATGGTGCCGATCGTACATTTATCTGCGATCCCGAAAAAGACACATTGGCTTCAGTACTCAGAAGACTTGGTCTTACAGGCACCAAAGTAGGCTGCGGCACAGGTGTCTGCGGTGCATGTTCAGTTATACTGGACGGCAAAGTAATACGTTCCTGTACCAGAAAAATTTCAAAGGTTACTGAGTACAGCGAAGTTATTACTATCGAAGGTATCGGTACAGTACTTCACCCTCATCCTCTGCAGGACGCATGGGTTCACCTCGGTGCAGTACAGTGCGGTTTCTGCGTACCCGGATTCATAGTTTCAGCATATCAGCTTCTTCAGGAAAATCCAAATCCGACAAGAGAAGATATCAGAGACTGGTTCCAGAAACACAGAAACGTATGCAGATGTACAGGCTACAAACACATTGTAGACGCAGTTATGGAAGCTGCTGCGATACTGAGAGGTGAAAAAACAGTCAAAGATATCACTTATGACTGGACAAAAGATATCGGGAACTTCTATGGCAAACCGCTCATCAGACCTAATGCTATGGCCAAGGCCTGCGGTGTTTGCGATTACGGTGATGATGTAGAGCTTCATATGCCTGCAGAAACACTCAAAGTTGAACTGGTACAGCCTAGACAGTACAGCCATGCTGTTATTAAGAGCATTGACTACAGCGAAGCCGAAAAAATGCCTGGCGTAGTCAAAGTTATAACCTGGGAAGACGTCAAAGATGCCAACAAGCTCATGACTTACGGATTCTCAGCAAGAACAGTTGACCTGCAGCAGGCTCACCATATCCTTGCAGAAGACAAGATTCTCTACTACGGTGATGTAGTTGCCATGGTTTGTGCCGACACAAGAGAGCATGCAAAAGCAGCCGCAAAAGCAGTCAAGGTTGAACTCGAACCGCTGCCTGAATACATGAGCTATCTTGAAGCGGTAACTCCTGATGCAGAGCAGATTCATGACTGGATGCCAGACACTTATGCTCCTAACATCTACTCACAGCAGCCGGTATTAAAGGGAGACGATGAACACGTTCCTGAACTTATTGACGATGCTGCTTATTCAGTAGAAGGCTCATTCTACTCATCAAGAGAGCCTCACCTTTCAATAGAAGGTGATGTAGCACAGGCTTACTATGATGAAGATGGCAACCTCTGCGTACATTGCAAGACAATGACCTTATACTTCGACAGAGATGATATGGCGGAAGCTATCGGTATCCCTGTTGAAAACCTCAGAGTTATCGAAAATCCTACAGGCGGTTCATTCGGATGGGCAATGAGTGCACACACTTACTCAATGGTAGGTATCGCTACTAAAGTTACAGGTATGCCTTGCTCACTGTCAATGGATTACCAGCAGTTCATAGCAGTTTCCGGTAAACGTTCACCGACTTACTTCAATGGCAGACTTGCCTGTGACGAAAACGGTAAATTTGTTGCCGGCGAATTCGATGCTGGTCTTGACCACGGCCCGTTTGCAGAGCTTGGTGATGACAAACTTACCAAGATTTTAAGATTCATGTTCTATCCATACTACATGCCAAATGTAGCAGGACTTGCAAGAGTTGCGTTTACCAACCACTCATGGGGTACTGCATACAGAGGCTACGGTGCTCCTCAGGCATTCACCTGCTCAGAGGCACTGGTAGATATGCTTGCCGAAGAAGCAGGAATAGATCCGTTTGAATTCAGATACAGAAACATCGCACGTCCTGGAGATACTAACCTTAACCAGTATCCATTCTTACATTATCCAATGGAAGAAATGATGGACAAGCTGAAGCCGCACTATGATGCCGCTGTTGCTAAAGCCAAGGCTGAATCAACAGACGAAATCAAAAAAGGTGTCGGTATTGCATGGGGCGGATACAATGTAGGCCTCGGAGCTGTTGACGAATCTCACGTTGCTCTTGAGCTGATGCCTGGCGACAGACCTAAATTCAGAAAATACGACACATGGCAGGATCAGGGTCAGGGCGGCGACCAGGGTTCATTGATATGTACTCTTGAAGCATTGAAGCCTTATTTCCCTGATATCACTCCTGATGATATCAAACTGATTCAGGACGACTCCAAGTATTGTCCTAATACAGGCGAATCCGCAGGTTCAAGATCACACTATGCAAATGGTAAAGCAAGTATCGTTGCTGCCAAGAACATTGCAGATGCAATGAGAAAACCTGACGGAACTTACAGAACTTATGACGAAATGATTGCAGAAGGACTTCCTACAAGATATGACGGAGACTGGGCAACAGTTGACGAATATGATTACTTCTACGATCTTGACCCTAACAACGGATCAGGCAACCCTACCTACACATACACTTACGCTCTGTATCTTGCAGAAGTTGATGTAGAGGTAGCTACAGGCAAGACAACCTGCACAGGTATGACTTGCGTTTACTGGATTGGTAAACCTGGAAACATTCAGGCTGTTGAGGGACAGATCTTCGGCGGAATTTCACACTCAATCGGTTTCGCACTCAGTGAGAACTACGACGATCTCAAGAAACACAGCAATATGTTCGGTGCAGGCGTCCCTTATATCAAAGACGTTCCTGACAAACTTGTTGCTATCGACGTAGGCGGACACGACCCTAGAGGACCTTTCGGTTCATCAGGAGCTTCAGAAGCATTCCAGTCATCAGACCATATGGCAGTAATCAATGCTATCAACAATGCAGTAGGCGTAAGAATTTACGAAATCCCTGCTACACCAGCCAAAGTTAAGGCCGGTATTGATGCACTTGCCAAGGGTGAACCTAACC
Source organism: uncultured Oscillospiraceae bacterium (assembly GCA_964507795.1). Lineage (GTDB taxonomy): Bacteria > Bacillota > Clostridia > Peptostreptococcales > Anaerovoracaceae > UMGS973. Next base: position 1,964 of record CAZDQV010000060.1, on the reverse strand, counting down.
CTAACAAGCCTGAGCCTTACTTCCTGGGATCAGATCTTTATGACGCACTTGACGATATCCGAAACAATCCTATGGATCCGTCAAAGCCTGAAGAGCTTGAATTCCACTCATTAGGTGATGAAGGCATCAAATGGAAGGATGAACATTTTAAATAGTATTATCCGGGATACTTCTGATATTACACAAAGCATTTTACAGGACACTATGGATTTTCCATAGTGTCCTGTGTTATATTATTAATAGCAATCGGGTTTATACCTATGTATCCAAGGAGAAATCTATGCAACAGTATTATGACCAGTTTGATGTATGCAGAGAGCATGACATCCCTATGTGTGCAGATGCTTGTCCGTTCAAAATGGATATCATTGATATCCAGGAAAAAATCGAAAAAAAACGTTTCAATGCAGCATACAAATCCATTCGTGACAAAGTGGCATTCCCTGCAATAGTATGCGAGATATGTCCCGCTTACTGTGAAAACGCATGCATACGCCAGGTCATAGATGAACCGCTTCAAATAAGGAGACTCGAAAAATCTGTCATAGAGCTTGCCTCCCGCAAAGCTCCCAACAGATACAATCTGCCTGCAAAGAAAAAAAAGGTTGCAGTAATTGGGGCAGGTCTTTCCGGCATGGGCTTTGCTTTTCGTATGGCATCCAAAAAATATGACGTTACCATATTTGAAAAAGCTGACAAAATCGGAGGCAGTCTGGCACAGCTTCTGCCCGAAGAAATATATATGGCAGAGCTTGATTTGCAATTCACATATGAGAAATATACTTTAAACTCCGGCACAGAAATCAAAGACATACACCCGCTGTGCATTACAGAGGATAATCCTGACGGATTTGATGTGATTTATGTCGCAACAGGCAAGGGCGGCAATTCTTTTGGAGTGCCGCTTCCAGGCGAAGGCTCTGAAGCAGGCGGTGTTATGACAATAGGCGATACAGCCGTTTACACAGGTGGCATGCTGTGCGGCAAAGATCCTGTCGGAGCACTGTCTGACGGGCTTGAAATATCAAATTCGGCGGAAATATTTCTCAAAATCAAAAAAACAGAATATCCTCAAGCACCAGCGCCCACAAAATGTGTTGCCAATGAGGACAAACTGGTTAAAATGCCTGCCGCATCCTCCGGCCAGGAGGCTCTCGATGAGGAGCAATGCATAGCAGAAGCAGCACGCTGCATCAAATGCCAATGTGATTCATGCGAACAATATTGTGATCTCATCAGATACTTTAACAAATGGCCTACCAAGATGCGTGATGAAATACTGCTTTCGTGCAAACCTGCCGGTTCTCTTGTACACAAGGCACCTGCACGCAAATACATCGCAGTATGCACGGAGTGCCATATGATGACAGATACATGCCCGGAACATATAGATCTTTGCGGAATGATTAAATTCGCACGCCATAAAATGCATGATGCCGACAAAGTCCCCGCAGCATACAAACAGTATTTTGTCCGCGATATGGAATTTTCAAACAGTGAATATGCTGCAATAACCAGTTATGCTCCAGGCAAAGAATCATGCGAGTACGCTTTTTTCCCTGGGTGCAACCTTGGAGCTTTAAATCCTGATTACGTATTAAAACCTTACAAATGGCTGCTTGACAACTATCCGAATACAGGTCTATTGCTGCGCTGCTGCACCGTACCTGTAAGCTGGGCAGGAAACAATGAGCTGCATGATGCAGAAATACAAAAATTAAAAAGTGAATGGAATAAGCTTGGAAAGCCGACTCTCATCACTGCATGCATGTCCTGCAGCAAGCATCTGAAGGAATATCTGCCTGAAATAAATATTATTTCTCTGTATGAAATAATGGCGGATTCATTCAAAGGAGCAGAAGCTGCAAGCGATAAAACGTACGCTGTTTTTGATCCGTGTTCTGCAAGAGATGATGCAGGTGTACAAGCGGCAATCAGAAAACTTGCTGATAAAACAGGAATAA
>CAZDQV010000059.1:0-11905 GCA_964507795.1 uncultured Oscillospiraceae bacterium | reverse complement strand
AAAACATACCTGCAGGTATGGATATTGAGGCTTTTGTGCAGGGAGCAATGTGCATATCCTATTCGGGCAGATGTCTTCTCAGCAACTATATGATTGAAAGAGATGCCAACAGAGGACAGTGTGCACATCCATGCAGATGGAAATACAGATTGGTTGAAGAAAAACGCCCCGACGAATTTTATCCTGTAGAGGAAGATGGCAGGGGTACATACATTTTAAACTCAAGAGATTTGTGTATGATAGAGCATATACCGCAGCTGATAGAAGCGGGTATTTCATCAGCCAAAATCGAAGGGCGCATGAAAAGCATATTTTATGTTGCCAATATTGTGAGAGCTTACAGAAAAGCAATTGATGCATATTATGCGAACCCTGCCGAGTATCGGTACAGTGATGAGTGGATGCGAGAACTCAAAATGGCAAGCCATAGAGAATTTACAACAGGCTTTTATTTTGACAAACCCACAAACAAAGATCAGAATTACCAGACCAGTGAATATACCAGAGAGTACAGTTTTACAGGTATAGTTCTGGAATATGATAATGATACTGGCATTGCTGTTGTGGAGCAGAGAAACAAGATGAATATCGGAGATGAGATTGAGGTGTTCGGTCCTGACTGTGACACATTTGCGATGACGCTTTCGTATATGCACAACGAGGAGGATGAACCGATAGAATCAGCTCCTCATCCGCAGCAGATACTCAGAATCAAATTCCCGAAGGAAGTTAAGAAAAACTATATGCTGTGCAAGAGGAAATAAAAGAAAGGAAATAATTATGGTCCCCAGGTGGTTTTCAAGACACAAAAATGATGTAGAAGAAGAAGTTATGTCTATCCTTGAAGAAGGGCAGGGAAACGGAGATATCAAAGAAGAAGGCAAAAAAATGATAAATGCAATATTTGCATTTGATGACAAGCTTGCTCATGAAATCATGACTCCGCGTACTGATGTATTTATGATAGATATTCAGGATCCTATTAATGAATTTATAGAGGATCTTATGAGATTGCAATACTCAAGAATACCGGTATGTGATGGAGACAGTGACAATATCATAGGAATACTTCATGTCAAGGATTATATGATTAAAGCCTATCATGAGGGGTTTGAAAATGTAGATATACGCAGCATACTCCGTAAAGCATATTTCGTGCCTGAAACCAAAAAAATAGACACTCTGTTTTTTGAACTGCAAAAAACAAAGCAGCATATTGCGATTCTGATAGATGAATATGGTGGATTTGCAGGCATTGTAACTATGGAAGACCTGATTGAAGAAATCGTGGGCGATATAGATGATGAATACGATGAAGAAGAAACAGAAATCGTTAAAATCGACGAAAACACCTACATTATAGATGGTAATACGGATCTTGATGATATAAATGATGAGCTTGGAATTGAGCTTGCTACAGAAAACAGCGAAACCCTGGGAGGATTTGTTATAGAAATTCTGGGAGATTTTCCTGACGAAGAAGAAATAAAAAAATCTATAGAGTACGAGAATCTTGTGTTCAGAATAGAATCTGTTAAAGACAGGCGCATCGAAAAAGTCAAACTTACTATTATTCCGGGTGACAGCAGGGAAGCAGATGAGTAGATTCATAATCAACAAAGTATTATTTGCGATATTTGTAACAGCAGAAGTTGTTGCAATGATGAGTATTTTGCTGGGGATAGTATCCTTGATGTATAAGCTGGTTACATCCGAAAGACTGCTTTTTTTGTATGGAATTAAAAGTGATATATTTGTAATATCGGTTGCAGTCTTAATTATATCGGCTGCTTTGTCAAACTTTGTAGATAAAGCTGTAGAAAAAAAACAAAAGGCTTCCCGGGATAAATCCGAGAGGCCTTGGTAGCATTTATTTGTTTTTTAGGGTGAGGTTCATAAGCTCCGGATTGAAAAGCCTTTCATCCATCGTCTTGAGGTCAGGAGATATTGCAGGTTTGAATTCCATTTTTTCAAAGATGTCTTTTTCAATATCTATTCCCGGTGCTGTTTCTATCAATGTGAGCCCTTTCTCAGTAAGGGTAAATACAGCACGTTCTGTAATATAGAAGACCTTCTGAGTGCCTTTTTCAAGAGAATATCTGCCTGAAAAAGTGATATGGTCAACATCTCTTTTAAACTTTATATAAGGCCCGTCCTGCAGGATATTCAGTTTACCGTCTTCAACCCGTATGTCTTTTTTGCCTGCAGTAAATGTACCGAGAAAGCATACGGTTTTTGCTCCCTGAGTGATATTGATGAATCCGCCAGGTCCCGTAACCTTGCCTGCAAATCTTGAAACATTGACATTTCCATGCATATCAATCTCAGCAGCACCGACACAGGCAAAGTCTATACCTCCACCGTCGTAAAAATCAAAGATATCAGGCTGCTTTAATATTGCAGTTGGATTGTATGCAGCACCTGTTGCAATACCCGGGGCAGGGACGCCGCCTACTACACCTGATTCGATGCTGGAGGATACTTGCTGTATCAGTCCCTCTTCATTCAGTACACCGGATACATCCATAGAAATTCCTATACCGAGATTGATAAAATCATTTTTGTGCAGCTCAAATATACTTCTCCGGCATATGACCTTATCTGCGCAAAGGGGCATTGCTTTGATGCTTTCAAAAGGTATTTTTTCGTGACCACTCCAAGAAGGAATCATCTTGCAGTCGCCTATGAAATGCTGACCTGTGTTTTCGGGTTTTCCTACGATTACATAATCCACCAGTGCAGCGGGAAGCTTTATCTTTTGAGGATGTATGCTCCCTTTTTCGACCATCTTGTCAACCTGAACCATGACAATACCGCCGGAGTTTTTGGCTGCTGCAGCCATCTCATACTGCTCTATATGGAGAGCTTCGTTTTCAAGTGATATATTTCCATCAGCATCAGCGATGCTGCCTTTTACAATAGCAACATCGATAGGAAAAGCAGGATAAAACAGATAATCCTCTCCTGCAAGAGTGACAAGACTTACGACATTTTCACCACTGTCGTATGCCGCCTTGTTGATTTTGCCTCCGTCTACACGCGGGTCTACAAATGTGTGCATTCCAACCTTTGTTATTACGCCGGGTTTGCCTGAAGTAATAGCCCTCATCATATTGGCAAGAACTCCCTGAGGTATCATAAAGGTTGGAAATTTATTGTTCATTATCAGAGGGTATACCTTGTTGGCGAGACTTAAATTACTGCACAAAAGTCTGCGCATGAGACCTTCATGTGCAAGATGATTCATGCCTCTGTCTTTGCCATCTCCACCTACACCTGCAACATTTACTACCGAAATATTACATGGGTGAGACTCACGTATATATCTGTTTTCGATTTCAGTCAATATATCATCCGCAAGACAGAAGCTGATGAATCCGTTTATTCCCACTGTGGAATTGTCTTTTATCAACGCAGCAGCCTGCGTGGCAGTAATGAATTTTGTTGTCATCCTGGTATCCTTATCTATTGTTGAATTTTATGGTTTTTTCTTTATTTACAAAGCCTCGCATACCTGTCTTGCAATCTTCTGTCTCGAAAGTCCTACTGAACAGTTTGCGTTCTGTAAGGCAGCCTTCTGATATTGGTAAACTTTCAGAATATGCGATTGCCTGTTTGGCAAGCCGTACTGCAGGTTGTGCATTTTTGCATATTTCTTCTGCAAGTGACAGGGCAGAAGGTAAAAGAGTGTCATTGTAAACAACTCTGTTTACAAGTCCGATTTCAAGGGCTTCACAAGCCTCGACATGTCTGCCTGTAAAAATCAGCTCCTTTGCTTTGCCTGTGCCTATGAGCCTTGGGAGCCTTTGCGTCCCGCCTGCACCGCATATTGTGCCAAGGCCAGTCTCAGTAAGCCCCATCACAGCCGTATCAGAGGCAATTCTGAGATCACATGAAAGAGCAAGCTCAAGCCCACCGCCAAATGCATATCCGTTTATAGCTGATATTGTCGGTATTGGCAGATTTTCAATCTTGAGGTTTAGATTGCTTCCAAGTGCAGACCATTCATAAATCTCTTTGCTGTCTTTGTCAACCATTTCTCTGACATCAGCACCTGCCGAAAAGACCTTGCCTGTTCCTGTAAAAATCAGCACATATATATCAGGGTCGGATATGGCGATATCGATACACTGACTGATGCTTTCCATAAAACAGGCATTAAGGCAATTCATATGTTTTTCATTGTTAAAAGTTATAATGCCGGTATTTTTGTTCTTTTCAAAAGTTATATCTTTCATAGCTAAAATATGCTTCCTTTACCCAAGCAGTATACATAGTGGCAATGCAATAAGCATTGTACATGTCAATGGTATTACAAGACATGAAACAAAATTGTATTTGTATGACTGTTTGTGTGTTACATGACAGACTGCAAATACTGAAACTATAGAGCCGTTCCACGGAACAGAATCAAGCCCGCCGCAGCCGTCTGCACACAGCCTGTGTATGAATCCGAGGTTGTATCCCTGAGCGGCATATTGATGGAAAGTATCTCCCAGAGTTTCGTATACCAGGGATATACCACCTGAAGCGGAACCTAATATTCCGGAGAATATGTTTGCACCGACAGCTGCAACAACATACGGATTTGCTTCTGAATTCATAAGCAGATCTGTTGCAAAGCTGTAAAATGAGGCTCCTTTGATTACAGAGCCGACTCCCACTATAGCTGCTGTATTCATAATTATTGTTATTGACGAAACTGCAGCATCGTTGAACATTTTGAGCATTTCATCTTTCGGGAGGTATTTCCAGAAAAGAACGAGTGCCAGCAATATACCAAGCAACAGACATATAGTTATATCAATTTTGGTGATATTGAATATGAGGAGCACAAATGCAATCGGTATTATTGATACAATACCGTTTGGCGTGTTGTCATTTTCGTCTACACGTTTGATGCCCTCAGGCCACTGGAAATGCTCCCCGCGAAGCTTTGCTTTTTTGCCCTGTCTGTTCATATACAGTATGATTCCAACGAACATCGAGGCAGCTCCTGCAAGACCGGGAACAAGACCTGCATATGCAGGTGTGCCAAGATATTCCATAGAAACGACATTTGGTATCTGTGGTGTAAAAGGTCCTGTCATTGCAAATGTCCACATGCCTGCGCATACTATTGCAGGCAGAAGATATGTCGGTAAATCAGCCTCTTCAAACAGCTTCAGTGCAATAGGGTATACTGCGAATATGATTACAAAGCTGTTGATACCTCCGTAGCTTAATATCGCTGCCGAGAGCATGCATGCAAGCATGCAGTGTCTGGGACCGAGTTTTTTTGATATTATCATTCCTATTTTGGCGGCAGCACCCGAATTCTGATATATGTTTCCGAATATGTTGCCGAGAAGAAATATAAAGACGTATGAAGTGAAAAATCCTGCAACTCCTGAAAGATAAGTTTCGGTAAGACCGCTGAATACAGGGAGCTTACTTGTAATACATACTAAAATTGCTGCAAGTGGCCCGATTATAACGGGGGTTACTCTTTTGAATATTAATACTGCCATGCCTGCAAGTGCTGCAAATATGCCTATGGCAGATATAAGGGTTGATGAATCCATAATTGCCTCCTTAATTTACACACAATAATGATAACATATAAATTATAAAACAGTATATGATTGTAACGTATTCAGCAAGATAGTTAGCTTAAAAGGGCATCTTAGGTTAAATATGTACGCTATTATCGTTGACTATACGGTTACAGTATACTTTAATATATATAAAGAGGAATATTAATTCATTTACACGTAATGGTCATATATTCTGAATTTGTTTTATTTCTTATTTCTTGTGAAACGTGATTCATAAATCTTTTGGAAAATCCGAATTTCTGAAGGACAACATGAGAACTGTTTTTGTGCATATTCTGCACTTTTTGACGTGCAGTAAAATAGAAAGAGCCTTAGCGGAGGTGTTTATGAGGCTTAAACTTAAAACCAAAATCTTTTATGGCATAGGAGGGCTTGGCGATTCCTCTTTGTACAATCTCTTTACAAATTTCATGCTGTTTTATCTTACGACAATAGTTGGAATAAAACCTGCAGCAGGAGGGTTCATTGTGGCCTTCGGGACCATATGGGAAGCTCTGTGCGGACCTTTTATAGGGCATTTTTCGGACAATTATGATTCAAAGTACGGTAACCGCAAACCGTTTATGCTTGCAGCAGCAATCCCCATTGGCATATGCACATCACTTCTTTTTACAAATATCAATGCATCGTACAGTATCAAACTCATATATTATACAATAATGGTGATGGTATTCTGGACGCTGTTCAGTACGTTTTTCATACCATACCTTTCATGGGGAGCAGAGCTTACCAAAGATTATGATGAGAGAACAGTATTGAGATCATATTCTTATGTGTTTGATACTGTCGGGATGGTTGTATCAATGGTGGTTCCAACTCTGTTTGTAGACTATTTTATGAACATGGGCAAAAGTGCCTCGACGTCATGGCAGTATATGGGCATACTTGTGAGCATAATAGGCTCTCTCGGCATATTATTATGTGCATACAATATTAAAGAGACAGATAACCCTGATTACACAAAACCGGCTGTAAAGAAACATTTTTCTCTTCAATTTGCAAGAGAAATCTTTGTTGAATACAAGGATTTGATAAACCTTAAATCTCTGCAGTATATCATTGCAGCGAGTATAATTTATCTGATAGCAAATGCCATTGCGGCAGGGGATCGCATGTACTTTTTCACATATAATATGGGTTACAGCGGATGGAAAATCACTTTTCTGCTGCTTTTGTTCACATGCTCCGGATTTGTATTTACCCCTATAATCAGCAAGCTTTCAGCTCACTGGGATAAAAGGACTGTATATATAGGCTGCATGTTGTTTTCGGCATTGTTTACCATAGTATTCAAGTTTATCGGAATAAACGGTATGTCCTCTATGTGTTTGTTCCTTATACAGTTTTCTATAGGTACAACAGTATACTGGCAGCTCGTACCTGCAATGCTTTATGATGTCTGTGAAGTCGATATGCTTTCCTGTGGCAGGGACAGAACAGGCAGTGTAGTATCTCTTCAGGCCATATCAGAGGCTGTAGCTGAGGCTATGGGGGCACAGGCCCTTGGCATAATTCTTCAGCTTGCAGGTTTCAGCGGAGATGCGGCATCCCAAAGTGCAGTAGCTTTGACCTGGGTAGAAAATTCATTTGCAGTAATACCTGCACTTCTTATGGCGGGTTCCGCATATATGATATACAAATATCCTGTTACAAAGAAAGTGTACAATGAAGTGGTAAAAGCAATAGAAGAAAGAGATAGAGGCTCAGAGCCTGATATGGAAAAATTCAAATCTCTTATGTAAATTCTGACCGGAAGCTGTAGAAATATGGGTTCCGGTAAGTTTTTTGAGTTAAATATACAAGTGTATTGAAATGGCAAAGGATAATAGGATATAATATTTGAGATAAAAACCAGCAATTAATTTAAGGAAATGAGGAGAACTATATGAAATATATCGAAGCAAAGATATTCACAAACAGCAGAGGTGTCGAGGAGGTTACAGCAGAGCTTCTAAGACTTGGGATTGAAGGAGTTACAGTTGAAGATCCTGATGAAATCAAAAACATAATGAACAAAAAAGAAGGATATGAATGGGATTATGTTGATGACAAAGTTTTCCCGGTAAATACGGAACACAAGGTCATTGTATACTTTGATGACACTGATGAGGGCAGAGAAGCACTGCAGCAGCTCAAGCTCAGGATGATGATGCTCAAGAGCAAGGAAATGGAGGGCGTTTTCGGCTGGGATGTGACACTTGGCAGACTGTATGTTGAGGACAATATTGTAGATGATGAGGACTGGGTCGATAAATGAAAGGAATACTTCAAACCTGCCAGAATCACAGACAGGATTGTGATTAAGCCTACATGGGAGGAGTATGAGGCAGGCGAGAAGGATATAGTGATACAGATAGATCCCGGTATGGCCTTTGGTACAGGCACTCACGAAACAACATCAGGATGCATACAGCTTCTTGAAAAATATATGAAGCCTGGAGATAAAGTGCTTGATGTGGGATGCGGATCGGGTATACTTTCGATAGCCGCAGCACTTCTTGGAAGCAAAGATGTACTTGCAATAGACATAGATCCTGTTGCAGTCGAAGTGACAGACGAAAACCTCAGATTAAACAATGTGACTGAGCAGGTGCAGGCAAGATATGGAGACCTTACCAAAGGAGTATCATACAAGGCTGATGTTGTCGTTGCAAATCTCATGGCAGACCTTGTAATGATGCTTTCACAGGATGTGGCAAAACACCTTGAAGACGGTGGGATATATATATCCTCAGGAATTATAGATTTCAAAGAGGAGGAAGTCTGCAACACTCTTGAGAACTGTGGATTTGAGATTATAGAAATTCTTAAAAAAGGAGAATGGCGCACTATTGCAGCCAGACCCAAAAGGTTATGAGCAGATTTTTTGTGCAGCCGGGAAACATCTCGGATAAATATATATACATTACAGATACAGATGACATTCATCATATCAAAAAAGTATTGAGATTAAAGGCAGGAAATACGGTTGAGATTTCAGATGGACAGGAGTGGGAGTATGAGGGTGTTATACAGGATATAACACCTACAGAAGTAACACTTGCAATCGTAGACAAACAGAGGTTTGCGAGAGAGCCTGAGACAAGAGTAACTCTGTTTCAGGGCATACCAAAAGCAGGCAAGATGGATTTGATTGTTCAAAAATGCGTTGAACTTGGAATAGACAGTATCGTGCCTGTGTTTATGGAGAGAACTGTTGTAAATGACAACGGCAAAATCAGCAAAAAAACAGAAAGATGGCAAAAGATTTCTGATGAGGCATGTAAACAGTGCAGGAGGGGAATTATTCCTCACATTGCAGATGCAGCTGGGCATAATGAAATGATGAATATGCTAGAAAGCTTTGATTTGGTGCTGTTTCCTTATGAAAACGAAACAGAATATACAATCAGGGATGCCCTGAGGAATCTGAAGCAAAAGCCTAAAACAGTTGCTGTTGTAATAGGCCCCGAAGGTGGGTTTTCTGACAGTGAGGCAAAAGCTCTCAAAAGGTATGAATGTGTCAGCCTGGGCAAGACTGTGCTCAGGACGGAAACCGCAGGGATTGCAGCGCTGGCAATGATAATGTATGAACTTGAACTTTGAATATGTGAAGGGGAATATCTATGAACAATGTTGTTAAAAGAATAATTGCAGCAGCAATTGTATTAATCATCGGCATAGTGTCAGCAAGTGCAATGGCCGAGCATTTTTCCTCTCCGGAGACATATGTCAAGACCATTGAATCTCTTGATGAAAAGAGGAACAACGTGCTTGCAATGACAGCATCTGCTGCTGCAATATCCACGGGGCTTACAATGATTCCAGGTGATGTTGCAACGCCGATTGCTAACAAACTGGCTGATTTGAGCTCGACATTCATGATTGTCTTATGTGCTGTTTTTTTGGAGAAATACATGCTTTGCTTTGCGGGTATAGCAGCCTTCAGAGTGCTTGTTCCGCTTGCGTGTCTGCTCTTTATTATATTTATATTCACAAAAAAGGACTTGTTCATGCGGTTTGCCACAAAATCAATAGCACTTGGATTATGCCTGGTAATCCTCGTCCCTGCAAGTGCATGGGTAACAGGATTCATTGAAGACTCTTATTCGATTTCAATAGAAGAGAATATACAGGAGACAAATGAAACAGCAGATATTCTTAACGAAAACACTTCGAAGGATGAAAGTGCTGTTTCAAAATGGCTGAGTACTCTGAAAGACGGCGTTTCAGGGATAATCAAAAAAGCCGAAAATTCTCTTGGAAATTTCATTGAGGCAATAGCTGTCCTGCTTATAACCTCGTGTGTGATTCCTATACTGACACTTGCACTATTCATATGGATAATAAATGCATTTCTGCATCTTGATATCAGGTTGCCGCATAAAAAACTGAGAAAAATTGCAACTGCAGGTTCAAGATTAAGGCACAAAGCATATAAATTAAGGGATCCGCGAAAATAAAAAAAGCAGTATGCAAGAGGATTAGGATTATGTATGCAGATAAAATACTTGTTAATGGTAAAATTTATACTGAAAACAAAGATATGATGTGGGCAGAGGCTGTTGCAGTAAAGAGCAGCAAGTTCATAAGTGTAGGTAAAAACGAAGAATGTATGAAATACAGAGGAGATAACACAAAGGTGGTGGACTTAGAGGGCAAAACAGTTATTCCGGCACTCATAGACGGCCATACTCATCCTATAACGGTTGCCAAAACCTATTGGCATATCAGAATGCCTCTTACTTACGACAGAGAAGGGCTCCTTGCAAATATCAGGGAGTATGCTGCAAAGCATCCTAAGGAGGAATGCCCGTATTTTTATGGTGAGAGCTATTTTGCAGAAACCTTTGGAACAGAAGGACCAAGAAAGGAAATACTCGACGAGATAATATCGGACAGACCTGCAAGAATACAGGATTTCACAGATCACGCCTGCTGGTACAACTCTATAGCTCTTGAGATGCTTAACGGCAAAGCCGGAAGCCCCAAAGGAGAAGCAGAGTTCATAAAGGATGAAACAGGCGAATACACAGGCTGGGCTCTTGAAGCAGGTCCGGACACAGATTTTGGAGTATATGAGGCTCTTGGCTGGAATCCTCCGCAGGGAACAGAGGAAGAATCAGTGGCGCCGTTTCTTGACTTTCTCAAAAGCAAAGGCGTTGTATGCCTTATGGATGGCTTCACAGAAAACGAAGAAAGCATCAGAATGTTTTATGAAATGGACAAGGCAGGCAGACTTAATATGTTTTATGAAGGTGCCAGTCTTATGGGAACATATGATGAGCTTGAAAATGCTATTAGTAGAGTCCATAGCTGGCAGCAAAAATACACATCAGAGCATATTAATATCAATACAATCAAGTTCTTTATGGACGGAACAAACGAGATGGGCGACAGCGCAAGCCTTGAGCCGATGGAAAACGATCCGAATGGTAGTAACTTCGGGCCTGCCAACATAACAGAGGAACAGCTTACTTATGTGCTTGTCAGACTGAACAAAGAGAAAATAGATTTTCATGTTCATGTGGTTTGTGACAGAGGATTTCGCATTTGTTGCAATGCAGTCGAAAATGCGAGGAATATCTGCAAAGATGACTGGAAGATATATGTGACCCTTGCACACTGCGAGCTTGTGCATCCTGATGATATGAAGCGTGTTGCAAAGCTTGGAATATTCATAGACTGGACTACTCACTGGTCGGGCGGATACTTTGGTACAGCAGCAATAGAATATCTGGGTAGAGAAAGATGGGATACCATGTACGATTTTACAAAGATAATTGCTGACGGTGGGATAGTTGGATTTTCAAGTGATCTGTTTAGCTATCAAGAGGCTCACAGGGGAGATCCGTATTTCGGAATGCAGACAGCAATGACAAGAAAAGACATACTTATGCCACTTGACCCCGATAAAATACCGGGCAGCATCAGGCCGCCCGAAACGGCGAAGTTGTCGCTTGAACAGCTTCTCAGAGGCTATACATACAATAATGCATTCAGAATGAGAATGCTCGATAAAACGGGAACCATAGAGGCAGGCAAACTGGCAAATCTGATAGTACTTAACAAAGATATATTCAGCCTTGAGGCAGAGGAAATACATACTGTCAAACCCGATATGGTACTGTTTGAGGGCAGGGAGCAGGAGTTGAAGGAAATATCTTTTTAAAACTCAACATGATAAATCGCCAAAAAGATAATGTTGTAATTTTGCAATATTATCTTTTTATTTTTGCATCTGTTTGGTAAAATTGAAATAGTTAAAGACAGGAGAGAGCATATATGAGATTTGTAACATGGAATGTAAACGGCTTCAGAGCTGTACT
>CAZDQV010000058.1:0-12234 GCA_964507795.1 uncultured Oscillospiraceae bacterium | reverse complement strand
ACACCCCGTTTTTACCGTCAATTCTTAAATTTATTTTTGTCACAATTCCACTCAGTTGTTCAAGTTTCAACAGTTATATGGAGTACTTGACAAAAAAACGAAAGCGGAGGTGGCCTGAAAGTTTTTTGACCTTGTTACAGTAAATTTCCTGATAGATGTACATTCCCTTGAGAGAAAAGGTTGGTGTGACAGCTTCTTTGTCTATATGTTCTGTGCTATCAGGGTCCCTATTTCTTTTGTAGTGGCAAGAGTTTTACCATCTGACATGATGTCAGGAGTTCTGTACCCTGATGCCAGTGTTTTCTTTACAGCACTTTCGATAGCATCAGATTCCTTTGACAGGCCAAAAGTGTATTTGAGCATCATAGCAGCTGACAGGATGGTGGCCATAGGATTTGCCTTGCCTGTACCTGCAATATCAGGCGCTGAGCCGTGAACAGGCTCATACATACCGAAATTACCCTGTGCAAGTGATGCTGACGGAAGCATTCCAAGAGAACCTGTAATCATACTTGCCTCATCTGAAAGAATATCTCCGAAAATGTTGCTTGTAACTATTACATCAAACTGTTTCGGGTTATATACAAGCTGCATTGCCGTATTGTCAACATAGAAATTCTCAAGCTCCACCTCAGGATATTCTTTTGCAACCTCTGCAATTGTCTTGCGCCAGAGTCTGCTGCTTTCAAGGACATTGGCTTTGTCAACGCTTGTGACTTTTTTGTTTCTTTTCATTGCCATATCAAATGCGATTTTGGCAATTCTTCTGACTTCACCCTCTGAATACTGTTCTATATCATAGGCAGCTCTGCCCATATCCGTATCCTTATATCCTCTTTCGCCAAAGTATATACCGCCCGTAAGTTCTCTTACAACCAGCAGGTCAAGACCGCCCTCCACCTTTTCGGGTCTGATAGGGCAGGCGTCCTTGAGTTCGTCAAACATAATTGCCGGTCTGAGATTAGCAAACAGTCCCAGCTCTTTTCTGATTCCGAGCAGTGCTCTTTCGGGTCTTTTGTCGCCGGGCAGAGAATCCCACTTGGGACCGCCCACTGCGCCAAGAAGCACCGCATCGCTTTTTTTGGCGATATCCACTGTTTCCTGCGGCAGACATTCCCCGGCAGCATCTATAGCAGCGCCGCCTGCAAGAAGTCTGGTGTAATTAAACTCATGACCGAATTTATTCCCTGTAGCGTCAAGCACTTTAATCGCCTCGTCTATAACTTCAGGGCCTATGCCATCGCCGGGTATTACAGCTATATTGTATTTCATGTTGACCTCCTATTTGATTGAATTAAGCAGTCCGCCTGATCTGATAATGTTGTTTATGAATTCAGGAAACGGAATCGCTTTGTATTCAGTTCCTTTGGTGATGTCTTTTATAATTCCGGTATTGAAATCTACGGCAACCTCATCGCCTGCTTCGATGGCTTCGGCAGCTTCCGGACATTCCAAAATGGCAAGCCCTATATTGATTGAATTTCTGTAAAAAATTCTCGCAAAGGATTTGGCAATGACGCACGAAATGCCGGACGCTTTAATAGCTATGGGAGCATGCTCTCTTGAAGAGCCGCAGCCGAAATTCCAGCCTGCGACCATAATATCGCCGTCTTTGACATTGCTTACGAAGTTTTTGTCTATATCTTCCATACAGTGAGATGCAAGCTCCTTGTGATCGCTTGTATTAAGGTGCCTTGCAGGGATTATTACATCTGTATCGACATTATCACCGTATTTGTGAACAAAACCCTGTGCTTTCATGTTAAATTACCTCCTTGGGATCTGAGATTTTGCCTGTTATTGCTGATGCGGCTGCAACTGCAGGGCTTGCAAGATACACTTCTGATTTGGTATGACCCATTCTGCCGACAAAGTTTCTGTTGGTGGTCGCAACGCAGCGTTCGCCTTCTGCCAATATACCCATATGTCCGCCGAGGCAAGGCCCACAGGTAGGTGTTGACACAACGCATCCGGCATCAATAAATATATCAAGATATCCTTTGGCAATACATTCCTTGTATACCTTTTGTGTTGCAGGGATTATGATGCATCTGACGTCCCTTGCAACCTTGCGTCCTTTGAGAATTTCGGCTGCTGTTGCCATATCCTCGATTCGTCCGTTGGTGCATGAACCGATTACAACCTGATCTATTCTGACGTTGCCTATATTGTCTGTGGTTTTGGTGTTTTCAGGCAGATGCGGGAATGAAACCGTTGATTTGAGCAAAGATAAATCAATGATTACAGTTTCCTCATATTCGGCATCCTCATCGGGAGCATAAACTTTGTAATCCCCGTTTACTCTGCCTTTCATATAGTTTTCGGTCACTTCATCAACCATGAATATGCCGTTTTTGGCGCCTGCTTCAATTGCCATGTTTGCTATGCAAAGCCTGTCATCCATCGAAAGTGAGGCGAGTCCTTCACCCATAAATTCAAGAGATTTGTAGAGTGCGCCATCGACGCCTATGGTTCCAATCAGGTGCAGAATCACGTCTTTGCCTGAAACATATTTATTCAACTTGCCTTTGAGTTCAACTTTGATTGCAGAGGGTACTTTGAACCAGGCGGTGCCTTTTGCCATACCCGCTGCCATATCAGTGGAGCCTACACCTGTTGAAAAAGCACCAAGTGCTCCGTAAGTACAGGTGTGAGAATCTGCCCCTATAATGCAGTCGCCTGCTTTGACAAGACCGAGCTCGGGAAGCAGAGCATGCTCGATTCCCATATTGCCGACATCATAAAAATTAACGATTTCATGTTTCCTTGCAAATATCCTTGTCTGCATACACTGCTGCGCAGCCTTGATGTCCTTGTTTGGTGTGAAATGATCCATTACAAGGGATATTTTTGATTTGTCGAATACCTCTGTAAAGCCTGCTTTTTCAAATTCGTTTATTGCAACAGGCGCAGTGATATCGTTTGCCAAAACCATATCAAGCTTTGCATCGATGAGCTGTCCTGCTTTGACCTCATCAAGACCTGCGTGTGCTGCAAGAATTTTTTGCGTCATTGTCATTCCCATAATAAATTTCCTCCTTGGGTTAAAATGCCCTGTTGATGGCACTGATAAGAGCGTTTATTGATGCGTATATGATATCGTTGTGTATGCCTACGCCCCAGAATACCTTGCCGTTTCTTGAAATTGCAACATATGATGCAGCTCTTGAGTTGGACTCTGATTCGAGAGCGTGTTCATGGTATGTGACAAATTCATAATCCAAAGTATAAGGGCTACTGCGGAGCGCTGTAGTTACGGCATCGAGTCTGCCGTTACCCTGCCCTGTAAGGGAGTAATGCTCGCCTTTGATAGTAGCTTCTATGCTTACATTCATTATATCGTTTTCACGCCTTGAGAATGTGGCATCCTCAATGCTGATATTGTCTTTTCTGTTGACATACTGTTTCTGGAATATTCTGTGTATATCGGCAGGTGCAAGCTCTTTGTGCGCTTCGTCTGATATATGTTTCATCAGATATCCGATTTCCTCTCTCATCTTCTTAGGAATATCATAACCGTAATTTGTTTCAAGTACATATGCCACGCCGCCTTTGCCTGACTGGCTGTTGATTCTGATTACATCTGCCTCGTATTCTCTGCCCACATCATGCGGATCGATAAGCAGATAAGGACAGGTCCATTTGTCAGGATTGTTTTCATTGATATGATGCATTCCCTTGGCGATGGCATCCTGATGTGACCCTGAAAATGCGGCAAATACCAGACTGCCACCATATGGCTGGCGCGGGCTGACCTTGAGGTCTGTGAATTTTTCGTACATTTCAACTACTTTTGGCATATCAGAGAAATCAAGCTGCGGGTCTACTCCATGAGAAAACAGATTCATGGCAACTGTGAGGATGTCGGCATTGCCTGTGCGCTCGCCGTTTCCAAACAGCGTGCCTTCGACTCTGTCTCCTCCTGCAAGCATACCAAGCTCACAGTCTGCAACTGCAGTTCCTCTGTCGTTGTGAGGATGAAGTGACACTATTACGTTTTCTCTGCGATGCAGGTTTTTGCTCATGTATTCAACCTGTGATGCGTATACGTGAGGCATTGACATCTCAACTGTCGCAGGCAGATTGATTATTGTTTTTCTTGTTTCATCAGGCTGCCATATGTCGATAACAGCATTGCATACTTCAAGCGCATAGTCAACCTCTGTGCCCGTAAAACTCTCGGGTGAATACTCAAATGTGAAATGAGTGTCTCCGGGGAAGCTGTCAGCATATTTTTTGACAAGTGCTGCTCCGTCTGTGGCTATTTTTTTGATTTCATCTTTGGATTTTTTGAAAACCTGTTCTCTTTGAGCTACAGATGTGGAATTGTACAGATGAACTATTGCATTTTTGACTCCTTCAAGGGATTTGAAAGTCTTGTCGATGATATGTTCTCTTGACTGAGTAAGCACCTGTATAGTCACATCATCCGGTATCAGATTGTTTTCAATCAGTGTACGGAGAAATTCATATTCGGTTTCAGAGGCGGCAGGGAAGCCGACTTCTATTTCTTTGAATCCGAGCTGGCACAGGTATTCGAAGAATTCCAGCTTTTCTTCGAGGCTCATCGGAACTATGAGAGCCTGGTTGCCGTCGCGCAAATCCACACTGCACCAGATAGGTGGTTCATCTACATGGTCTTTTTTTACCCAGTCATATGATGGGACGGGAGGCATGAAATAGCCTACCTCATATTTTGTATGATTTTTCATTCCTGCTTTGTTATCACTCGCCATAGTAAAAAGTCCTTTCGCATAACAAAAGCCCTGCTCCCAACATTAAATCAGAAACAAGGCTGAATGTATAATAAAATATAAAGAGAATCTTAAAAAGTGTTGAGAATATCTAATGCTATATAATTATGAATCACTTAAGAGGCATAGTAGTAATAACATTAAATTTCTCCTTTCTCGTTTGATACGACTATTCTATACTGTTTTTTTGTACAAGTCAACTGTTTTTTGTGAAAAAACACAATATTTTTTGTACTGATATATTGCGCATCAACAAATTACATGTTGTCTATATCTGCTGCTGACAGCATATGAATGTTTTGAGAAGCAAGTAGCTTTTCAACTGCTTCTGTATCATCAACTCTGACAACAAGATAAGCCTTGCCTTCTATACGAGTCAGGAAAGCATACATATATTCCATATTGATGCCGTTTGAGGCAAACAGTGAAACAATCTGTGCAAGCCCACCCGGTTTGTCGGTAATTTCAACACCGACTACATCATTTAGTGTTGATATGAAGCCGTTTTTTTCGAGAAGTGCCTTTACTTTGGCAGGATCCTTGACTATCAGTCTCAAAATACCGAATTCGCTGGTATCTGCAATGGACATTGCTCTCATATCTATGCCGGCTTTGGCTATAAGGTCTGTGATTTCACTTAATTTTCCTTTTTCGTTTTCGACGAAAACCGATAACTGTTTAATAGCCATTATTTTACCTCCTTATCATGCAGTTTTCTTTTGTCTATAATTCTTACGGCTTTGCCCTCGCTCCTTGTGATTGATTTAGGAGTGACAAGGTGAACATCAGGGCTTATGCCGAGTATTCCTCTGATTGCAGATTCAAGCTTCTTTTCGTGTGCCGTGATTTCTTTGACAGTGTCAGAGAACTGCTCTGCAGTGAGCTCTACATTGATGTCAAATGTATCTGTGTTTCTTACTCTGTCAAGTACAATCTGATAGTTAGGAGTATATCCTTCGTTGAGAAGAACTGTTTCAATCTGTGAAGGGAATACATTTACTCCTCTGATAATCATCATATCATCGCTTCTGCCAAGAGGCTTGCTCATTTTAACGAAAGTTCTGCCGCATGAGCATTTTTTGCGGCTCAAAACGCACAGATCTCTTGTACGGTACCTGAGCAGAGGGAATGCTTCTTTGTCAAGAGATGTGAAAACCAGCTCTCCCACGCTGCCCTCAGGAAGCACCTCGCCTGTATCGGGGTCTATTATCTCGGCAAGGAAGTGGTCCTCGTTTATATGCATACCTGTTTGCTCGCAGCATTCAAATGCAACTCCCGGACCGCTTGTTTCTGTAAGCCCATATATATCATAAGCTTTGATTCCAAGACTTTTTTCGATGGATTGCCTCATCTCTTCTGTCCATGGCTCGGCACCGAAAATGCCTGCTTTGAGAGTGTTGTTTCTGATGCCTTTTTCCTCCATGGTTTCGCCTATATATGCGGCATACGATGGAGTGCAGCACAGAATTGTGGCCTGCATATCGTTCATGAACTGTATCTGTCTGTCTGTGTTTCCCGATGACATCGGAAGCGTTAGGCAGCCAACTTTGTGTGAACCTCCGTCAAGCCCCGCGCCGCCTGTGAAAAGCCCATAGCCGTAACATACATGACATACATCTTCATTGGAGCCGCCTGCTGCTACAATTGCTCTTGCGCAGCAGTCCTCCCACAAATCTATATCGTGCTGTGTGTAGAATGCAACCACGCGTCTGCCTGTTGTGCCTGAGGTTGAATGTATTCTGACGCAGTCTGATTTGGGTACGGCAAGCATTCCGTCAGGGTAGCTGTCTCTAAGGTCGGCCTTGGATATGAAAGGCAGCTTGTGAAGGTCTTCGATACCTTTGATGTCCTCCGGCTTGACACCTTTTTTATCCATCAGATTTCTGTAATAGGGTACGTTTTTGTAAACGTGATGCACCTGCTTGACAAGCTTTGCTGACTGCAGCTTCTGGAGTTCCTCCAGTGGCATTGTTTCAATATCCTTTTGGTAGTAATTGTTTTTCATTTGATAGTCTCCTTTGTTTAATTTGAGGGCGAAAATACAAACACCCTCTGCATTTTTGATTGCAGAGGGTGAAATTATCATTTCACGGTACCACCTCAGTTCATCAGCACCTTACGATACTGACCTTTGCGGGCACTATCATGCCCTGACAGGTAACGGCTGTCTGCCGGCGGCGCCTACAAGCATCTGCCTTCAGCGTGCATCTGTTCGGAAGGAATTCGGTTAATGTCTGCCTGCTGACTTTCACCTGATGTCAGCTCTCTGTGAGGTTTGTATTAACTTACTGGTTTCCGGTCATTGATTTTGAACTACAGTTAGATTATACATAGAGAATATATTAAAGTCAAGAAAAAATTATTGATTTACAACAAAAAATTTGATATAACATAGTTATAAATCACAAAAAGAAAGAAGAGATGTTTATGTACAGAGATTTATCACGCCTTATACTTTATTCGGACAGAAGTGAAAGCTCCATACTTTATCAAACAGGAGAGCTTTTTAAGAATTATGCCAGCGAGGTATACGAAAAGCCGGAGCTTGTAAAAGACGCATATAATATAGTAAGAAAAATTCTTGACATATCAACTTCATATGCTTTTGATGAGAATCTGTGGACAAGTTATCTGACATATTACCTTATCAGCTCAGAGAACTCTTTCAGCGCTTCGTGCGAGAGGAGAGGAGCCATAGAGGGCAGCGTCAATTCCTTTGCAAAGCATGATTTTGAAATTTTTATAAAGCTTTTCAGCTTTGATTTTGGCGAAATTGAAAAAGCACTTGATATAGACTGTTTCTCAAGCCTGTGCGATTATACCGCAGTTGAAAAGCCGTCTCTTATGTACAACCCCAATGTTATGAAAAGAGTCAGGGAACTCAGAGTGCAGCTTGAAAACGTCAAAGATGCAGATGAGTTTTTTGAAGCTGTATCGGAGTTTTACAAGGCATACGGCGCAGGGATATTCGGAGTGAACAGAGCATTTCGCATTTCGGACAGAGAGGACGTACTTGAGTTTGAGCCTGTGAAGAATATGGATGATGTTGTTTTGGAGGATCTTGTGGGGTATGAGGTTCAAAAACAAAAGCTTCTTGAAAACACCAGGGCATTTGTGGAGGGTAAACCTGCAAATAATGTATTGCTTTATGGTGACAGAGGTACGGGCAAGTCCACCAGTATCAAAGCCATTGCCAACAGATTCTGGCCTGATGGTCTCAGAGTTATTCAGGTATATAGGCATCAGATGAAGATGCTTTCGAGGATAATCTCCGCAATCAGAACCAGAAACTACAGATTTATAATCTATATGGACGATTTGTCGTTTGAGGATTTTGAGACTGAATACAAATACCTCAAGGCTGTAATAGAGGGCGGCCTTGAGTCGAAGGCTGAGAACATACTGATATATGCCACATCAAACAGAAGACACCTCATCAAGGAAACGTGGGATGACAGAAATGATATGGAGCATACGGGAGAGCTTCACAGAGGAGACAGTATGGAAGAAAAACTGAGCCTTGCAGACAGGTTCGGGGTTCAGATTTACTATGGCAAGCCGTCTAAGGACGAGTTTTACAAAATCATAGATGAGCTGGCCGCAAGCGAGGGCGTTGCTCTGGACAGTGAGCAGCTTCGCAGAGAGGCCAATGCGTGGCAGATACGTCACGGCGATGTTTCAGGCAGATGTGCAAGGCAGTTTGTGGACTATATCAAAGGCAGGGCATAATATCAGATTTGTTAAAACGGTGCGGCATATTACATTTTTCGCTGTAAAAAATGTAACAAGTCGCACTTTTTCGTTGTAAAAAGTGTAGCGAGCGGGTATAGTAAAGATAGAAAGATTAAAAGAGGTGGGCGTATGTACAGAGCTGCAATTGAAAATCTGATAAAATGGAAAAACAAAAAATCAAGAAAACCGCTTGTAATAGGGGGAGCAAGACAGGTTGGCAAGACATGGCTTATGAAGGAGTTTGGCAGACAGGAATATGAAAAAACCGTTTATATAAATTTTGATGCCGACAAAAGAGCAGGGGATTTGTTTTCCGAAAATCTTAATCCTGACAGAATTATAAAAATGCTTGAGATTTATTCAGGAAGTAAAATAAACTCTGATAATACCCTTATTATTTTTGATGAAATTCAGGAAGCTCCGAGAGCCTTTTCTGCTCTTAAATACTTCTGTGAAGATGCTCCGCAGTATCATATAGTGTGTGCCGGCTCACTTCTGGGGATAGCTTTGCACAGCGGTACTTCGTTTCCTGTAGGCAAGGTGGAATTTGTCAGGCTGTATCCTCTTTCTTTCAGAGAATTTCTTATGGCGGCAGGCAAGGAAAAGTATGCACAGCTGATAAAGAATAAAGACTACAAAATGATAGAAGCATTTAAGCAGGAATATATTACTATGCTTAAACAATATTATTTTGTAGGCGGGATGCCGGAGGCGGTACAGAGCTTCATTGCCGAAAATGATTTTGAAGAGGTGCGAGATATACAAAAACGCATATTGAGCGCTTATGAACAGGACTTTTCAAAGCATGCGCCTGTAGGGGCAGTTCCGAGAATACGAATGGTGTGGAATTCCATACCTTCGCAGCTGGCAAAAGAAAACAGAAAATTTATTTACGGACTTGTAAGAGAGGGAGCAAGAGCCAAGGAATACGAAACAGCTATAATGTGGCTGTCTGATTGCGGGCTTGTGCATAAGGTAAACAGAGTCAAGGTTCCGCATCTGCCTCTCAAGGCGTACGAGGATTTGAAATCATTTAAGCTGTTTATCGTTGATGTGGGGCTTTTGGGATGTATGACAGATATAAGCTCTAAAATACTGCTGGAAGGAAACAGCCTTTTCGTTGAATTCAAGGGTGCCCTGACGGAGCAGTATGTGCTGCAGCAGCTGAAAGCCGGAGAGAATATGGGTATCTATTATTATACAAATGAGAGGGGAGGCTGTGAAATTGATTTCCTTGCTGATGACGGACAGAGAGTAATACCGATAGAGGTGAAGGCTGAAATCAACCTTAAAGCCAAAAGTCTTAAAACCTACAGAGAAAAATATTCTCCGGAAAAGGCTGTGAGAATTTCCATGGCTGATTATAAGGAAAACGATGGACTTATAGATATACCGCTATACACATTGTAGACAGAAGATGAAAAAGCGTGGGGTGACCACGCTTTTAAAGTGCCTTATTAAGGAAATTATTAATCATAATCAACATGTGAAATAACTCCACTCTTGGAGCATTTCAGACCTATCGCTTTTGTCTTTGTAAGTAATAGCCTGGAAAAAGTACCGGTTGCTTTGGCTGTTGCTCCTGATTTTGTAGCACTTTTGCTGCTACATTTCCAACTTGATGCATAAATAGTATGTGAAACAGTTGATTTAGTGGCTGTAGCACTGCTTCCTGTATATTCAAATGTTGCATTTAATGTTATAGCCCATTGTTTTTTATCATCTATACTATAATATGTATAAGTCCTTGAAGCACTTTTTGTAGATGTACTTTTTGATGAAAGGGCGATAGATACAGTAGAGTTGTCTATAAATGTTTCAATAACTGCATACGATCCATCGTCATAATACTCATACTCTTTTTCAACATTGCTACCTGATGCAAAACATGGTATTGCGGTAGCTATGAGCAAAGTTAATGCTGTTGCAATTGATATAACTGTTCTTTTTATTTTATCGGCCTCCTTTAGTCGTTATCTGCAGGAACTTCTTCATATATGGTTATTACATCTGTTGCCTTACCCTGTGTATGCATTGCCATATCAATGCAAAAGGCTGTTAATGCGGCAAGTAATGCAACAAGGATGATAATAAGTATCCTGCGCCTTCTGTTCTTTTTTGATGTTTCTCTTGGTGAGGAATAGGCGTAGCTGTCAAGATATTCTCTTGCCACATCTTCGGGTCTCCCAAACTGGCTTACAAGATCCTCAAAAACACAATCCGGATTGTTTTCAACATAGTCGGTCAGACTGCTGCGGATTTCATCGATAAATCTGTCTGTTTTTTCAAGCCTGTATATATTTTCTTTCACCGCGTTAAGATACTCCTCAATAATGGATTTTGCTGCCATTTGTTCTCCCTCCTTAATCACGATATTATGCTTTCTACAGCTTTTGCAAGAACTGCATATGCCTGTTTTAAATCGTCAAGCAGCTCCAGTCCTTTGCCTGTAACAGCATAGTATATTCTTATACGGCTTTTGTCTGTTATCTCATGGCGGGACTCAACAATATAACCCTGTTCCTTGAGTTTGCTCAGCGGGGTATACAGAAGTGGCATTTTATATGTGCCACCTGTAATTGATGTCACTTTCTGTATTATTTCATATGCATACATTTCATGTTCTGATAACATTTGAAGCACAAGAAGAGGTATCGTGGCACGTTTGAACATTGCTTCCAGATTATTAAGCTCTTTCTGGTGCTTAGTATCTTTTTCGTTTTTCAAAACCATCACATCCTCATACAATTGTATTTACAATGACATAATAGCACAAAGAAATAATAATGTCAACAAATAATATATTTGATTGACATATATAAAAAACTGTGTTATATATATGTCACGGACATAAAACACCGGAGGGAGGTGATGTGTATGAGAGTATGAAAAAAGAGCTTATATAAATTATCAGCGGTTGGGTGCCTGATTGAATAATTTAAAAAAGCTCTAAAGGAATTATATATTAATTGTTTATTTAAAGCAATGCTATTTAGAAAAGAATCATGCAAAGCATAGTAGGAAGGAGTATGATTTGCCTTATATGCCGAATTCCTATAAACATATAAAAATTTATTCTAATCTTTCTACAGAAATGCCAGAAGGCATTTATAACGAAAATGAAAAAGAACTTGCAGCATTTATGTCGATGGCGTTTTCAATATATGCGCACAGTAAAATCCCTTTTTATTTTGGAGAATAAGCAACAATTGAGGTAGAAAAGAAAAAAACTTAGTTTACTATCAATATTGAAAATGTCCTTACAGGGAAAGCAACTTCGGTTGCTTTTTCTGTTTTTTGAAGAGGTTAGGAAATGGGAAGATACGGAAGTAAATACGGTAATCAGAAGATAACCATTAACAATATAACCTTTGACTTACAGGAGAGGGACTGCGGTATAAGGAACTCAAACTTCTCGAAAAGACAGGCTGAATAACAGACTTTCAGCTTACACAGTGCTGATGCTGAAACCGTTTTATCTGATGCCTTTTTTGATATAACAAAAACAAAGGAGTTATTGCACAGATGGTTAGGAATTTGACGACCTGTGCAACAACTCCTTTTGAGTGTGAGACAGTGTTATTCTGTTTCTTTTTCGGCCAGAACCTTTTCGTACTCTGCAAATATTGCATCTTTGATTCTGTTGCGTGTTTCGGAAAGCAGAGGGTGTGCGATGTCTCTGAAATCACCTTCGCCCATTTTCTTGCTAGGCATTGCAATGAACAGGCCGTTTTGACCTTCGATAATT
>CAZDQV010000057.1:0-13019 GCA_964507795.1 uncultured Oscillospiraceae bacterium | reverse complement strand
CAATAAGACTCTGTGAACCTTGTCAGGTCCGGAAGGAAGCAGCAATAAGCGGAAGCTCTTATGTGCCGCAGATAAGCCTTCTCCTTGACTGCGGAGCTTTCAAAGGGCAATTTTTTTAGAAAGGAAGGCTTATGTATCAGGCACTGTACAGAGAATACAGACCTGAGGTATTTGATGAAATACTCGGTCAGAAGCATATAGTACGAATACTTCAAAACCAGATAGCAAAGGATGAAATCGGTCATGCATATCTGCTTTGCGGCACCAGAGGCACAGGCAAAACGACAACCGCAAGAATACTTGCCAAAGCCGTAAACTGTCTTTCTGATGATGAACGCCCGTGTGGCAGGTGTGCAAACTGCATATCAATCAAAAATGGTACATTTATAGATGTAATAGAAATAGATGCCGCATCAAACAACAGTGTTGAGAATATCAGAGAGCTTAGAGAGAGCGTCAAATACCCACCTGCAGCAGGCCGCAGGAAGGTATATATAATTGATGAGGTTCATATGCTTTCACAGGGAGCCTTCAATGCTCTGCTCAAAACCCTTGAGGAACCGCCAGAGCATGTCATGTTTATTTTAGCCACTACTGAACCCCAGAAACTGCCTGCAACCATATTGTCAAGATGTATGCGACTTGATTTTCGCAGGGTTTCCGAAAGCCTGCTCCGGCAGGGTATGCGAAGCATATGCGAAGACAAGGGAGTAAAGGTAAGTGAAGCCGCCCTCGGCATTATTGCAAGCAATGCGGATGGCTCAGTCAGAGACGGGCTCAGTATACTTGATCAGTGTCTTGCGGCGGTAGGAGATAGTTTAGACAGAGAAGATGTGCTTGAATTCCTGGGAACTTCTCCAGAAGAAGTATTCATAGAGATTACACATAGCGTGGCAGTACATAATATTGCACAGGCATTGCTCATTTTAGAGCAGGTTATGTCAGAAGGCAAAGAAATCAGGCAGTTTATGAAGGACTGGCTGGCTCATTACAGGGCACTTCTGATTACCAAATTTGTATCTTCACCTGAGGATATGCTCAATATGTCTGCAGAGAATGTGGCCAGAATTAAAGAGCAGAGTCAGACACTTGAGGTGACGGAGATAGACAGAGCTATAGTTGAGCTCTCAAAGACTATAGCAGATGCCAAATGGTCAACGCAGCCAAGAATATTACTGGAGCTTTGCATAGTGAAACTGGCATCTGTATACGAAAACCAGCAGAATATATACAGCCAGCCTGTAAAGACTGAGATGACCGCAGCTGATATGCAACCTGCGCCAAAACAGGAGGCTGCATCTGCAAAACAAAAAGAAACAGCAACTGCTGAGACAGACGAGCCCCGCAAGTCACCTGCTGACTATGACATACTATGGAAAGCGGTTGTAGAGGCGGCAAGCAAGAGACAGGGCAGTTTTAACCTGCTGAGATCAGGCTCCAGGCTGATTGACATATCAGACGGGGTGTTTACTGTGGCGGCAGGAAGCGATTTCATTATGAAACTTATCAAAGACAGTAGCGATATGTTTACTGAACTGATACAAAAACAGACAGGGCAAAAACTGACACTTGAATGCACTCTGGGCGCCAAAAGTCAGAAACATAACAGAGATATAACCAGTGTGTTAAAAGAAGCAGAAGATAAATTGGGAATCAATATAGAAATGGAATAATAAGGAGGAACATTATGGGTAAAGGAATGAAAGCCGGCAAAAAACCAAAAGCTCCGGGTGCAGGCAATATGCAGGCACAGATGGCGCAGATGCAGGCTATGCAGCGCAAAATGAGCGAGATGCAGGATGAGATAGACAAAATGGAGACAACAGCCACTGCAGGAGGCGGAGCTGTAACCGTTACTGTATGCGGTGCCAAACAGATAACAAATATTGAAATCAATCCTGATGTGATAGATCCTGATGATAAAGAAATGCTTGAGGATCTTGTGACAGCTGCAGTCAACGAAGCTTTGAGACAGATGGATGAGATCGCAGCTGCTGAGATGAACAAACTTACAGGAAGCCTTGGTCTTCCTCCGGGACTGCTCTGATGAAAACATATGCAAGACCACTGGCCAGACTGATAAATGAACTGTCAAAGCTTCCCGGTATAGGAGGCAAAACAGCACAGAGGCTGGCCTTCCATATATTGTCCATGGAAGAAGAACAGGCAATCGGTCTTTCCCAGGCAATTGTAAATGCCAGAGAGCAGATGAAATACTGCTCTGTATGCGGCAACCTCACAGATCAGGATCCATGCAGCATCTGCTCTGACAAATCAAGAGCACAGGACATAATATGCGTAGTTGAGAATCCAAGGGATGTATTTGCGATGGAGCGCATCAGAGAATTCAACGGACTGTATCATGTACTTCACGGTGCCATATCACCTATGGATGGTATAGGACCCGAAGATATCAATCTCAAGTCGCTTATTATAAGGCTTCAGCAAAACGATGTCAAAGAAGTTGTGCTTGCCACCAATCCCAATATAGAGGGTGAGGCCACAGCCATGTATATTGCCAGACTTATCAAGCCTGCAGGCATTAAAGTTACAAGGATTGCCCATGGCATACCGGTAGGTGGAGATTTGGAGTATGCTGATGAAATAACGCTTCTCAAAGCCCTCGAAGGCAGGAGAGAACTATAGACGCACAGCCTGTTCAAGGTAGGATTGAGCAGGCTTTTTTGCTGCACAAAATACTGATTAATTTGATTGAAAAGTTCAATATTCTTGCTTATCTGAAAATTTTCCTTCAAAAGCATTGCGGTTTTTGCTTTAGATAGTATAATGTTCGTGTGATTATATTTATGTTATTTTATGTTTAAGGAGGAAACGTGACGTGAGTGAACAAGTAAAAACTCAGGTTGTTGAAGTCGATGAGCATGGACTAAAAAAACATGACATCAAGGTTTCAACAGTAGTGTTCATGATTTTCTGTCTGGTAGCTGCAGGATGTTACGGTATCGAAGAAATGATACCTGAATGCGGACCTGGACTGACAATCATTATGTTATGTGTACTTCCATTTGTATGGGGCCTTCCATTCGGCCTTGTTGCATCCGAACTCGGATCAGTAAGACCTCAGGAAGGCGGATATTACAAATGGGTACAGGAAGCTCTGGGAGAATTCTGGGGATTCCAGGCAGGATGGTGGAGAACCATATCAATATACATTGATAATACATCATATGTAATTCTTGCAGGAAGCTATGCAGCTTCAGCATGGGATATGTCCCTCATGGGCGAATTCGCCATCAAATTCATCATGATAGCACTCTTTACTATCGTAAATATCCGTGGAGTCAAGGATGTAGGTATCGTGAGTACAATACTTTCGATTCTCGTAATGGTAGCCTTTGGTATGGTTGCATTGTGCGGATTCCTTAACTGGGGTGGAGATGCCCAGACAGCATCAACAATTTCGTTCCAGCTCACACCTGAGCCTGCAGAAGGCATAGGCGACTGGTTCTTCTACATTGCCGGCGGTATCTCAGTTGGTATGTGGATGTACTCAGGATATGAATCAATGTCAACTATAGCAGGAGAGGTTGCAAACCCACAGGTAATCCCTAAGGGTACTCTGCTGACAGTTCCAATCATTATGGCATCATACATACTTCCTACAGTAGCAGGCATAGGCTCTCTGGGCCAGTGGGAAAGCTGGGGAACAGATGGAGACTGCGTAGGTTATGCAGATGTTGCATCCCATTTCTGGGGACCTGCAATGGGTGTATTCTTCGTAGTGGTTGCAATACTTGCACAATGCTCGATTTACAATACATACATAGCATCAGGTTCAAGAGGATTCTTCTCGCTTGCAGATGACCATCTTGCACCGCCTGTAATGGTTAAATGCGACAAGAAATACGGAGTACCTTATGTATCAGTATTGTCAGTAGGAATATTCAATCTGGTATTCTGCATGTTCCCGTTCGGATTCATTATCATACTTGACGTATCACTTCTGATAGCATCATATGCTATGGTATACATCTCGGCTATGATACTGAGAAAGAGAATACCTGAAGAAGAGTATGTATTCAGAATTCCGGGAGGTTACGGATTCCTTTGCGTGATATGCATAGTTCCTATTTTGGTAGCGTTGCTTGCATATTTCATCAACGGTTCAGATTATTACCTCGGTGGTATGGTAGGTATCCTTTCAGGACCTGTACTTTACTTCTTCTGGAGAAGGAAATACGGCGGACTTACTAAGAAAGACCCTGCGAGATTCCCTAAAAACGAAAAAACAGGTCTTGCAGTTGGAGATACCAAGAGAATGGCATTCCTGTTCATGCTTATGACTATCATGAACGTTATAGCTTTGTTCTTTGAACCTTGGTATGAAGGCTGGGGCACAGAAGATGCATGGGAAGCAGGAGATTACTTTGACGGTATACTCGAAAATGCAAATGTAGATGCAATTGTAAACACAATTCAGACAGGTCTTTACATATTGACTGCTGTATGTGCAATACTTATGGTGGTGTTCTTCTTCATATACAAAAAAGTAGAACCAAAGGAAACAAAATAAATAATAATCATAGCAGGCAGCAATCAAAGCTGCCTGTTTTTGCGTGATTTGAAACTTGCTTGGGGAGAATACTATTTTGTCATACATTTTATGGCAAGCGCAATATATGATGTGTTTTTTTCGATACATAATCGCAAAAACGTTGAAAAATCATGACTTTCAACCTATAGTTTCATATTTTTTTTCTTCAAAAGTGTTGCTTGCAGAGGTTAATTTATGTAAAATGTAGGTTGTGTAAAAAGTTTAGTTATAGGAGGATTCAATGGGCACAATATTTTTTCTAATTTTATTCCCACTACTGGTTGCCTTAGTTCTTCTGATCGTTAAAGCTGATAAAGCAAGAGACACGATTGTTATCGCAGCTTCTGTAATCATAGCTGCCGTATCAATTTACTGTGCCGCAACTTATCTTGGCGATGGTACAACTTACTTTGATTTCTCGAGTGAGATTGTAAACTACATCATGATGATAATAGAGTGCGGCGTGGCAGTTGTCATCACAATACTTGCATTCAAGTACAAAAAGTACCTTGCTGCAGTATTTGCTCTCATTCAGACACCTTTAATGGTCTGGTTTGAACTGACAACCGGACACAGCATTGAAGTTGAACACAATGCTTATGTGGATGAACTTTCACTGATAATGATTTTAATCATTGGAATTATCGGTACTCTTATATGTGTATATGCAATGGGTTACATGAAAGATTTCCAGCATCATCAGCCTGCAGGCTCCAAAGACAGAAGACCGTGGTTCTTCTTCCTGCTGTTCCTGTTCCTGGCTGCAATGTTCGGACTTGTAACTTCAAACAATCTGATCTGGATGTATTTCTTCTGGGAAATCACATCACTATGTTCATTCTTCCTGATAGGATTTACCAAGACAAAGGAAGCTATCAGAAACTCATTCAGAGCTCTGATAATGAACCTGCTTGGCGGACTCGGTTTCTGTCTTGCAATCATTATCCTTGGCTATGGTTGGGATGAATCAATCAGAACATTACAGATTTCAGACCTTATCCTTTACGGCGAATCAGGCTATGGAGTAATTCCTGCTCTTATGATTCCTGTAGGGTTGCTTGCATTTGCAGGCATCACAAAAGCAGCTCAGATGCCGTTCAACAGCTGGTTGCTCGGTGCTATGGTGGCACCTACACCTACATCAGCACTGCTTCACTCATCGACAATGGTTAAGGCCGGAGTATTCCTTATACTGAAGCTTGCTCCTTGCCTTGGCTGGGGAAATGCGGACTACGGCATGGTTAACTACGCGGGAATCATGGTAATGGCAGTAGGAGGCATCACATTCCTTCTTGCATCATTTGCAGCAATTTCACAGTCCAATGCAAAGAGGGTTCTTGCTTATTCAACAATAGCAAACCTGGGACTGATAGTTGTCTGCGGAGGCATTGGCACGACTGCTGCAGTATGGGCAGGCATCATGCTTATAATATTCCATGCTGTAACCAAATCACTTCTGTTCCTGTGCGTTGGTACGGCAGAACACAACATCGGTTCAAGAAATATCGAGGATATGGATGGCCTGTTTGACAGAATGCCTAAGCTTGCAGCATGCATGATGATTGGTATTTCAGCAATGTTCCTTGCTCCTTTGGGTATGCTTGTTTCAAAATGGGCAGCACTTGCTTCATTCATCGAAACAGGAAATGTATTCATGAGCGTATTTCTTGTAGCTGTACTGTGCTTCGGAAGTGCTACGACAGTATTTTACTGGGTTAAATGGCTGGGTAAACTTTCAGCAGTTGTTGCAGGTACTGAGAACATAGAAGGCAAAGTACACAAATCCGAAAGATTTGTACATATTTTGCTTGTGATTTTAGTGCTGGTTACATGTCTGGGATTCCCTGTAATCTCATCATCTGTAGTAGTACCTTATCTTGGTGCGGACATGGCTGCATTATCATCAGGCAATATGATGATTATGTGCATCATGCTTGCAGCTATAATCCTTATAACAATACTGTTCTTTGGACATACCAAGAAAAAAATCGTTCCTATATACCTTGCAGGTGTTAACCAGGGTGATGATCTGACCTTCAGAAATTCATTCCAGGGTCAGACTGCTGTATCATTAAAGAACTGGTATATGGAAAAATACTTTGGTGAAAACAAGATGAACTGGATAGGATGTATTGCAGCGGCAGCTACAATTGCAGTTGTGCTTGTAATATTTGCAGGATATGTGTTAGGAGGTGCAATATAATGGTTAAGATGATAATATTTATCGTGGCATATATCGTACTTGCTCCTTTCATAGGCGGATTCCTTGCCGGTCTTGACAGAATTATAAGTGCAAGGATGCAGGGCAGAGTAGGCCCTCCTGTATTACAGCCGTTTTATGATGTACTCAAACTGTTTGAAAAAGAAAAAATCACTGTAAACAAGGTGCAGGATTTCTATGTTGCATGCTTCCTGCTGTTTGTGGTTGTCACAGGATGTTTCTTCTTTGCGGGAGGAGATTTGCTGCTTGTACTGTTCACACTAACAACAGCAAGTGCTTTCCTGATTATAGCAGCTTACTCTTCAAACTCACCTTATGCACAGCTTGGTGCCGAAAGAGAACTTCTTCAGACAATGGCTTATGAGCCTATGGTGCTTTTGACCGCAGTTGCGTTTTATGTATTTACAGGAAGCTTCAAGGTTTCTGATATTATAGAGTCAGAATCAATGGGGATACTTCCTATGATTGGAATATTCATCGGATTCATGTTTATTCTGACTATCAAATTCAGAAAAGCTCCGTTTGATTTAAGTATGTCGCACCATGCACATCAGGAACTGGTTGCAGGTCTCAAAACTGAATTTTCAGGTTCGACTCTTGCAATGCTTGAAGTTGCGCACTGGTATGAAAACATATTCCTGCTGGGATTCATATTCCTGTTCTTCCAGAACGGAAGCACAGCAGGCGTTATAATCGGTATAGTAGTTGCAATAATTGCTTTCTTCTTTGAAACATTTGTTGGAAACAGTTTTGCAAGAATGAAGTGGCAGGTAGCCTTCAAGTCGGCATGGGTAGTGGCAGCTGTACTTGGAATCATCAACCTGTTCCTTCTGTATTTTGTATAAGGGAGGTGTAAGAATGTCATATGTAACAAAATCACCATGGATTATCCATTATGACGGATCAAGCTGTAACGGCTGTGATATCGAAGTTCTTGCTTGTCTTACACCGATGTATGATGTAGAAAGATTCGGTATTATCAATACCGGTAATCCTAAACATGCGGATATATTCCTTGTAACAGGTTCTGTAAACGAACAGAACAAAGACGTTGTTAAACAGATTTATGAACAGATGCCGGAACCAAAAGTTGTAGTTGCGGTAGGTATCTGTGCATGTTCAGCAGGTATATTTGCTGAATGCTACAATGTGCAGGGTGGAGTTGATCAGGTTATACCTGTTGATGTATATGTTCCCGGATGTGCGGCAAGACCTGAAGCTATAATTGACGGTGTTGTCAAAGGTCTTGGAGTTTTAGCCGAAAAACGTGAGGCCATGAAAAACGCACCCGCCGCAGCGCCTGCAATAGAAGAGCCTGCAGCAGAGACTGAAGCACCTGCAGCAGCAGAAGAAAAGGAGGAAGCATAAATGAGTGAAATCAAAAGCGTATTTGTACCGGTTGAAGCTTCCGATCTTTTGGCAGAAGCAAGAAGCATGAAAGCTGATGGATACAGACTGGTTCAGGCCTGTGCCACAAAATGCAAGGACGGACATATTGAAGTTCTTTATTCATTTGACAAAGATCATGCAGTAACAAATTTAAAAGTTATGGTTCCTGACAATATGGAGTTGCAGAGCATTTCAGGAGAAATCTGGGGCGCGTTCATTTACGAAAACGAAATGCACGACCTGTTTGGTATTACATTCAAAAATCTTGAACTGGATTATCAGGGCAATTTCTTCAGAGTTGCACAAAAAACTCCTTGGAACACAGAAGGATAAGAAAGGAAGGTAGATATTATGGGTAAAAGAACTATTATTCCTTTCGGACCACAGCATCCTGTATTACCGGAACCTATTCATCTTGACCTTGTAGTTGAAGATGAAACTGTAGTTGAAGCAATCCCTTCAATAGGATTTATTCACAGAGGTCTGGAAAAGCTGGTGGAAAAAAAGGAATATACCGAAATGGTATATGTAATTGAAAGAATTTGCGGAATATGCAGCTTCGGTCATGGATGGGGTTACTGTGCATCAGTAGAAGGTGCAATGGGAATCGAAATCCCTGAAAGAGCAGCATTTCTGAGAACTATATGGCATGAAATGAGCAGAGTGCACAGCCACTTGTTATGGCTCGGACTTCTTGCAGACGGATTTGCATTTGACAGTCTGTTCATGCATTGCTGGAAACTCAGAGAATCAGTGCTTGACCTGCTCGAAAAAACAACAGGCGGCAGAGTTATATTCTCAGTATGTGTTCCCGGCGGAGTCAAAAAAGACGTAGATGATGCCACACTTAAAGAAATTGTTGATACACTTAACGGTATCAAAGCGGAAATCAAAGAACTCACAGATGTATTCATGCAGGATGTTTCAGTTAAAAACAGACTTTGCGGTGTGGGAGTTATCACTAAAGAAGAAGCTATCGAGCTTGGCGCAGTAGGCCCTGTTGCAAGAGGATCCGGAGTTGTTCAGGATATGAGACTTGCAGGAGAAGGCGTTTATGACAAGCTTGGTTTTGAACCGATTGTTGAAGAGGCCGGCGATTGCTATGCAAGATGCGTAGTAAGAATCCGTGAACTGTTCCAGTCAATAGAGCTTATCGAAAAAGCTGTAGAGCTCATCCCTGAGGGTGAAATCAGAGTTCCTGTCAAAGGCAAAAACGTTGACGGAGAATTCGTTACAAGATTGGAACAGCCAAGAGGAGAAGCTTTCTATTATGCCAAGGGAGCGGGTACTAAATTCTTAGAGAGAATGAGAGTCAGAACTCCTACCAATATGAATATTCCGGCTTTGGTTAAAATGCTGCAGGGCTGCGATGTGGCTGATGTACCTATCCTGGTACTGACTATAGACCCTTGCATCAGTTGTACAGAAAGGTAGGTGGGTGAGAATGGCAACTTTTAAAATCGGCAAAGTGTTAATGAAAAGCTTATTCAAAAAACCTGCCACTAAAATGTACCCTGTAATTCCAAATGAATTTCAGGAAAGAACCAGAGGTCAGGTTACTATCGAAAAAGAATCCTGTATATTGTGCGGCATATGCGGACGTAAATGTCCGGCAAACGCCATCACAGTAGACAGAGCTGCAGGTACATGGAGTATTGAAAGAATGAAATGTATCCAGTGCGCCTGCTGCGTGGACGAATGTCCAAAAAAATGTCTTGATATGGACAGACCATACACAACACCTGATACAACTAAGACTGTTGATGTTGTGGATGTTCCTAAACAGGAAAAGAAACCGGCAGCAGCTCCTGCAGGTGAAGCGGCATCAGATGGATCACTTAAATGTGACAAAGATGTATGCGTATTTTGCGGGCTATGCGCAAAGGTATGCCCTTGCGATGCTCTTACAGTTAACAGAGCAGACAAGGTATGGGAAGTATCGGATGCATGCGTTAAATGTGGAGCATGTGTTGAAAAATGCCCTAAAAAGTGCCTGACACTATAACAAGATAATAAATATAAAAAAAGCGTGTTGCCGCCGGATTTTGACTGGATGTGCCACGCTTTTTCTATATCTCAAATTATGGATTTTGTTTGCCATATATGTTAATATATCATCAGAGAATATGATATTTCATCTTCAAAAAAGAAAGGGAGCGTTTGACAGATGTCATTTGCAACAGATACAAAGAACGAGCTTGCTCATATAGATCCTGAAAAAGACTGTTGCAAGCTGGCAGAGATTGCAGGCTTTATAAGGATGTGTGCAAGTCTCAAGCTTGAAGGGTTTGGCAGATTCAGGATAGTCATGCCTACTGACAATCCGGCAGCTGCAAGACATTACAAAAAACTTATAAAAGATTACTTCGGAGTTGATGCTCCTCTTGAGATGGGCAAAAGCAACACCCTCAAAAAGGGCATCACATATATCCTTACAATAGGACCTGAGCAGAATTCAGAAGCCATATTGAGAGAGATAGGAATATTGATGATCAAAGGCGGTATGAATTACATTGCAGACGGTATATATGATGGGATAGTCAGAACAAAATGCTGCCGCAAAGCATATCTTCGTGGAATGTTTATGGCGGCAGGAACTATCAGTGATCCCGAAAAAAGTCATCATTTTGAAATAGGATGCAACAGTAGCGTAATCGCTGCCGATGTACGCAAACTGATAAAAACTTTTACAGATCTTCATCCTAAAATTGTAGAACGCAAAAAAAGTGAGGCGGTATATATCAAGGACAGCAGACAAATTCTTGACATACTCGCAATTATGGGAGCACACAGTCAATATCTTGCGTATGACAATGTAATGATGATCAAAGAAATCAAAAACAGAGCCAACAGGATAAGCAACTGTGAGATTGCCAATGTTGACAAGGCAGTAAAATCAGCAGGCAGACAAATAGATGCAATAAAAAAAATACAACAGGCAAAAGGCCTTGATTTGCTTCCTGACAAACTCCAGGAAGCAGCACTGCTCAGGCTGGCACATCCGGATGCTCCACTGCCTGAAATCGGTGAAATGATAGATCCTCCGGTAGGCAAATCAGGACTTTCAAAGAGATTTAAAAAAATAGAGGAGATAGCAGACAGCCTGACTAAATGATATGGAAAAAGGACAGATAATTGAAATATATATACATGATATGAGTCATGAGGGCAGAGGTATTGGGCATTATGACGGCATGGCTATTTTTGTAAAGGACGCTGTAGTTGGAGATGAGATTAGAGCAGAGATTACAAAAGTCAAAAAAACATATGCCTTTGCTGAAATTTTAGAAATCAAAAAACAGTCGGAATCAAGAATTGCACCACATTGTATGTACAGTGATGTATGCGGAGGATGCAGCCTGTCTGTTTTGGATTACCCAAAACAGGGAGAGGTCAAAACCAGGCAGGTGAGAGACAAACTGGAGAGGATAGCAGGTATCAGCAACCCTGTTGTAAGAGATATGATACAGATGGAGACTCCATACAGATACAGAAACAAGGCAGAAATGGCTGTAAGGGGAGACTGTGTGGGGTTTTTTGAATCCAAAAGTCACAAAGTATGTGATATACCGGACTGTATCATACAATCTGAGGCTGCAATTGCGGCTGCGCAGGTGGTTAGAGCTTCGGGTGAGGACAGCATCCGCCATCTGGTGGTAAAAACAGCTTTTGGGACAGGCCAGGTGATGGTTATACTTGTTTCTGATGGTAGAGAACTCAAAGATGCGGCAAAGCTTGTACATGCTTTGGATGATGCGATTTATGAGCTTGGGAGTGAGTATTCACTGGAAAGTGTATATATCAACAGGAAGAAAAAATCTGATAAAGGAAGGAATGTGCTTGGAAGTGAATATGTGCTTCTTGCAGGCAGCAGGACAATAAAAGAAGAAACTGCAGGACTTGAATTTGAAATTTCACCGGCATCATTTTATCAGGTTAATCCCAAGCAGATGGCAAAGCTCTATGACAAAGCCATTGAATATATGGATTTGAGTGGGAAAGAGACTGTGCTTGACCTGTATTGTGGTGTAGGCACTATAGGAATATTTGCAGCACGCAAGGCGGGTCAGATAATAGGGATAGAGACTGTCAGAGAAGCAGTGATAGATGCAAACAGAAATGCGGTTATAAATGGTATTGTAAATGCAAGATATATAGCAGGGAGAGCAGAAGAAGTAATGCCTGCACTGCTTGGATACGGTGATGATGCTACTGTCCTTGCCAAATGGCAAAAATGGTTTGAGCAGCAGGAAATACATTTAGACAAAGCTGATGTGGCTGTAATCGATCCGCCGAGGACAGGATGTGATGAGAAGCTGCTTGAGGCACTGGCAAAAGCAGCACCGGACAGGATTGTATATGTATCATGCGATCCTGCAACAATGGCAAGGGATATTGCAAGACTGATTGAAGCAGGGTACAGCTTTGAAGAGGCAACACCTGTTGATATGTTCCCGTGGACAAGTTCTATAGAGACGGTAGCACTCTTGTCCAAACTTTAAGCTAAGGAACATATCGAGATTAGTTTGGATATGGACGAGCTGGATTTGACATGCGCAAAAAGCAAAGCAACCTACGACGAAATAAAAAACTATGTGAAGGAAACAACCGGACTCTCGGTATCGTTCCTTTACATCGCCCAGGTAAAGCAGAAATATGGCATCATTGAGCGCGAGAACTACAACAAGCCGAAATCTGAGGACAGCAAGCAGCCACAGTGTCCAGAAGATAAAGAGAGTGCAATTGTGGAGGAATTGAAGCATTTTAAGATGATTCAGAAGAACTAAAAAGAGTCTGATAAATCGGAATTGACAGAGGTAATGAAATGTTTGAAGAATTAGGAATTAGTTTTGG
>CAZDQV010000056.1:0-13597 GCA_964507795.1 uncultured Oscillospiraceae bacterium | reverse complement strand
AGGATATTATCAAAGCATGTGAAACTGTGGGAATTCCTGTTTCGGCAGACTACAGCCACGAGGTTCTGATGAATATGATATGCTCAGACAAAAAAGTAAGAGGAAATACTATTAATGTGATACTGCCGGAGCATGCCGGTAAATGTAATATAGAGAATATAACTATTGAGGAAATGAGCAGTCTGCTTGACATGGCGCTGAAGAAATGAATTATGAAAGCAGTTATTAAAAAACCGGCAAAAATGGGAACAGTAAGGGCTATAGCATCAAAATCCATGGCTCACAGAATGATGATAGCACAGGCTCTGTCGGAATGCGAAAGCACCGTTTTGTGCAGAGATACATCAGAAGATATAGAGGCTACCAAAAGGTGCATTGAAGCCCTCCGGGTAGAGGACAGTGTGAAAAAACTTTACTGTGGTGAAAGTGGCTCTACATTGAGATTCCTGCTTCCGATAGCAGGTGTACTGGGACTTGAATGTGAATTTTATATGAAGGGCAGACTCCCCCAAAGACCTCTGTCACCGCTTTATGAGGAAATGCTCTCAAAAGGCTGCAATCTGTCACCGCAGGGACAAACCCCTCTTCGTTTAAGCGGCCGTCTTACAGGAGGCAGATATATGATGCCGGGGAATATTTCTTCCCAGTACATCACAGGACTTCTGTTTGCACTTCCCCTTGCGGGGGAAGACAGCCGCATTGACATATCAGGCAGGCTGGAATCCTCACCGTATATAGACCTGACACTGCAGGTGCTTGATGCGGCGGGAATTAAAGTTTTCTCAGATGATAAGGGGTTTGACATACCAGGCGGGCAGCACTACAGGCTTGAAGGTACACATCACATTGAGGGCGACTGGTCAAATGCTGCATTCTGGCTTTGCATGAGTGTAATGACAGGCGGCAGTATCAGTTGCAGCGATCTTGATATGAATTCGAGGCAGGGTGATCGCAGGATACTTGACGTGCTGGAGAGCATGGGGGCAAGCATTATGTGTGAAGATGGCAAAATAAGCGTATCGGCGGCACATGGCAGACTGAGAGGTGCAGTTATAGACGCTTCTGAAATTCCCGATCTTGTTCCTGCTATTGCAACAGTGGCAGTAGCAGCAAGAGGTCAGACAAGAATAACGAATGCAGGCAGATTGAGACTCAAAGAAAGCGACAGGCTCAAATCTGTAAGCGCGGTGCTTAAAGCACTTGGAGCTGATATATCAGAGTTTTCAGGCGGGCTTGTGATTAACGGTAGCGGCAGTATCAGAGGAGGCAGCGCGGATTCTTTCGGCGACCACAGAATAGCAATGATGGCTGCGACTGCAGCCTGCATCAGCAGAGGCGAGATAACAATTTCGGGAGCGGAGGACGTAAACAAGTCCTACCCCGGGTTTTACAGAGATTATTGTGCTCTTGGCGGAGTGATAGATATAGATTAGTATTGTGCTGATAACGAAAGGAGTTTTAAGGTGGCTTCAGTATTTGGAGAGAATATCAAAATATCTGTTTTCGGGCAGTCCCATTCCAGAGGAATAGGCGTTGTCATAGATGGCATTCCCGCAGGTGAAAAAATAGATTTGGAGAGACTTCAGGAATTTCTCGACAGGAGAGCACCGGGCAAAAACGAATATTCAACGCAAAGAAAAGAAGCAGACAGACCTGAGATATTGTCAGGGCTTGCAGGCGACACAACCTGCGGAGCACCTTTTGCCGCGGTTATATACAACACCGATACCAGGTCCGGTGATTACAGCGACATCAGAGACATACCAAGACCTGCTCACGCTGACTTTGCTGCAAGAGCCAAATTTCACGGATATGAAGATACTGCAGGCGGAGGTCATTTCAGTGGCAGGCTCACAGCCCCCCTTTGCATTGCGGGAGGCATATTCATGCAGATTCTTTCACGCAGAGGCATACAGATTGGCGCGCACATCAAAAGCATAGGGGAAATCGAGGACGCTTCCTTTGATTCCTGCGGCAGCTTTGAGGAGCTTGCAAAGGTGGGAAATACTTTCCCTGTTATAGATGAAGATGCGGGAGTCAAAATGAGAGAACTTATACAGAGGGTCAAATCCTGCGGCGATTCAATCGGTGGCAGAATTGAATGTATGATAACAGGACTTCCGGCAGGAATAGGCGATCCGATGTTTGGAGGTCTTGAAAACAGAATTTCGCAGGCAGTTTTTGCAGTGCCCGCAGTTAAGGGCATAGAGTTTGGCAGTGGTTTTCAAGTGTGCCAAATGAGAGGTTCTGAGAACAACGATTCGTTTTACGTAGATGGCGGAGAGATAAGATGCAGGACAAACAACCAGGGCGGAATACTCGGAGGTATTTCATCTGGAATGCCGATTGTATTTTCTGTAGCCATGAAGCCGACGCCTTCCATTGCAATGGAGCAGGACAGCGTCAGTATGCCGGGGCTTGAAAACGTCAAACTCAAAGTCAAGGGCAGACACGACCCCTGTATAGTGCCAAGGGCAGTGCCATGCATTGAGGCTGCAGCTGCAATAGCTGTATATGACGCATTTCTTGGAGGACTGAAACATGAGATTAGATGATTACAGAGCAGAAATAGATGCGATAGACAGACAGATAACAAAGCTGCTTGAGCAGAGGTTTCAAACGGTGAAAAACATAGGACTCTGCAAGCAGGCGATGGGGAAACCTGTCCTTGATACCTCAAGAGAAAACAGCAAGATTGAATCCCTCAGAAGCCAGACAGACGAAGCCTCATATGGATATATAGCTGACGTGTTCAGAGCAATAATGGCGCAGAGCCGGAAGTTTCAGGAGGAGCACAGAGCAGAATACGGGCTTTTAGGCAGGACGCTGGGACACAGCTTTTCCCCTGAGATACACAAAGAACTTGGAGGATATAACTATGAACTGTTTGAAATGGAGCCTGAAATGCTCAAAGCCTTTTTTGAAAATACAGAGCTAAAGGGTTTTAATGTTACTATCCCATACAAAAAAGAAGTAATAAAGTACTGTGCATCGCTGTCAGATGCGGCACAAAAAACAGGCAGCATAAATACAATAGTAAGAAATAAAGACGGTAGCTTCACAGGGCACAACACGGACTACTACGGACTTGATTATCTTATCGGATCGGCAGGCTTTGACCTTGCAGATGCCAAGGTACTGATACTGGGAAACGGAGGTGTTTCGGGCACTGTAAGAGAGCTTGCCAAAGACAGGGGTGCTGCAGAGGTTGTAACGATATCAAGAAAAGGCGAGAACAACTACGAAAACATTTCAAGGCATTATGATGCCGGATTTGTCATAAATACAACACCTGTGGGTATGTACCCTGATAACGGCAGTGCAGTTACAGATATAAATAAGTTCAAAAACTGCAAAGGCGTTATAGATCTGATATATAACCCGATAAAAACAAAACTTGTTATGGATGCGGAGAATGCCGGGATACGCGCAGAGGGAGGGCTCAGGATGCTTGTGGCACAGGCTGCGGCAGCCTGCGAGCTGTTTGCTGGAAACAGAATATCGGGAGAATGTATAGAAGCTGAATATATGAATATTTTGCGAAAAGTCGAAAACATAATTCTCATAGGTATGCCTGGCTGCGGCAAATCCTCAATAGGTGAAGAGCTTGCAAAGATGACAGGCAAGAGCTTTTCTGACAGCGATATTAAAATAATAGAGAAAACAGGCAGAAGCACCGAAGATATAATTTTGGAGGATGGAGAAGAATATTTTCGCAGAGTGGAAACAGATATCGCAAAAGCAGAAGGGCGCCGTACAGGCTGCGTCATTGCAACAGGCGGAGGAGCTGTAACAAGAGAAGAAAACCTTGACCTTTTGAGACAAAACGGCAGGATTATATATATCAAAAGAAATCTTGAAGATTTAAGCTTGGATGGAAGACCGATATCTGCGGCAAACAGGGCAGAGGAGCTTTTTGGGCAGCGCAAAGCAGCCTATGAGAGCTGGAGCGATTTTGAGATTGAAAATACAGGAATAGAAAAAACAGCAGAGCAGATAGCGATAATGCTTGGGTATAGGAGGCAGCACCAATGAAACTTCTTGTTATAAACGGACCAAACCTGAATATGCTGGGCATAAGAGAACCGGACATATACGGTAAAAACACATATGAGGAACTTGTGCGCTTTATACAGAAAATTTGCGTTCAAAAAGGCATAGAGGTAGAGATTTATCAGTCCAACACCGAAGGCTTTATAGTGGACAAAATTCAGCAGGCCTACGGCAGCGCAGACGGCATAATAATAAATCCTGCGGCATATACCCATACGAGCATTGCAATACTTGATGCCCTCAAAGCGACAGGCATCAGGACAGTAGAGGTGCATTTGTCGGATATAAACAGCAGAGAGGACTTCCGAAAACATTCATATATCTCCCTTGCGGCGGAGAGAACCATCTGCGGCAGGGGCTTTGACGGCTATGCAGCGGCAATCGAATATTTCTGCAAATAAACTGCTGCAAAACAATCCGGTTTGTGTTTGTAATGTGAATACAGACCGGCTTTTTTGTAAATAAAAAGTATAAACAATTCATAAACAGAACATCTTGACAACACTTTT
The DNA here is from genome assembly GCA_964507795.1 of uncultured Oscillospiraceae bacterium. Classification (GTDB taxonomy): domain Bacteria; phylum Bacillota; class Clostridia; order Peptostreptococcales; family Anaerovoracaceae; genus UMGS973. The sequence continues at coordinate 9,035 of CAZDQV010000056.1, read as the reverse complement.
GACTGGTAATATTTAGGCATAAGACAATTGCGGAGAGGCAAAGGAGGTCTGTATGAAAAGAAGCTTAAGAAATATAGTAGCCATAGGAATAGTAGTACTGATGTGCGCAGCCTCTGTGTTTACAGTCGTGTATGCGGCAGATCACAGTACGGCTCTGACACAGGCATCAGGCGGGCAGATGATGCAGGAAGAAAGTAATAATGCGCCTCTTGACAGCAGCGGCGGTGCGGACAGTAGCACAGACGGAAACAGTGACAGCGGGCAGCCGCCTGAGAAGCCTGACGGTGACAACAGCACAGGAAGCAGTAGTGAGCAACCACCGGAAAAACCTGATGGAGAAAGTGACAGCCAGTCAGACAGCAATGAGCAGTCGCCTGAAAACAATCAGAGCGACAGCGGACAAAACGAAGCGGTGCCAGATATGAGCAGCGCCCCGAATCAGACGCTGGAGTTAAAATATTATGTTCTTTTTGATGCAGAGGGTCTTATCCTTATACTTGCCCTTATGTATCTTGTAATGACAGGTGCGGGCAAGAGATGTTTTGATGAGACTTTCAGCGGCAGGAAAGCGGCAATCTGTGTATTGGCAGCAGTAATTCTGGCAGGAGGCTTCAGCTTCGGAGCAGGCGCAGTTACAGAAAGCCTTGCTGCAGACGGCAGCACTCAACAGATGCAGGCTCCGGGAAATGAGGCAGATAGCGAAGTGACATATTCAGCAGTTAAGGATATCACAGAGGATACAACTATCACAGAGGGCACATTCGCATCCGAGAATGCAGACGAAAACGCAATAGCGGCAAACGGTAATATCGATGTGACTTTATCCGGTATTACGGTTAACAAAAGCGGAGACTCAGACGGCGGAGATGCCACCAGTTTCTACGGTACAAATTCAGCCATACTTGCAAGAGGCGGAGCCAACCTCACTATCAAAAATGCAGTTATAAATACCGATGCGACAGGAGCCAACGGCGTATTCAGCTATGGAGGCTCTGCAACCACGGGTAATTCTTCATCTGATGGCACTACAGTTACAGTAAAAGATACTGAAATCACCACCACCAAGGACAATTCCGGTGGAATTATGACAACCGGCGGTGGAATTATGAAAGCATATGATCTGACAGTCAATACGGCAGGCACTTCAAGCGCAGCCATAAGAAGCGACAGAGGCGGCGGTGATGTAACTGTTTCAGGCGGAACATATCAGACTACGGGACAGGGTTCGCCTGCTGTGTATTCAACCGCACAGATTAAGGTAAGTGATGCAAAACTGATATCAAAAGCTTCAGAGGGGATTGTAATAGAAGGCAAGAACTCGGTTTCATTAGATAACTGTACGCTGACAGATACCAACAGCAAGCTTAATGGCAAATCGACAACCTACAAGAATATATTCCTTTACCAGTCCATGAGTGGAGATGCGGCAGAGGGAAATGCCGAGTTTACGGCTAAGGACAGCAAAATCACCACAAACAAGGGAGATACGCTGTATGTTACAAATACGACAGCAGCCATAACTCTTGAAAATAATACGATAGTAAACAATGACTCGTCAGGGTGCTTCCTGAGAGTGCAAAAAGATTCGTGGGGCAATTCCGGCGAAAACGGCGGTGATGTAACCCTTACCCTGAACAATCAGAAGGTGACAGGAAATATAGTTGTAGACTCTATTTCGACGCTCAAAATGATTATGAAATCTGGCTCGTCGTATACCGGGACCATTAACGGGGATAACAGTGCAGAGAATATTACGCTCAAACTTGACAAAAGCTCCAAGATAAAGCTGACAGGTGATTGTTATGTAAGTTCACTTGATAATGGTGATGCGACAAACAGCAATATAGATTTTAACGGATATACGCTGTATGTTAACGGAGAAGCAATTAACTGATAAAAATGCGGGTGCTGCAGATGCGGCACCCGTTTTTACGAATAAAATGTATGTGAACACAGTAGTGTACTGTGATATAATATCATATGTAGCTGATTGTTATGTTATTGAATTGTATTTTGATAATTCTGGAGGTAACAGTGAAACTGTATCATGGGAGCAATATGGCTGTAGAACAGCCTAAAATAATAGCATCTGACAGGAACTTGATTTTGGAGCCGGATTTTATCTGACTTCAAGTTATGCACAGGCTGCAAGATGGGCAGAGCTGACAGCAGTGAGAAGAAAATCCGGAATACAGACCATAACTGTTTTTGAATTTGATGAAGTGAATGTTGCGGGGTTGAATTTGTTAAAATTTTCAAAGGCTAATACCGAGTGGTTAAGGTATGCAGCTAAAAACCGCAATAATGAAAATGCAACTGATGATTATGATATTGTCATAGGACCTGTTGCAAATGACCGGACAGCTCCGGTTATTGCGGCATACTTTGCCGGAATATATACAGAATACGAAGCGATAAACAGACTTATGCCACAGAAACTTAAGGATCAATACGCCTTTAAAACTGACAGGGCTTTGAAACTATTGGAAATGTGTGAGGTGATTACGAAATGAAAGAACTAATGCCTTATATTCTCGCTTATTATAATAGAGAGATAGTCAAAAAAATATGTAATAAATACGGATTTGAACCGATGGAGGCGTTGAGACTGTTAGTGGGATCGGAGACTTATCAAATGCTTGCAGATATGAATATGGAAATGTGGGAATTTTCGCCCATAGGAATTTTTGATATGTGGGAAAGCGAACAGGTGACAGGAACACCGCAGAACTCATTATATTTAAGGAGAGCGTAGTATGTCTAAGGAAATGGATTTCTTTATATTCCTGCTTGAACAATATGCTGCTTATAAGGAGCTGACAGCAGACAAAGTTTTGGAGATGTGGGACAGATTAGAGCTTACAGACTATATTTATAATATGTATGAACGCTACCATATTGAAAGCCTTCAGAATGCCTTTGATGATATTGACAGGCTGACTGCCGAGAAACATAATAATCCCCGATAAAGCAGGACCTAAAGATGTTGCATTTTGATTTGTGCAGCATTTTTGCTTTTATATATTGCGATACCACAGGCCTGCCAGATAAAGCGATGTCAAATCGCTCATTATGCGCGGGTCGAGGCCGGTATGGGTTATTATTTTGTTTATCTTGTATTGGACAGTATTTTTGTGTATGAAAAGTTCCGACGCTATAGCATTGATAGAACCGTTGCTCTTGTAATATATATTTATGAAATCAATTATATTTTCTATTTCCCTGTGTTCACAATCTTTGAAAACAATATTGCAAAAGCGTTCCTTGTAGTTGACATCAACAGAGTTGATTATTATATCAAGGAGCATTTCATCATAGAGAAATATGCCATGCTGTTTGTTTAAAATATCCATAACCTTGCGTGCCTGACGAAATGAACGTGGAGCTTGTCTGCAGTCAGGAAAACTTGTGCCTATGGCAACAGTATAATCGTTTTGTGAAAACTCGCTGTTAAAGCATGTCAAAAGATATTCTCTGAACTTTTCTGCAGAGTCGAAATTGCCTATGAGTATACCATAGTTGTTGCTGTAACCTGTGAGAATGTGTATTTTGTCTATTCTTGAATCAATGAATGCATGAACAGCTTTGCTGCCTTTGTTACTGCTTACAAGAGCTGCTACGACAGGCAAATTGGGATTGATATTATATTTTGTCAGCTTCTCGTTAAGCTGTGAGAGGCTTTCGATTTCATTGTTAAGCCAGCTGTTTATGAAGAGTGTGCGTGAATGCTCTCGCCTGTTATCCTGCTGTATCATGTCAAAATCTCTTACAAGAATTTCGGTTACCTTTTTAATTACCCTTGCATATTTGCCTGTTTCAGATACATCACCTGTTATTCCCACAACCCCGATTATATTCTCATCAGCAAGCAGAGGCAGATTTATGCCTTGCCTGCAGCCTGCATATTCATTGTCATAATATACGGGAAGCTCATGGAGTTTTTGCTGTATGACAAGATGTGCTCCTTCGTGAAACTGTCCAACGCGGTCTCTGTCAGTGCTTGCCAGAATTATTCCGTTTTCGTCCATTATATTGATATCATAATCTATAACCGAGCTGATTTCTCTTATCAGTTCAGTAGCTGTATTTTTGCTTATTTTCATCAGGAGCCTCCTGCATCAAGTTGCTGATTTGTTTTTACTATGTTGATAATATTGTTACGGGTAACAGTATTCAAAGGATATTTTCGGGTTTATGCCCATATAAAAATGGTATATATAATATTATAATTATATTAACATTATACGTCAATACACACAGGAGGTTTGAAATGAAAATGAAAAAAGCTGCTTCAAGATCATGCTCAACGCTTATCGCATTAAGCAGCGCAACAAAATCCGGAGATATTATTTTCGGTAAAAACAGCGATCGTCCCGTAAACGAATCCCAGCCGCTGGCATATTTCCCGCCGGCTGACCACAAAGAAGGCGAAATGGTGCAGTGCACCTACATAAAAATTCCGGAGGTTTCACACACCTACGGATATATAGGTTCAAGACCGTACAATATATTCGGCTTTGAGCATGGAGTAAACGAGCACGGAGTAATCATAGGAAATGAGGCCGTAACCGGCAGAGAAACACCTGAGCTTAAATGGGGCCTTATAGGAATGGATATTCTGAGGCTTGCTCTTGCAAGATCAGACAGCGCGGCGAAGGCTGTAGAAGTAATAGGCGAGCTGCTTGAGACATACGGAACAGGTGGAGATCCGCTTATCAGACCGCAATATTTTAACGCCAACTATATTATTGCAGATTACAACGAGGCATATATATTTGAATCGTGCCAGAGAATGTGGGCTGCCAAAAAGATAGAGAATGTCGGCCATATAGGTAACATATATGCTCTCAGAGATGACTATGATCTGATAGGAAAAAACGTTATCAAAGAGGCTGCAGCTAAAGGCTGGTGCAGAGATGAAGCGAGAATAAACATAGGTGAGACTTTCTCGATTTCAGACTGTGATTATGAAGATGGAGAAGCATACTTCAGATACATCAGACAGGAAGAACTGATGGTAAACAGAGATCCGTTCACAGTAAAAATGATGATGAACAACCTGCGCGATCATTACGATATGGACTACAGAAAACCTATACAGTATGATATCGCAACTTCCAAAATGCCTACAATATGCTGTCATCCGGGTGGTATGAACGGTTGTGCATCGGCGGCAAGCGTTGTTTGCTCACTTGACAAAAATGCACCGGAACCTTTCAAAATCACATATTGGGGAAGCATGGCTCCTCCTTGCTGCTCAATATTTACGCCTAAATTCAACATCGGCTGGATGCCGGAGCAGCTGGCTGTTGCGGATGCTGTATATAATCCGGACAGCCCTTGGTGGATCTTCAATGAACTTGAAAGATATATATCTTTAAGCTATAACGATTTTGCACCTATGGCAAAGGAAGTATTCCAGCCTATGGAGGATGAGCTGATACAGCAGGTAGAGCAGGCTAAGAAAGAATACGATGGAAATAATGATAAGCTCAAATCACTTTCGCAGGAGGCATTTGAAAAAAGTATTGCCGCTGCAAGGGATATTACTGCAAAGATAAAAGCTAAGATTCCTTCAACAAGAATAAATTATCTGATGCTTGATTATTTCAGAGATTCTGCTGATATGTGCGGAATGCCTTATGATCTCAAACTTTAAAGAATTGAAAGAACAGAGAGGAAACATACAAAATGAGTGATAATGGATTAAAAAAACAAAGCGTAGGTCTCATAGGTCTTGTGGGAATGATATACGCAATGACCGCTGCCGGAGCTTACGGTATAGAGGATATGATATCTTCCTCAGGACCTGGAATGACAATAATAATGCTGTTTGTACTGCCGATTATATGGGCTTTCCCTATAGCACTTGCATCATGTGAGCTGGGCTCTGCAATTCCTGACGAATGTGGATTTTACAGATGGGTTCAGAGAGCTTTAGGCGAGTTCTGGGGATTCCAGATTGGCTGGCTCAAAAATATAGGGATATATATAAATGTTGCAGTATTTGTTGTACTGTCAACAGATTACCTTGCTTCATATCTGCATCTTAACAACCTGGAGAGCTATATATGCAAAGTAGTCATCATTGCTGTTTTCACGTGGATAAACCTAAGAGGCGTAAAAGACGTTGCAATCGTAAGCTCGATAATATCAGCTGCAATTCTGGTTGCATTTGCAGGCATTGCGATTATAGGGTTTGTCAATATGTCACAGAATCCGTTTGAACCTGTTGTTGCTACAGGACAGACTGTGGTAGGTAGCATTGGCTCAAGTATTGCAATAGGTATGTGGATGTATGCGGGATATGAATCAATGTCGAGTCTTGCAGGTGAAGTAAAAGACCCTCAGATGATTCCAAAGGCAATAATAATTGCATTACCGCTGATTATAGGCACATATGTACTTCCTACAGTAGCATCTCTTGGTTCTATAGGACAGTGGGATCAGTGGGGATCTGACGGAGTTTCATATGTAAATGTTGCAATGCAGTTCGCTCCCGTATTCGGAGTTGCATTTGTAATGGTTGCTTTCATATCAAACATATCAATGTTCAATGTATATCTGGCATCAGGAGCAAGAGGATTCTTTGTAATGGCAGAGGATAACCTTGCACCTAAAGTACTTGTAAAATGCGACAAAAAAAGAGGTGTGCCGTATGTGGCAATTATAAGTCTGTCGGTGGTTTCACTGATTTTATGTGCATTCAAGTTTGACATACTTGTTACTATAGTTTCACTGTTTAATCTGGGACTTTATTCTCTGATTATGATTTCACAGATAGTTTTGAGAAGAAAAGAGCCTGACCTGCCAAGACCTTACAGAATTAAGATGGGTAAGGTAGGTACAGATATATTCTGCGCGGTTCCTGTTGTGGTTGCGTTTATAGCCCTTTATATAAACGGCGCGGACTATTTCGTAATGGGACTTCTGGGTATGATAACAGGACCTATCGCATACATAATCTTCAAGAGAATTTACGGCGGTCTTTACAAAAATGATCCTGAGAAGTATCCTATCAATCCAAAGACAAAGCTTGCAGTTGGAGATACCAAGAGAATATCATTTGCATTCGGACTTCTGGCAGTGCTTATGATTATAGGCAGACTGTTTCTTCCGGGATATGAGGATCACGCATATTACACAGAAGCCTACGGCGTTGACAATATGTTTGATATTCTGATGATGCTTGTAACTGTCGGGGCTGCGGTATGCGCAGTGCTGGCTGTGATATTTGGAATTTTGTACAACAAGACAGAATCGAAGGAAGCAATTAATGGATAAGCAAAAAGTTTTGCAAAAAAAATACCTTATAATGCCCGACTCTTTCAAGGGAACCATGGATTCCATTGAAGTATGTGAGATTATGAAGGCTGCGGTGCTTGAAAAAAATCCAGATGCGGAAGTTGTAACTGTTCCCGTTGCTGATGGAGGAGAAGGTACAGTAGACTGCTTTCTTTCCGCCTTTGGCGGTAAGAAGAAAACAGTAACAGTAACAGGCCCCTACGGCAAAAAAGTACAGGCAGCCTATGGTATTACAGGAGATATTGCAATTATTGAAATGGCAGCTGCTTCAGGATTTGCACTTACTGATGAAGGCAGGAGAGATCCGTCAGTGGCAACAACATTCGGAGTCGGAGAACTTGTCAGTGATGCGGTTGAATCGGGTTGCAGGCATATAATACTGGGTCTTGGCGGAAGCTGCAGCAATGACGGTGGTGCAGGAATGGCAGCAGCGCTTGGAACTGTGTTTTATGATGAGGCGGGCAGATCCTTTGTTCCTGTAGGCAGAAACCTTGACAGAATAAGCAGGATAGATAAGACATCATCTGACGAATTTTTGCATGATGTGGTTATAGAGGCAATGTGTGATATAGACAATCCGCTTTACGGATCAAGAGGAGCTGCATATGTGTTTGCACCACAAAAGGGTGCAGATGAGGCCATGGTCAGAGTGCTTGACAATAATCTGAGAAAATACGCGAAAACCGTAAAAACCGAAACAGGCATAGATATTTCAGAACTTGCAGGTGGCGGTGCCGCAGGAGGAACAGGCGCGGGAGCATATGCTTTTCTTGGAGCAGACCTCAGGCAGGGAATAGATGTGATACTCGATATGCTGGGATTTGAAGAACTGATTAAAGACTGTGAAGCGATATTTACAGGTGAAGGCAGCTTTGACAGTCAGAGCCTTGGTGGCAAGGTGGCTGTAGGGATTTCAAGAAGAGCCAAGAAATCAGGAATACCTGTCATAGTTGTGGCCGGAAGCGTTGCAGATAATATAGACGGGCTTTCATCGGTAGGGATTACAGGTGTATTTCAGACTGATCCCGGTACTTACAAAAGCCAGGAAGAAGTGTTTGCAAACTGCAAAAAAGACTTGAGAAGAACAGTGCTTGAGATACTGGATAAAACAGAGTTCTAAGAATTTAATATGAATATCTTACAAAAAATATAAAGATAACGGGATTTCAGAAGTGTTTCTGAAATCCCGTTATTTAGTAGGGTCCCACATCAATATCTGCAAAAGACAATTATATGTGAATATACAAGTTCAGTGTGGTATAATTAAGGCATTGTCGATATCTTTATTTCTGAAAAAGAGAAAGATTGAATATATACTATAAAACAGAAGGCAGAAGCTATGGGAAAAATCATATTGTTCCACGGCAGCTCTGACAGGAAAATAACACCTACGTTTGGTTTGGGCGAAGAAAAACACGACTACGGTAAGGGTTTCTATATGACAGAAAGCGCAGAGCTTGCAAAGGAATGGGCCGTATGCAAAGTAGGCGGAATTAACGGTTGGGTACACAAGTATGAATTAGATACTGATGAATTGAAGATACTTGATTTTCAGAACCTTAATATTATGACGTGGCTTGCAGAGCTTATGAAACACAGGAACGCTGCCGATTCTAAAAGATACAGAGTGCTTTCTCAGAAATTCATTGGAAAATACGGCATTGAAACAAAAAAAGGGTCACTCTAAAAAGTTGTGGGATTTGATACCGCATTTATTCCACGGTCCTCTT
>CAZDQV010000055.1:0-13697 GCA_964507795.1 uncultured Oscillospiraceae bacterium | reverse complement strand
GCTATGCTGCACAGTATACAGGTTCTCAGACGTTAAACGCGCTGGAGGCATGTTTCAATCTGGGACTTAATCGGAAATATTATCTTCCCAAAGATCTTAATGCTGCAGGCAGGAGAAAGAAAAAAAGTAAAAAAATTTCAAGACACCACCTAAATACAACATTCCAAGTCAAACAAATAGAGATGTATAAATGTTGAAATCTCAACGTTGTATACCTCTCTGTTTATTTGCGATATATTTACATTTTGTAAAATACTGAATCACAATGCCTATGCCCAAATGGCCCCCACAGTATTTTTGAAAACATTTCTATGGCATTGCTCCTTTTGGCATAATACTGCCTTTCAGAAAGCCCCATTTCTTCCATTCTGTCTTCCTTTGGCCGATTGGTCCATTCCGGGTCTGTAAATAAGATTTCAAGCATTCTGTGATTATCCCTACCGTTATTGCCAAGCCATCCCATTCTTCTCAATGCATCTTCCATAAAAGAAATATATGCATTGGTGGTATCAACCATCGACGAATACATCCATCTTTTCATATTGCTTGGCATACCAACATACTCTATCTTGTCAAGTGCTTTATTAAATCCGTTTTTTGTATCAGAATCACTATGCAGTGAATCTCCAATAGCTATAGATGTATCACCTATCCGCTTTTGGATTCCCAGGAATTTAATTTCCTTGTAGTTTTTGAGGAGCTTTAGAGTATCCCTGTAGCAAATGCCTTTTTTTTCGTGAACTCTGCATGCCATTTGCATCATGTTCACTTCCCTCACAATATCTTCGTTTGTATGAACATCCCAAAACGTTCCGCGATTTCTTTTGATTACTCTGGCAAACATTTCGCAATAGTTTTCTATTGATTGCACCAGCTGCAGATAATATCCGCTGTACATGCCTTCGAGTTGGCAGCAATCCACATTTTTGGCCATAAAGCGCTTGCGAATAATCTCTGAATATATGATACAGTGCCCACCTTTTTCAACAAGCAGTTTATATGCTCTGTCCATAATCCTAATAAGATCAGTACAGTATTCTGACTCAGTGTATTCTACAACTTCATTGAGTCTACGTATACAGCTTTCTTCTTTTTCGGCAAATATAATCACATCGCTGATAGAATAGCTGCTACTCTCTTCTGATTCGATAATGTCTTTGACTACCTCATTTTTCCCCACGACATTATAGAATTTGATTTCATAGTAATGCTTGAGCAGCCAGTATACGGCATCATACACCTGAGTGCCTTTTTTGTATTTTTTGTCCGAACTCATGTTACCTCCATTCTAACATTTGTTCGGACGGCTTTGCTGATAATATGTTATATTATTTTGTAATCTATGTCAACACACATTGTCAATATTTTCTTAACTGGATTTACGATTGAATTTCGTAAAAAAAAACCTGAAACCATCAAAAAACAATGATTTCAAGCGTCTTAATATGGAGCGGCATATCGGACTCGAACCGACAATCCCCTGCTTGGGAAGCAGATGCCTTACCATTAGGCCAATGCCGCATATCCATATCTATTATCTAACATTCATACGGCTTTGTCAATATTACATATTGATTTCTGCCTCCAATTATTCCTGTAAAAAACAAGCTTATTTTTTCTCCTGCCTTCCCTGTAAACTCTCCCGAAATTCCTTCCCTGTTTCTGAAGTTCACATCACAGACTCTATGCACATCACCATCATAATCCCAGTCTATACTCCACATTTTTATTGCCTCCTCACCATTTTCCAGTGAGTTTATATATGATTGTGCATCGATATGAACTTCTCCGTTTTCACTGTCATACATAACCTTTATGGTGTCTGGAATTTGTGATATATCATTATCAGCTGCCATCACATCAAAAGATGCACCGTTCTCGGCAAGTCTTTGTGTGCATATGGAAACAGCGAGGCTCCCACCATCACATAATATAAAGCGCCTGTTCATTTTATGAGCTACCGATGCAAGTGTCCCTGATCCGGCAAAAAAATCAGCACATATATCACCTTCTCTTGAGCAGCTCTCAAGTATCCTGCAAAGAAGAGCCTCAGGTTTTTGTGTAGCATAACCTGTCCGTTCTGCGGATGTCCTGCCTACCATATCTATATTCCACACATCCTTCATGTTTACAAGAGTATACCATCCGGTATCATCACAGAACTCTTCTACGCCCTTGAAGCGATATGGTTTAAGTTCTCTGTTGTAGGATTTTTCTTTTTGTGGCTTGAAATAGTATTTTTTGCTTTTGCCATAGAAAAGCAAAGTATCATGTTTTCTTGCGAAATGCCTTTTGCTGCTCCCTCCGGATTTGTATGTCCACACGATTTCATTTACAAAATTGCCATGGCCAAAAATTTCATCAAGCAGAATTTTGACATAATGTGAAATATGCCAATCAAGATGTACCCATATACAGCCATCCTTTGCAAGAAGTTCTCTCATGGCTATAAGTCTTGAACAAAGCATTCGCAGATACTCAGCCTCACCCTCTTCCCACCTGTCCGTATATGCGGGAACAGAAATATTCTCACCTGATGCAGGCAGTTTTACTACAGCTTCATATTTGAGTTTAGTGAAAAAAGGCGGATCTACATAGATAAGATTGATTTTGCCTTTCATGTCCATCGTATTTATAAGGTGGCTGATAAATTCAAGATTATCACCGTCACAAATAATATTACCGTTGTCTTTGTTTCCGAATTGACATATCGTTTCAAATGCCTTCTGTCTGCAGTTTTCGTATTCCCGCTGTGCTTCTTTGAGAATCTCCGGGATTTGTGCAATTAAACTCATCTGTGTTTTTTCCTTTTTTTGCTTTTTTGTGGCAGTAGCACATCTATAAGATCCTCCCTGCCTGTTTCAACGAGTGCTTTTTTGACAAGCTGATAATTTTCTGGTCTGTTATAGTGTATCAATGCTCTTTGCATTTTCTTTTCTTCCATGCTCTTTGCAACGTATACCTTCTCACCTGTAAACGGGTTCATTTCGGTATAATACATGCATGTGGCAAGTGTTGCAGGTGTAGGATAAAAATCCTGTACCTGATCCGGCACAAATCCATATCTGCTTAGGAACTCTGCAAGCTGTACAGCATCTTTCAGTGTGCTGCCGGGATGCGATGATATGAGATACGGTATCAGATATTGTTTTTTGCCTATTCTCTCGTTTTCTTTGAAATATTTATTCGCAAATTCTGTAAAAACCTCTATAGGCGGTTTGTGCATATATGAAAGAACTTCCTGTGATGAGTGCTCAGGTGCAACTTTTAATGTGCCGCTTATATGATTTGCACAAAGCTCCCTAAGAAAAGTCTGGTCTTTGTCCGCCATAAGATAATCATATCTTATTCCGGATCTTATAAATACTTTTTTGACCTTGGGAATTGCTCTTATCTGTCTTAATACTTCAAGGTATTCGCTGTGATCCACATAAAGTTCTCTGCATGGCTTTGGATACAGGCAGTCTCTGTTTTTGCACATTCCTCTCTGAAGCTGTTTGTGACAGGAAGGATGTCTGAAGTTGGCTGTAGGGCCTCCCACATCGTGAATATATCCTTTGAAATCTTTTTTGGCTGTAAGCTTTTGAGCTTCACTTACTATGGACTGCGCACTTCTTGATCTTACTTCTCTGCCCTGATGGTATGTCAATGCACAGAATGAGCAGCCGCCAAAACATCCTCTGCAGCTTACGATGCTGAATTTTACTTCATTGAATCCGGGTATGCCTCCCTGATTCTCATATACAGGATGATATTCTCCTTCATAAGGCAGCTCATATACATGGTCAAGCTCCTCCCTTTCGAGGGGCATTTGCGGCATATTCTGAACCACATATGTGTTGCCATATTTTTGTGCAAGACGTTTGCCATTGATGCAATCATTGTTTCTGTACTGTATTGCGAAGCTTTTGCAATATGCTTTTTTGTCGTCTCTTACTTCTTCATAAGCAGGAATCATATCCACATCGTCATCAGGTGCAGATGTTTTGAAGCAGGTGCCCTTAATCCAGCATATATCTTTTGCTTCTATGCCGCTGTCCAAAGCTTCAGCGATTTCTATTATCGCTCTTTCACCCATACCGTATATAAGGAGGTCTGCTTTTGAGTCCATAAGTATGGACCGTCTTACTTTGTCCTCCCAGTAATCATAATGGGCAAATCTCCTGAGGCTTGCTTCAAGTCCTCCGATTATGATTGGAACTCCTTTGTAGGCTTCTCTTGCTCTGTTGCTGTATACTATAACAGCACGGTCAGGTCTTTTACCTGCTTTGCCGCCAGGTGCATAGATGTCTTTTTTTCTTCTGTGTTTGAATACAGAGAAGTTGTTTACCATGGAATCAACGTTGCCGCTGTTTATGAGATAGGCAAGTCTCGGCCTGCCAAAACGCCTGAAATCTTCACACGATTTGTAGTCAGGCTGTGCAAGTATTGCAACCTTGTAGCCACAGCTTTCGAGTACTCTCGAAATTATTGCTGTGCCAAAGGAAGGATGATCAACATATGCATCACCTGTAACAAGCACAAAATCAGCCTGTTGCCAGCCTCTGTCTTTCATATCCTGTTTTGATATAGGTAAAAAAGCCATTAAAAATCCTCTCTGTCAGGGTTTTATATCAACAACCTCTAATTTTTCAATTGCTGCATCAACGAGAGCCTCAACATCAAGCTTTGATTCTGATTCAAGTATTTTTTCAAGCTTGGGCTTGGTAGCAGGATGCTTTGGCAAAAATACAGTGCAGCAGTCTTCATAAGGCATGATAGATGTTTCAAATGTGCCTATTTCTTTTGCCTTTTGTATAATATCCACTTTGTCAAGAGCAATGAGCGGCCGCATCACGGGCATAGTAACCGCAGCATCTGTTACAACCAGAGCTTCAGCAGTCTGGCTTGCAACCTGACCCAGATTCTCACCGGTTATGAGCATTGCAGCGTCTGATTTTTGAGCGATTTTTTCGGCAATTCTCATCATGAATCTTCTTACAAGGATTGTTGTTTCTTCTTCAGGACAGTTTGCAACAATCTGCTCCTGTATAGGCAGAAGATTAATTACATTCATTTTGAATCTGCCGCAATACTGAGCGACAATGCGGGCAAGATCCTCGACTTTTTGCTGAGCTCTTTCACTTGTATATGGATATGAATGAAAGTGAACTGCTTCGATAAGCATACCGCGCTTTGCCATCATCCATGCCGCCACAGGTGAATCTATGCCGCCTGAAAGAAGTACCATACCCTTACCATTTGTTCCAAGAGGCAACCCTCCAAACCCTGATATTTTTTGTTCAAATACATAAGATCTGTCTTTGCGAAGGTCTACAAACAAAACACAATCCGGATGATGCACATCCACTTTGAGCACTTTGCATCCCACAAGCACTTTTGCACCTATGATTCTGGCTATCTCTGGTGACTTCACTGGAAAGTTCTTGTCTGCTCTCTTGGCATCGACCTTGAAGGTTTTGATTCCTTTTTTTTCAATCAAATCCATCATGAGTGCAACTGCGGCATCACCTATGGAATTGAGTTCTGACTCACATTCGAGTGCCGGGCTTATCGATGCAACGCCAAACACCTTTGAAATCTCCCCTATAATTTTCTCAGGGTCATGTTTTTTGTCGGATCTGACGAATATAAGGCCTTCCTGCCTGTATGCTTCAACATTATCAAATTTTTTTAGCAGTTTTCTGATTCTGTTTACAAGCATTTTTTCAAAATACGGTTTGTTCATGCCCTTAAGGGCAACTTCACCGCACCTTACAATAAATATATTCTGTTCATTCATCTGAATTTCTGCCTCCTATCTGAAAGTTCCCAGTTTGCGGAACCGCTTAACTGCAGCCGTAAGATTTTCGAGGACATAATCCATCTCCTCTATAGTATTGAATTCACTGAAACTGAATCTCAATGCTCCTTCAATTTCTCTGTCTGTAAGACCCATCGCTTTAAGTACATGGCTCTGACCTTTTTTGTTTGATGAACAGGCCGAGCCTGTCGATACATATATACCGGAGTCTTCGAGCATATGAAGAATCACTTCTCCCCTGGTCCCCAGAAAAGAGACATTGAGAATTGATGGCGTTCCGTCTTCAGGGCTGTTTATTTTAATGTCAGAAATATTATTTTTGATGCCCTCAAGCAGATGTGCCCTTACAGCTTTCATATTATCAGTTCTGGTTCTCATATTGGTGCATGAAATATCCGAGGCAACTCCAAAGCCGGCAATAGCCGGAACATTTTCGGTGCCTGATCTCATGTTTTTTTCCTGCCTGCCACCCATAATATACGGATTTATATTTGTGCCTTTGCGAATATAAATTGCACCAATGCCTTTGGGTCCGTGTATCTTGTGGCCGCTCACAGAGATCATATCAATTTCCATGCTGTCTGCGTTAATATCGAGTTTACCATATGACTGAACAGCATCAGAATGAAAAAAAGCGTTTTTTTTGAGCTTTGCTATTTTTTCTATCGGGTTGATGCTGCCTGTTTCATTGTTGACATGCATAACTGATATGAGGATAGTCTGATCATTTATTTCGCTTTCAAGCTGTTCAAGATCTATGCATCCATTGCTGTCAACATCAATGTAGATTGTTTCAAAGCCCTGCTTTTCCATATATGCAAACGGCTCAAGCACGGCAGGATGCTCAACTTTTGTAGTTATGATTCTGTTTCCTATGCGTTTTTTGGATTCTATCCCCTTTATGATTGCCATATTGTCAGCTTCACTGCCTCCTGATGTGAAAAATATCTCATCAGTGGATGCACCAAGGGATTTTGCAACTGCTGTTCTTGCTTCTTTGAGTGCTTTTTCGGCATCAAGGCCAAGCCTGTGCAGGGATGATGGATTACCATACTCCTGTGTCATATAAAAAACAGCTTTGTCTACCACTTCTCTGTACGGTTTTGTGGTAGCGCTGTTGTCTAAATATACTATCATACTTTCCTCTCTAAAAATTTAAAGGGCAGTCATGCTGCCCCTTGTCTGCTATTTTGCATAATCTGTAGCTCTTGTTTCTCTGATGACATTGACTTTGATCTGTCCCGGATACTCAAGCTCTGATTCGATTTTTTTGGAGATTTCTCTTGCCAGGAATACGATTTCTTCGTCGTTAACCTCATCCGGTTTGGCAATAACTCTGATTTCTCTGCCCGCCTGTATCGCAAATGATTTGTCAACTCCAGGAGTTGTATTTGCCAGATCTTCAAGCTTTTCGAGCCTCTGAATATATGTTTCAAGAGTTTCTCTTCTTGCGCCGGGTCTTGCGGCAGACAATGCATCAGCTGCTGCTACTAAAACAGCCTCCATGGTCTTTGCCTCATAATCACCGTGATGAGCAGCCATACCGTCTATTACAGCCTGTGATTCTTTGTATTTTTTGAGAAGTTCCATACCCAGGTCCACATGGGTTCCTTCTTTTTCGTGGTCTACGGCCTTGCCTATATCATGCAGAAGCCCTGCACGCTTGGCAAGTCTTGTATCCAGACCGAGTTCACCTGCCATAAGTCCTGCAAGATGTGCAACTTCGATTGAATGCTTGAGCACATTCTGACCATATGAGGTCCTGTATTTGAGTCTGCCAAGTAGTTTGACAAGTTCAGGATGAAGATTGTGTATGCCTACTTCAAATGTCGCCTGTTCACCGGCATCTTTAATAATTGCATTTACTTCTTTTTTGGATTTTTCGACTGTTTCCTCTATCCTTGCAGGATGGATTCTGCCGTCAACTATCAATTTGGAAAGAGTAAGCCTTGCGACCTCTCTTCTGACAGGATCGAAACCCGAAAGAATGACAGCCTCAGGCGTATCATCGATGATAAGATCTATGCCTGTCAGAGTTTCAATTGCTCTGATATTACGACCTTCTCTGCCTATAATTCTGCCTTTCATTTCATCATTGGGCAGTGGCACTACTGATACTGTGCTTTCGGCAACATGATCTGCCGCACATCTTTGGATAGCACCTGTGATGATTTCTTTGGCTTTCTTGTCAGCCTCTTCTTTGGCTTTGGCTTCTATGTCTTTAATCATAACAGAAGCTTCATGTCTGATGTCTTTTTCGGTGTTGGCAAGAAGTATTTCTTTTGCCTCCTCTACCGAATATCCTGAGATTTTTTCGAGTTCAGCTGTCTCTCTTTCAATGACTTTATCAAGTTCTTTGCCTTTTTCGATAAGTTTGTTTTCTTTATTAGTAATGCTCTCTTCTTTTCTTTCGATGTTTTCGACTTTTTTGTCGATATAGTCCTCTTTTTGATTTAATCTCTTTTCCTGACGCTGAAGTTCCCCTCTTCTTTCGCGAACATCCCTCTCTGCTTCGCTACGCATTTTGTGGATTTCTTCCTTTGCCTCAAGGGTCATTTCTTTTTTAATTGTTTCTGCCTTATTCTCGGCATCTAATACTAAATTTTTGGCTTTTGTTTCAGCACTTCCTATTGTCTTTTCAGCAATGTTTTTCCTTAGTATATAACCAACTAATAAACCAATGGCAAGGGCAAGAATACCAACGATGATAGCGACAATAATCACTGTCTTCATTGAAGCCCTCCTCTAATATAAAATTCTAATATAATCAATTAATCTCTGCAAATATCTGTCTGACATTTGCGGAAAAAGTCGCATTACAATAATTAAATCTTGATATATATTGACAATGTATATTATAATGGTTAAGCTAATAGTAGTCAAGCAAGAAGGGGATAAGGAATGAATTATTTTCGAAGTCTTTTAAAAAACGCAGACAAAATACTGCTTATACTGCCTGTAATATTCGCAGTTATAAGTATATTGATGATAAGTAGCACATATTATGACAATGGATTTGTGATTTCAAAGTCAGCGGTAGTGCAGCTGGCAGCATATATTCTCGGATTTATATGCATGTTTTTTCTCATGTATGTAGATTATCAGTTCTTTTTGAGCCTTGAGAAGCCTCTTTACATCGGTTCCATCGTATTTTTGCTCACCGTATATATTCCAGGCCTTGGATACGAACAGTTTGGAGCAAGATCCTGGATTAATCTGGGATTTACAACATTTCAGCCATCTGAAATAGTCAAGATTACATTCGTGCTTCTTTTTGCAATGTATCTTGCAAGAAACAGACAATCCATGCAATATTTCAAAGGCTTTGTCATGGCTTTTTTGTATGCGGCACCGTTTATTGCAATTGTTGCCAAAGAAGACATGGGTTCCGGGCTCGTATTCTGCTCCATCTGGATACTGATGGTGTTTTTTGGAGGCGTGGATTACAAAATACTTTACAGAACCGCTCTCGCATTTATTGTTTCGCTTCCGATACTGTTCAGATTCCTTGATGATTATCAGAAGCAGCGGATAACTGCTTTCCTGCATCCTGATGATACAAGTATAGAAGCGACCTATCAGGTAATGCAGGCAAAAACAGCAATAGGTTCAGGCGGATTCTTCGGCAAAGGGCTGTTTCAGGGCGATCTCAAAACTCTTGATTTTTTGCCTGTTCAGACATCGGACTTCATATATGCCGTCATCTGCGAAGAATTCGGTTTCCTTGGAGGCTTTGTCGTGATATGTCTTTATGCCGTATTTATCTACAGAGTTGCTCTTACCTGTCATCTGGCAAGAGATCTTTACAGTGGACTTATCGTTGCGGGATTTCTGGGGATGTTTGTATTTCAGATATTCGAAAATATCGGTATGACAATGGGTGTAATGCCTGTAACAGGTATCACTTTACCGTTTATTTCCTACGGAGGCTCGTCCATTGTATCCAATATGATGGCACTCGGGCTGATACTCAACGTAAATGTCAGAAGCAATTTATATAACTATTGATAAATCGCCCCTGCGGCGATTTTCACTTTGGAGGATGCTATGTACGATACAGTAATATTCGACTTGGACGGCACACTTTTAGATACTCTTGATGATCTGACCCTGGCCGTAAATCACACTCTCAGACAGTATAACTGTCCAATGCACACAAAAGAAGAAATACGTACATTTATAGGCAACGGCATTAACAGGCTTATGAAAAATGCAGCTCCGGCAGATACAGATGACGATACCTTTAATAGGATGTTTGATTCTTTCAAGAAATACTACACAGCTCACTCGGTTATACACACAAAACCTTTTCCGGGCATTTTACCTATGCTCAAAATACTGCAGCAGAGGGGCATCAAAACAGCTATAGTATCCAATAAGAACATTGAAGCAGTACAGGCTCTCAATGAACATTTCTTCAGCGATTATGTCAAAATCGCCATAGGAGAAAGACCCAGAATAAGGAGAAAACCATATCCTGATACTCTGCTTGAAGCCATGAAGTTGCTTGATGCAGACAAGACTCTATATGTAGGTGATTCTGTCGTAGACAAGCAGACAGCAGACAATGCAGGAGTTGACTGCGTGCTTGTACACTGGGGCTACGGCATCGATATTGACAGCCTGCATCCTGCCGCTATAATAGATAGACCCGATGAGCTTTTAGATATGCTGTAAAAAATCAAAAATCACGTGAGCCTATATACTCTTTTCGCGGGAACAATCTTTATGGGGATAACAAAAGACAGCCGTATGACTGCCTCTTATATCTTAGTTTTTCACTGCTAGCACCTGTTTCCTGATAATTTCTATCAGCTAATAGACTCCATTCCCGTAATACAGTTGTTATATACATATCCCATTATATTCTCATAATCATTTGTTTCATAAAATTCTATCAGTTCTTTACTGAACTCACTTATATGCTCTTTCGGAATACTTATAATACCGCAGCCATTTTCAATCATAATTTTATTCGCTACAAGCTGTGCAGTACGTTTATTGCCATCATTGTAAAGCTGTGAACGCATAAGGTATAACATCATAGTAATTGCTCTTTGCGTCGGGATTTCAATATTCATAACAGCTTCAAGGTTTTCTTTGACATTTTCATATTCGGGAATGTCCGGTATCCATGAAGTGCCGCCTATATTTACGGGACTGGTTCTAAAGACACCTGAGTTCCAGACTTCCCCGGAACTTCCTACTTCCTGATTTATCTGATTAATATATGAAATGGAGAGCGGATAATCAATTGTATCAATCACAAACTGCCAGCAATGTTTTAGATTATTAATAACAACAATATCTCTAACCTGCATTGTAGGTACATTCACACCTTCATAAATAGCCTGAGTATCAGGAAAGGTTACATTTAAGCCTTCCAGATTTGCTTCTTTCCATATACTATCTATGATATTTCTTTTAGCATAAAAAATGTTCTGTTCTTTTGTCATTCTGTATTTATCTTTAATCTTCATTTTGCATTGTCTCCTTTTAGTATCACTTACTATGCAAACCTTAAAAGAATATTTTTACTGCATCTGTTGTCCAAACCTTTCTAATTATTATACCACAATGATAACCTCAAAAGGCATCTGTTACACATCGGCTCTTGAACACCTAACTTGGCGAAGCATGAGCCGTAGTAGGTCTCATGCAAGAGTTCTCCTCCCGCTGTTGTAAGAACTTACTGCTCCCTTTCGACCATGCCGTAGATTGCAACCTCGCTTCGCTTCGGGCAATCCTGACAAAAGACCTGCCACTGTTTACTGTGTACAGGGATAGGGCTTCTTCGCTGTCAAACACATTATACCGTACCTGTTCTTTGCACACAATAATTTTCAAAAATCTATCTGCAACCGCCTCGCTTCTCTCAGGCACCACCAGCGCCCCTGCGGGAACAAGTCTTGTCAGCCTTTCACTGCCGCATCTGTAGCATTTTTTTGCCATACCAGTCTCCTTTACCGGGTAATTTACCTTTCAATGCAATATTGTCACACAGCCTGCCTGTTTTCAATCAGTATCCTCACGAATATAACCCTTTGCAAAATCCGCACTAAAAAACAGAGTATGCAACTGAGAATAAACTCCCCTGCACACTCTGCCGTTCGTTATAGCTCCGGCGCTGCCTGTTTTGAAAAACTACTTTATAGTAACAGTCTTTGCCTTTGATTCATAGCTGTATGCTCCATATGTCTTGCTGTGATAAGTCCTTACGCTTACCTTTACTTTTTTGCCCTTGTATGTCACCGGTGATTTCATAGTCACTTTAGCTGTGAATGTCTTACCTGTGCCTTTTACCGTCTTGTAAGCGTTGTTAAGTCCGTTGGTTCCCACAATCTTGATATATGCGCCCAGACTGTTTGATGCCTTTTTACTCAAAGTCACTTTAATCGTATAAGTAGTCTTGTATTTATATCTCCATTCGCTGGTGTCGAAATATTTACTTGACTTTACATTTGAAATCTTGACAGAACTGATTACAGGTTTAACTGAAGGACCCATAGGAACGTTTTCAACCACATACGGGGATCCTACATATGTCTTGCCGTCAACATTTATTGTTCCATAGAACGTGAAATCATATTTTTTGCCTGCCTTAAAACCTGTAAGCCACTGAGATTCTCCCCATCCGTTTGCAATGTACTGCTCAATGCCGTTTACAGAAAGCCATGTTGAGTTACCGCTCTTGCTGGCGTCAACATAATATGTGTTAAGCGCCACTTTGTTAGGATATGTGGTGATTTTGATTTTGGTAGGTTTCTTGGCGCCATATTCAAACGGTACTGCATATTTGTATTCGCCCCAGTCTGTTCCCACCAGCAGCCTGTAACTGCCGCCATATGCGTCATCTCCAAGGTCAAGCGCACCATATGCAACGCTGTCTCCAAACTCCCATTTGCCAACAGACGTACCCTGAATTTCAAATTTTGTCTTATCACCACTCCAACTATCCTTTTCAAAACTGATACCGTCAGGGATTGTGATTTTACAATAAAGAGCATCGCCTGATACTATCCGATTTGTAAAAACATCCTGAGTAAATGCTACAACTGTACCATCATCAAATGCCTTTGTATACTTGTAGTCAGCATTTTTGTTAACAGACACTGCACTCGCCACTGTTGCTGAAGCTGCAATTACTGTAACTGCTACTGCAAGCATAAACAGCACTCTGAATAATTTTGTTTTTTTCATCTCGTCTCTCCTTTCAAAAAACAGTCTCTCTGAAACAGGACATCCCCCCTGCTGTCCTTTGTTTCCCGCGCTTTCGCAAGATACGAAAGCAACACTGCGTTTTTATAAGTATATAGGTTATTTCTCTGCCTGTCACTGACACTTATGTTAGTAGAATTGTTGTCCCTGCGATTTTTTCAAAAAATATATTCTCTCCGATACCCTCATTTCGCGGCATAACAACAGGCGGTCTTTCGACCGCCCTCGTTGTTCAGGTTATTTATTTTTTCCTGCACGCATATTTGCATTTTGAAAGTTTTGTGTTTGCCACAAGTTTGCCCTGCGAGTCATATACCATCACTTTGGCTTTGTAGTAGTATCCGGTACCTTTTTTGCCTGTGGTGTTGATGTATGTCTTGCCTGATTTTGTAACCTTAGCCTTGTAGTTCTTGGACTTGTTTGTGCTTCTGTAATATTTGTATTTTACAGTGTAGCCAAGTTTTTTGAGTTTCTCTATGCTCCTGCTGCCTTTTGTGGCTTTGAGGGTGATTTTGATGTTGCCCTTTGTTGTCCTGGCAGAGCGTGTGCAAATTCCGCTCGAACGGGATGCCCATTCTAAAATTGACGGAACGCACATTCTGCTTTAGCGGTATAGATTTTCCGACTCATCGGTACGTTTTTCATTTACCACTCCAACCATTCCCCTTACATTCCC
>CAZDQV010000054.1:0-14081 GCA_964507795.1 uncultured Oscillospiraceae bacterium | reverse complement strand
TCCTCATCGCTTAGATTAAGCACCACCTTAATATTGCCTTTGGTGGTTTTGGATGTGCGAGCCACCGGAGATACAGAGGCAAGGGCTTCCTTAATCTCTGCAATTAAGGTAGCTTCCGTCTTCTCAAATGTAGCTTCTATCCTGTCTCCTGTTCTGAGACCCGTAACGGTACTGACAGCGCCTTTTTCTATATCATTTACCTTGACCGAGGTGATTTCATATCCCTCATCAGGAGTAATGGTAGCTGTCCTGCCGTTATATGAGAGAGTAATCTTACCGTGTTCAGGTGTGATTACAGTTGGCTTCTGCCTGCTGCTGTGATAGGTAACCTTCTTATATCCGCATATTATACAAGTGTTGCTCTCATATATATGCACGCAATCTTTCCATTTGGCGTGAAGGATGATATCCTCTGTTACAGCTGTATTATCAAAATCAAATGCTTTACCATCCTTATACCAGCCCTCGAAAGTGTTGCCAGTCTTCTCAGGGTTTATTGTCAAAGCACTTGTTTTACCTGATTTCACAGCCTGCCGGGCATACTCGCTGCCATCTACACAGTATTTCACTTCATTGCAACCATCTGCAGTCGTAATTGTAGCAGCGGATCCCAATGTGATTTTGCTTGTGTAAATTGTCCCAATCCAATCGGGTCCTGTAGACTTGTTTTCTATTATGTTATTAAATGTTCCTCCTGAGATAGTGCCATAATTGGTTACTTTGCCATTAAATGTCCCACCTGAAATCACTCCGGAAGTTTCAACGTTGTTGAATGTTCCATCGGAAATTTCCACTGTTTTGACTCTAATATTACCGGAGGAAACAGTACCTCCGGTTATCTTTCGAGTGGGGGAACTGTTAGTGCTCACTATAAACAACTCTCCGACTTCGCCGCCGGACATTTCAAAGCCACAATCACCAACACATACACCATTACATTCGCCTCCACTGATTTTAACAATCCCGTTATTATGATCAGCATAAATCCCATAGCCAAAATACCCATTATATGCAGAACAGTTTGAAATAGTAGCATTTTTTGCGATTTCAACAGTACATGCTTTATTATAATATTCGCCTCCGTCAGCCATTTTGCAGCATATTGCACCACCGTAACTTGAAGCCTTACAATTTGTAATTGAGCTATTTGGCATTTTGAAAGTGTACGCCTCAATATATATGCCTCCGCCACTGTCGGCACTGCAATCAGATATACTGCTGTTGGACATATTGATTATTTTACTGTCGTTTTTACCTGTATCATTAGAGAGATATATGCCTCCGCCATTGGTGGTTGCATGGCAGTTTGATATTTCCCCACGCGCTATATCAAAAGAGTTATTCTTGAAATAAACACCACCACCATTGCCTGCTGTGCATCCGATAATTTTCCCACCATCCAACGTGAAGTCATTTCCGTCCATATACACGCCGCCGCCTTTATTTGCCGCTGTGCAACCTACGATGCTTCCGCCAAGCAGATATAAACTTCCGTTGCCACCGATCCACAATCCGCCTCCCTCGACATAGTCAGCATTACCCGTACCGCCGGTAATCACTCCACCTTTCACTTCGACTTTATTTTCATCCGCAGTGCTCTCGGTAGCAAGTGTCCAGACATCTGTAGACTTGTCGAAATAATGTGACGCATCTGGTTTGCTGTCCTGCAATGTCAAGTTGCCGTCGCCCCCTATCCTAATTACACTACCTTTTTTATCGGCATTTTCGTATTTCAGCACATACCCGTTCAAGTCAAGAGTGACAGTGTCGTTAATCTCCAAAGTATTGCTGATCGTAATATCGCTTGTTAATTTATAACTTCCATTATTGAGTTTCAGTGTTCCCTCTGGCGAATTACTTATATAGTTTGAAAGCCCCTCTTGATTCAAGTTTATTGGAGTCTCTTCAGCCCACACCGCACCGGGCATGGCCCCCCCACCAAGGCTATTGCAAGTAATATTGTCAGTATTCTTTTCATTTTCCTTCTTTCCTTCCTTTCAAAAGATATATTTATTACTTAGATTTTACTCTATTAAAGTACTATTTACAAATACTTTTTCTCTTAATTTACCTTTATCAGGTAATTTCCCATTCAAAAAGGCGGCAGAAACCCACCGCCTTATTTACCCTACTGCTCCTGCTTATTCATACAGCAGTTCTTGTATTTCTTGCCCGAACCGCATGGACAAGGATCGTTTCTCCCGATTTTTTCCTCTGTGCGTCTGTAAGTCTGAGGTTTTTTGCCCTGATTTCTGTCAGGAACTGCAGTCTGCTGCGGCATATCAGGCGCAGACTTGACAGGTGATGAGCCGTCAAATTCCGCTTTGCTTTCTTTACCTGTGCCTATGACATTTCTTCTCTCGGTTCTTGTCTGCTCAGTTACATTGTAGCAGAATTTAACCGTCTGCTCCTTGATGTCTCCTATCATCATCTCAAACATATCAAAGCCTTCTTTGGCATATGCTGCAGCGGGATCCTGCTGTCCGAGCCCTCTGAGACCGATACCTGTACGGAGCTGATCCATTGCGTCGATGTGATCCATCCACTGGTTGTCAACAACACGAATAAGGATCATTCTTTCCAGCTCACGCATCTTGTCTTCGCCGATCTCTGCTTCTTTGTCTTCGTAGAGCTTATCAAACTGCTCCATAATCTTCTCTTTGAGTTCTTCTTCTGTAAGTAGATTCTGTTCTTCTTCTGTGAACTCTACAGGTACATATCTGTCACATATCCTCTTGAGACCTCTGTTCATCTCGTCAATGTCCCACTCTCCCGAATGTTTGGAAGCTATGACTATAGGGTCTATGACTCCGTATACAAGCTCTTCTGTCATGTTTCTGATATATCCTTTGAGGTTTTCGCCAAGCAGTACTCTGTGACGTTCGCCGTAGATAATTTCACGCTGCTTGTTCATAACATTGTCATACTGGAGTACGTATTTTCTTATGCCGAAGTTCTTGCCCTCGACTTTTTTCTGTGCGTTTTCAATGGATCTTGTCAGCATACCCGATTCGATGGCCTCATCCTCTGCAACGCCCATTCTGTCTACTATGGCCTTGGCTCTTTCGCCGCCGAAGAGTCTCATCAGATCGTCTTCAAGCGAGATGAAGAACTGTGTGCAGCCCGGATCGCCCTGACGTCCGGAACGGCCTCTCAGCTGATTGTCTATACGTCTTGACTCGTGACGCTCCGTACCTATGATACAAAGTCCGCCAAGCTCTCTTACTTTTTCCTGCTCTGCCTTGCGCTGCTCTTTGAAATCCTCGTGAAGCTCGTGGAAAAGCTTCCTTGCCTCCAAAAGCTCCTCATCGTCAGTTGTCACAAAGCTTGTTGCAAATGCAATGGTTTCGCTGTCATAGCCTCTCCTTGCCATTTCTCTCTTGGCTTCAAACTCAGGGTTGCCGCCGAGTATGATATCTGTACCTCTGCCGGCCATATTGGTTGCTATCGTAACCATATCGTATCTGCCGGCTTCCGCTACAATCTCGGCTTCCTTGTCGTGCTGCTTGGCATTCAGCACGTTGTGCTTAATCCCTCTTTTTTTGAGCATTTTGGATATAAGTTCTGATTTTTCGATGGATATAGTACCTACAAGCACAGGCTGCCCTGTAGCATGAACCTCTGCAATTCTGTCTACTATGGCATGGATTTTGCCTGCCTCTGTACCGTATATGGAGTCCTCCATATCGTTACGGATGATAGGCTTGTTTGTAGGAATTATAACTACGTCCATGTTGTATATTTCTCTGAATTCTTCTTCTTCTGTCTTGGCTGTACCTGTCATGCCCGCCAGCTTCTGATACATTCTGAAGTAATTCTGGATTGTGATTGTCGCAAGTGTCTTGGACTCTGAGCGAACCAGCAGACCTTCCTTGGCTTCGATGGCCTGATGAAGTCCGTTGCTGTATCTTCTGCCGAACATCAGACGGCCTGTAAATTCATCTACTATTACGATTTCACCGTCTTTGACGATATAGTCTATGTCCCTGTGCATCAGGTTTCTTGCTCTCAGCGCAGCATTGACATGGTGGTTTATCTCCATGTTTTCGGGGTCTGAGAAGTTGTCAAGTTTGAAATAGCTTTCGCATTTGGCAACACCTGTTTCGGTGAGGGCGACAGTCTTGTCTTTTTCTTCTATTGTGAAGTCTGTTTCGTTTGTCAGTGTCTTGGCAAATCTGTCTGCCACATCATACATATCTGTGGATTTTGCGCCCTGTCCCGATATGATAAGCGGAGTCCTGGCTTCATCTATAAGGATGGAGTCAACCTCGTCTATGATGGCATAGTTGAGAGGTCTCTGCATCATTTCTTCTTTGTATATAACCATATTGTCACGAAGGTAATCGAAACCGAATTCGTTGTTGGTGCCGTATGTGATATCTGCCATATACGCTTCTTTTCTCTGTTTTTGTGTAATGCCATGAATTACACAGCCCACACTCATGCCGAGGAATGTATACAGCTTGCCCATCCACTCCATATCACGCTTTGCAAGGTAGTCGTTTACTGTCACAACATGAACTCCTTTGCCGTCAAGTGCGTTAAGGTATGCCGCAAGTGTTGCAACCAGAGTTTTACCTTCACCTGTTTTCATTTCTGAAATTCTGCCCTCGTGCAATACAACACCGCCTATGAGCTGAACTCTGAAATGCTTCATCCCAAGGCTTCTCCACGCACCTTCTCTGCATACTGCAAAGGCTTCAGGCAGCAGGTCATCTAAGGTTTCACCGTCTGCGATTCTCTGTCTGAATTCATCAGTCTTGCCTCTAAGCTCCTCGTTTGAAAGTGCCTGCATCTCTTCGTCCAAAGCCTCTACTTTGTCAACGATTTTGCCTATGCGCTTAACTTCTTTTTCGTTAAGATCACCAAAGATCTTCTCCATAAATCCCATAATAGTCTAGTTTCCTTTCTTAGTATATCCGCTCTCTGCTTTGTCCAAAGTCTCTACCTTCAGATTAACTTCCAGAGCTTTTCTTTCATCTGCCTTGGTAACTCTCACCTTGAACAGTTTCTCTTCGCTTGTGTATTCAAAACAGTCTCCTGCTTCTGGGAGCTTGTCAAGCTCCAGTGAAACCCAGCCGTTGACCGTAACAGGGTCTATATAGTCATCGACATCAAAGAAGTCAAAGAGTTTTTCGACATTGGCACTGCCTTTGACTCTGTAGCTGCCGTCATAAAGCGGCATTATTTCCTGAGAAATAACGGTGTCATGCTCGTCATAAATCTCACCGACAAGCTCCTCTAATATATCCTCAAGAGTGACTATTCCGGCAAGTCCGCCGTACTCGTCTATTACCACAGCCATATGGGTCTTGGTGGTCTGCATTTTTTTGAGGATAACAGGAAGCTTCATGGTTTCAGGTATAAATACCACCGGTGCCACATACTCTCTGATGTCCGCCCTTGTGCCATATATATAGTTATGAAAGTCTTTTTGGTTAAGTACGCCAAGTATATTATCTATATCGTCATCATATACCGGAATTCTGGAAAACCCCGAATCTCTGAATATTTTAAGTATGTCGTCCTTGCATGTATCCACTTCAATCGCTGCAACGTCAACTCTGGGCGTAAGTATATCCCACGCTTCAAGGCCGTTAAACTCTATAGCGTTCTGGATAAGTTCGCTTCTCTCCTCGTCAAGGCCGCCTTCAGTTTCGGCTTCCTCGACCATTGTCAAAAGCTCCTCCTCGGTAATGCCCTGCTCAGCATCCATTTTGAATGCTTTTGCGACGAATTTCTTCCATGCGCTGAAAAGATAATTCACCGGAGTAAACACTATCATAACAATTCTGATGCTGCCTCCGAAGCCTTTTGATATTTTTTCGGGGATTTCTTTTGCGAGGCTTTTGGGTGTTATTTCACCGAAAACAAGAATAAGCACTGTAGTTACAACAGTTGCAATCGTAGGTCCCAGTGAACCGTAAAGCTCAACAAACATCAATGTGGCTATAACGGTTATGAGGATGTTTACAATGTTGTTTCCAATCAGTATTGTTGACAGCAGGCTGTCGTACCGGTCTGACAGCTCAAGCACACGTTTGGCGCGTTTGTCACCGCCAGCTGCAAGATTTTTGATCCTGATACGGTTTACAGATGTGAATGCTGTTTCTGTTGCCGAAAAGTATGCAGAGAACATAATCAGAATAATTATCGCAATACTGTAGCCTATTATATGACTTTCCATTTTGCCGGATTGATACCTCCTTGTTTAAACATTTTACAATCCAATTGTGTTCATTATATGTTATTTCAGAAAAAATGATATTTCCCTAATATGCAGTATACCGCAAAACAGGCAAAAAGAAAAGAGGAGTAAGTGCTGCCTAAAACAAAAGTTGTAGCCGCATATGCCTCTTTCAGACTATTACATTACGGTTGAACCATACGCTATACAAATGCAGAAGACACCCTGAGGCATCTTCTGCATTTAAGGATATTTTATTTATTCCGTCTTAGTGGAAACCTTTGTGCTTGTTTTCAAGATAAATGTCTTCCATAAGGTCTCTTTGTTCCTTGAGCAGGAATTTTTCCACCTTCCAGCCGCCCTTTTGGATTACCATAGTCTCCTGGGTTTCCTTGTTGTACTGTGGCCATTCATATTCGTCTGTGCTTGGGTTGCCATTCACTGCAAAGTTGACCCATGCCTGCTGCGCTGCTTTTGCAACCTCTTCATCCTGATTTTCTCCAGCATAGATATAGTCATCTGTATTATCAAGTACATATGAGAGTTCTACTGCATGGCATGCTCCTTTTTCGTAAATATCTCTTGTCGAAGGTACATCCCAGTAGTACATATAAACTTCGCCGCCTGCATCCGCATAAGCCTCAGCTTCCAATATAGACGGTATTCTATATGACATCTCATTTTTGAATTCCACCTTTGCCCAGAATTCATCGTCTTCTCTGCATACTTCAAGGAATTTCTCTGCTTTTGCTTTGCCTTCGTCGGATAGAATTTCATATTCTGCATCATATTCATCATTGATGTTTTCGACAAAATTATTCCACGCAGTATCATAATCAGCTATATCCATATGGAAGTTGTCTTCTGTATGAATCAGGTTGTCATCACCTGCGCCTTCTCCTATGTCATAGTTGCTTTCTTCTGCATTGGTTCCAAGCATAAGCTTGATGCCTGCATCCGCAGATGCTTCTGCTCCTGCTTTAATGTCTTCAGGAATTACCACTCCGTCTATAAACGGTCCGCAGCAGTAATCCGACATCCAGTATTTGCTGTCAAGCTCTATCCATTCTTCTGATGATATTGCAAGCAGGTCATCCATGGTTTCAGCTCCGCTTGCCTCCATTATCACCTGTGCAAATTCCTGTGCATCTTCTCTTGTCATCCATTCTTCCGAATCAAGACTTGGCATAGGACTGTGCTTTATTCCTTTATGGAACAGGCCTTTTGCCATAGGTGAATACATCAGGCAGCCTGTTGAACCTGCTCCTGCTGATTCACCGAAAATAGTAACATTGTCCGGATTGCCTCCGAAACCTGCGATATTCTCCTGTATCCACTCAAGCGCGCAGATCTGGTCTCTTATACCCAGGTTAAAGTCTGTATATTCTTCTCCTCCCGGAATCTGTGTGAAGTCCGCAAATCCCATAATGCCTATTCTGTAGTTGATGGAAACAAAAATTATATCTTCGCCGTAATCATTGACAAGATTGTGTCCGTCATACATAGCATCAGAGCTGCCTCCCCATCCGAAACCACCGCCGTGTATCCATACCATCACGGCTTTGGCCTTGTCAGGGTTTGTATCCTTGGTCCAGATGTTTAGAGACAGACAGTCTTCGCTCTTAGGGTTAAAAGAGGCCGGTTCTGTAGGCCATTCATATTGAATAGCTGTGTCTCCAAAATCATCACAGATAATTTCTTCACTGCTGTCAGCATCCGCAACAGGAGCTTTCCATCTGAGCTCTCCTACAGGGGCTTCAGCATAAGGAATCCCTTTGAATGAAATTACTCCATCTTCCTGCTGCCCTACCATGATGCCGTTGTTGCATGTTACTTTTAAATCATCACCTGATTTTTCTCCGCCTCCGCAGCCTGAAAGCATAACAATCCCTGCAATCATCAGGCCTGCCAGCATAAACAGTTTTGTCTTTTTCATATTGTCTCCTATTCATTGATACCATATTCAGTTATAAGTTGTGAAACGATTTCTCTTGATCTGCTAAGCGGGTCTTTTTCCATTTTCCAACCGTCAAGAGTGATTATCATTGTGTTCCTGTCTTCTTTATCATAAGGAAGCCATTCTGTACCTTCTATCGACGGATTTCCTGTCTTTGCAAAGTTTGCCCATGCTTCCTGAGCTTTTGCTGCTGTTGCCTCGTCAGGATTTTCTCCGCAGTAAATAGTATCTTCAAGATTATTGAATACATATGCAAGCTCTACCGCATGGCACGCACCTTTGAAGTATGTCTCTGATGTTGAAGGAACATCCCAGTAATACATATATGTTGTTCCACCACCTTCTGTGAATTTTTCTGACTGGAGTATCTCCGGAATTCTCATCGAAGATTCGTTGAGAAATTCAACCTTTGCAAAAAGTTCATCCTTGCCTGCTTCAAGCTGCAGATCCATAAATTCATCCATGAGTTTTTTACCTGCTTCAGGCACCTTATCATATGTGTCATCCCAGCTCTCGTTCATATATTCTACGAAATTATCGTATCCTTCAAGCTCCTCGACATCATAATTTCTTTCATCGGCATTACTTCCTATCATCACAGGTATGCCTTTTTTACCTGCTGCTGTAACTGCATCTTCATAGTCAAATGGAATAATGTCTCCATCTGCAACCGTTCCCGGCGATTCATCTCCAAGCCAGTATTCAGTATCAAGTTCGATCCATTCTTCTGCCGTTACTGCAAGCAAATCATCCATATCCTCTGCTCCTGCTGTTTCTGCTATGAGTTTGCCATATTCTCTCGCATCATCAACAGTGCCTATAACTCTTGAGTCAATTGCATCACTTTGAACTATAACTTTGTGGAAAAGTCCCTCTGCTTTCGGAGATATGAGAAGGACGCTTGTTGAAACTGCTCCTGCTGATTCTCCATAAATAGTGACATTATCAGGGTTTCCTCCGAAGCTTCCTATGTTTTTCTGAATCCATTCAAGGGCACATATCTGATCTCGTATTCCGAGGTTCAAATCGGTGTATTCCTCACCGCCAGGGATCTGTGAAAAATCCGCCCATGCCATTACACCAAGTCTGTAATTTACTGTAACAAGGACTATATCAGGATTTGCTTCTACAAAATTCTGGCCGTCATACATAGGGTCAGTTGTACCGCCCCAGCTGTATGCTCCTCCATAAAACCATACCATTACCGCCTTTGGTTCTTCTGTGCTTTCTTTTGCTGTCCACACATTCAGAGTCAGGCAGTCTTCACCTCTTTCAGTATATGAAGCAGGCTCGGTAGCCCATTCATATTGTATAGGGGTAAGACCAAATTCATCACATACTATTTCCTCATCGCTGTCTTCTGCGGCAACCGGAGCTTTCCATCTCAGTTCATCAACCGGTGGTTTTGCATATGGAACTCCCAGGAATGAAACTACGCCGTTTTCTTCCTGTCCCACCATTACTCCGTTGTTACACACTGCCTTCAGCGGGTCTGCATTACCTTCACTGCTGCCGCAGCCTGCAAACAGAACAAGACTCAAAACAAGCGCAAAGCTTACCAATACAATTTTCTTTTTCAAATTACTCTCCTCCTGTCTTTTATTTTTTATAATATTAGTACAATTCCGCTTATTTTCACATCGCTCTTTGGAGGTATTTTGGAATTATTGAATTACTCACTCTGTTAATGTATAATATAACGCAGGAGAAGTTTATGATTATATACAATACATTTTTGCAGTACCTGCTGTCATCAGTTGCAGCAGTTATTTGCCTCGCACTTATATTAATTCAGGGAAAAAGCAAACTAAAAAACAAAACCTACAATGCCGCTGTTGTCTTCACCTCCAATATTCTTGGGACAAGCCTTGTTTTGTGCGGCATTTATTCTCAGGAGATTCTTTTCAACATATATAACGTGTCTCTGCCGATCAGAGTTCTTGACTATTGTCTATATGCATTCATATTGTTCGGCTGGTGCAACCTGCTTTGCCGTCTCGCATGTGAGTGCAATCAAAAGGTTAGCCTTGCCTGCTTCAATGCAGGTAAAATATGCTCTATTTCTGGAGCTATACTGTTTTCAATTATTTGTTTTTTCTATATGAGCAATACCTACCATATAGAAAATCCGACTGCACAAAAAATTTACACGCTGCTTGAGATACTTTTTGCATTGGTTGCAGTGGCAGCTATAGCTTTGTGCACAATAAAAGCCATGTACAGCATTGTCATATCTTCTATACGCATTTATGTGGTCTGTTCATCTGTTTTTGTTTCGCTTTATTTCCTTTCGCAAATATTTATGACAAGTGGCCTTGGCATAGCTGAAGTTCCTGTGTGGAATACTCATTGCCCCGACTTTTCCGGCTGGCTTCTTTTTGCTGTGAATTCACTCACTATCTACTTTGTCTACAAAAAAGACTTTCAACAACTGTATACTAAAGATAACAATGTTCATTCCGTCAATTCTGTGGAAAACACCATCAACACAATTGCCGAGGAACATCATTTGACGTTGAGAGAAAAAGAAATAGCTGAACTTGCATATAGAGGCAATTCAAATGCACAAATAGCAGAGTCTCTGTGCATCTCTCTTTATACTGTGAAAACTCACATGAAAAACATATTCGAAAAAACAGGCGTTTCATCAAGAATGGAGCTTACATATCTCGTAAATCAGTGTTTTTACAATTTGTCTGACAAAGATGCTTTACCACAACAAAACAGAGCCGATTAAAGCTCTGTTTTATCCTTCTTTGTATATTCTATATTCACATAAGGTTCCATGTCTTTATCCTGAAGAGATATGATTATTCTCTCATCATCCGGTCTATACATTACCGGCACGATTAAATCTTCGTATTTTGCAGGACGTTTGTATGCTATCCTGCACCTTGAGATTTTGAAATCCTCCGGCAGATAATCCTCTGCAATATCCAGATATCTTGCATTATTTACATGACCGTTAAAATCTATCTGATATCTGTGCACCGGAATCGCATCAAATATTTCAGGTGAAATATCCTTTGGCAGGGATATTTTTCTCGGCAGGTATTCCATTCCTTCGTATTTTTGCCCCAACGGATATATGGCAAGCAGATCCTTTGGTATCGCCTCAGGTTTGCCAGTTACCCTGTTCACATTGGCACCGCCCCCATAGCATGCTATAAGGATATTGCCGTCCTCATCATACATTATAGTATTTCGCATACCATATGTACCCTTCATCTGGAAAACTTCTGTACCGATTGTTACCTTTTGTCCGTATTTAACCTCACGGATGAAATCCATCTGTCTGAAAAGAAGAAACGTCACCGCATTGCACCTTTTGTAAAACTCCTGTGTTACAGGGCAGCAATCAAGCTGAAGTCCGCAGCAGTCCTGAAACAAATCCACTGCCGAGCTTGTCCTGATATTGCCATCTGGCCCTATATGGCTGCTGCCTATAACTCTTTCGATTTCAAACATAACCTACCTCCTCTCGGAAATCCCTATCAGCTACATTATACTCCTTTTTGTGAAATTCAACAAACAAAACCACCCGAACCAAAACACAATCTGATTCAGGTGGCACCATTATATTTTTACACTTTTGTGTGTTTATCTATTTTGCATACTCTGTCATAAGCTTTACTGCTTCTTCAAGGCCTGCTTTTTCGTCTTCATATGTATTTGCAAGGTATCCTTCCTGAGTCTGTTTCAGTTCCTTAAGCTCAGCTATCTCAGCGGAAACATCTGCGCCTTCTGTATCATATTTATCACCGAGACTCCTCATAACATCGCCTATATCGCAATGTCTGTATTTGATAAGTCCGTCTCCCCATGTGCCTTCTCTGTTGTCAAACAACTGATCTTCCATGTACTTGCATGTCTCGTCATCGAAGTAAATATAGTACCATGCCCAGTCAACACTGCAAAGATATTCGTCATATGCCTCCTGAATATTGCCTGCTTCAAGAGCATCTATACCCGCTTCAAGATTTGCCACATTGTCCTGATAAAGCTCATGCCTGATTATATTGTCCGGCTCGAAATTAAGACCCACAAGAGCCTCCTGAAGCACCTTGTATATTTCCTGAGTCTGCTTATTGAGCTCAACAGCTGCATCTTTATCTCCGGATTCCTCAACTTCAGCCATCTTTAACTCCAACGCCTCAGCTGCATCCTTTGCTTC
Organism: uncultured Oscillospiraceae bacterium; assembly: GCA_964507795.1. Taxonomy (GTDB): domain Bacteria; phylum Bacillota; class Clostridia; order Peptostreptococcales; family Anaerovoracaceae; genus UMGS973. The sequence goes on along the minus strand of CAZDQV010000054.1, from coordinate 1,763 downwards.
TGCAATAATATCTTCAAACCCTGCACCTTCTGCAAGACTCTCTTCAAAATTACTTATCCTGTCTGTGAAGCTCAAAGGCCTTACTGCTTTTGCATCTAAATCTACCACAAGTTTTCCATATGTCCTGATGCTATCGTTGAAGCCTTCTTCATTAAGCGGCTGTGCGTCAGTGCTGTCATATGTCGAGTGATATCCTATATCATCATAAACAGTGCCTTCTCCGCTACCTGCCACTATTGACGGAATACCCATCAAAGTCCAGTAGAAATCTTCTGTTCCTGTACCATTGGTGTCATAGCTCCAAGTGTATGAAGATTCCTCATTAAGTCCTCCTATGCTTTCCTTGATAAAGTCTATAAGCTCTACTGCGCTTCTTGTGCCGGCGCACGTTTCACCTTCAACAGTGTATCCGCCGTCATTGTTTACTATTGCAAAGGCCCCATCTACCCAGTCCGGATGAAGAGTGGCAATCTCTTCGTATGCACCTGCCGACCAGTCATATTCGCTGCCTGCAACTCCCCATTCTTCTGCACCATGTATGCAAAAACGTATAGTCTTGTCAGGAGTATATTCGCTGTCAACAAGAGCTTTGGCTATAGCCATTGAAGTGGCAACACCCTGTGCGTCATCATAAGTTGAGTGAAAATACCCGTCCATGTGGGCAAATACAAATATGGTTTCATCGGTTGTTCCCGGTATTTCGCCCCACAGATTGTGCGAAGTTGCATCTTCTGTAACCTTTGAATCAGCATTGAAGATTACAGTTATTGAGTCATTCCCTGATGCTTTGATGGCTTCCTGAAGCGCATTGCTGTCATCCTCACTTATAGCAAGTGCCGGTGCGTCCGCAGGCCCGCATATGTCCTGAACGCCTACTCTATCGCCACCCTCTTCAGGGTAAACAGACATAGCTATAACAGCTTTGGCACCTTTAACCTTTGCCTGATATGCAGGATAGTTTATCCACCAGTTTTCATTCTGATCAACATCAAGCAGTACCAGTTTGTCCTTGACATCAAGACCTTCATAGTCCGCTGCAGTTCCCTCATTTACATAAACAAGCTCTATTTCCTCGTTGTCTGCCTGTATGGTTGTCTGATATCCTCCAAGGTCTATCTTTTGTTCCTCACCATCAGCATTCTCAAAAGTAATGTTTGCACCATTAAACGTCCATCCGTCAACCGTAGTCTCGTCCACCGTTATATTCTGAAGGCCTATATCCTCCATAACACCTTTGAGATATTCCAGTGTCTGCTCCTCCGCAGGGGAACCGGCAGAGCGCATGCCCATTACAGGATCGTCTCCAAAATCGCTCACGCTCGTCATTACCTCTTTTGCAAAATCCATATCTATGGCTGCATTGAAATTATCAAAGTTCTCGCCATAATCTGATCCGCCTCCACAGGAAGCAAGTCCCAGTGCAAACGTAGCAGACAAAGCTGCAATTCCAATTTTCTTCAGCATAATTTCCTCCTTCATTCTGCTTTCTTTGTTTTCGCTGAATATTATATCAATTCAGATAATTCCAATCAACCCACTAATCTGCTACCTTCAATTATTACTTTGCCAAAAAGACCCGTCAACAGCAAAGCTATCGACAGGTCTCATTGACTGACATCTATAATTGTATGCAATCCACCTGTTCAAGGTGTTTACAGCATCTGTATTTTCTCTTTGGACAAGCCAGTATACTTGGCAATTTCATCAAGAAGTGAGTTGGAGCGAAGCGTTGCCTTTTTGCCCCAAGCTATGCTTGGCAAGGC
>CAZDQV010000053.1:0-14162 GCA_964507795.1 uncultured Oscillospiraceae bacterium | reverse complement strand
ATTCCCGGCTCATTCGCGTCTGTCAGGCAGCCTGCTGCAATAGTGGGAAGTCCATAATATTTGCCAAGCTGCACCATAGCGGCCATCATGAGTTCCGTTTCAACAGCCCCTTCCAAGAATGTACCTTTCATCAGGTTTATCCTGCCCAGAGCAGAACCGTATATGAGAGGTGTCCCAGGTGTTGCAAGCTGAAAAATCACAAGTGAACTCAGACTCTCGGCATTTCCCAGTGCAACATTTGAATAAAGGCTTGCGGGCCCCGTGCTTCCACAGGCAGGCATTGGATACATCAGCACCGGAGCCTTGTACTCAGTAAGTGCCATGGTTGCTTCAAGCATCTCGCCATCGTGGCAGAGAGGCGCTACAGTACAATAAGTTGCCGAATATATTTTTCTGTCAATCACTGACTTTTCGTCACCGGCAAATGCCTTGCAAAGCTCGATGATGTAAGGCAACTCTTCTATTTTTTGTATTTCATCCTGCAGATGTTTGCCGCAATTAAGAAATGAAGTTGCACTGCTTAATATCCCTGCCGCACCTGAAGGAACATCGGAGGGTGTCACGCATGACCAAAGCACACTTGCCGATGGTATGGCATCAAATACTTTGCCCACATTAGCCAGATCCTGTAGAAGCCCTGTTCTTCTTTTGCCTGTATGAAAGTCTATAACGTTTGAGCCACATCCGTCCATATTCAGCGTAATAGTATCTGACGGAAGCTTCAAGTCGAATTTGGGATTTCTTGCTCCAAGAACAAATTCCTTCGGAGCTGTCTGCAGTGCTGACTGAACCATCTCTTCACTTATTCTCGCAATCTGTTTGTCCCAGTCGATATCTGCACCGTTTTTTTCAAGCAGGCTCAAAGCTCTTTCGCTCGGAACTTTAACTCCCACATCTTCAAGTATCCTTATACTGTCTTTGTGTATCCATTCTATTTCAGTCTGATTTAACACGTTTCCCTTTACCAGCATTAATATACCTCCCTTGTTTCTTGTTACTATTATTGTAAACAGCACTTTGCATCCTTTGGGGACAAATTCAGTTGATATATGTGTAATATTATGATATCATCAGAACAATTAAGAAATCTTTATCAGAGAACGAGGAAACATCATGCAGTACAACGAAAAAACAGGATACAAATCAACCGCCTGTATTAAAGCAAAGCTTGAAAACATCGAATATTATCCTTTTCATATACACAAAAATGATATCGAGATAATATGTATTCTAAACGGAGATGTTACTATTTGTGATTCGGCTGCAACATACAGGCTTTCTTACGGTGATGTCTATATTTTTAACAGAAATGATGCACACAAGATCACTTCCGACAATCCCGATACTATAATTCTTACCATACATATTGCATATGACCATTACCTGCATCATTTCCCTGAACTTGAAAACGCATATTTTATATGTGATACCTACAAGCACAGAGATTTGTATGCAATGGATATCAGACACCTGCGGTTTCAGCTTGCAAGGCTTTATTACACATATAAGGATGGGCATTCTGAAATCATGCTTGAAGAATATGCAAAGGAGCTTCTTGAAGTTCTACTATCACAGTTTCAGCAGTATGTTTACAAAGAAACCGAAGACAGCAAGGTTAGCATCGCAAGGCTTCAGAATTATGACAAGATATATACAAACTATGACAGAATGTACCGGATAGTTGACTACGTTTTTGAACATTACTATGAAAAGCTGTCGCTGCAGACGCTTGCAGACAGAGAGTTTTTAAGCACCGCTCACATTTCAAGATACCTCAAAAGCACTCTCGGACTTACTTTCTCTCAGCTGCTTTCTCTGACCCGCTGCGAAGAGGCATCAAAGCTGTTGTCTGGCACTGATAAAACAGTAGATCAGATAGCAACAGCAGTCGGTTTTTCCAACAGAAAACATCTGCTTACACAGTTTAAGAGATGGTATGACAAAAGCCCTTCCGAATATCGCAATGAAATCCTTCAGGATCTTAATTCTGACTCAAAAATCAGACTCAAAACCTTTGATTATGACTTTGCAAATGTTATTCTCAATATGTATCTGGAGGAATGCTGAAAGCAGCCGGAGTATACCAGGCTGCTTTCAAAAATTCTTATATAGTGTTCCAAATCACCCACATTTTTTAGGCTCGACCTTCAGCGATATGAGGTAAAGGATTATCCCTATGGCAGCACATATAACGGCTCCATACAAAATTATATTCATCATCATATCCCAGTTGCCCAAAAAACCAAGGCCTTCGTTTGCTTCCGCATAATACTCGGAAGCCCAGTCCCCTTCAAACCATTTGAGCCATGGATATCCCAAAAGACCAAAGCAGGCAAGTATTCCGAAATTCAGAGCCATACGCTTTGTATCACCAACAGCCAATCCTGTACGCTTATTTATCGGATATTTTACAGGATCTTTTTTAGCAAGTCCTCCATATTTCAGTTTCCATATCACATACAGTACCGGACCTGATATAATGCCTAAAACTCCTCCTATGAAATAGTCTGTACCATTGATAAAAAAAGCTATAAATGCAATCAAACAAGGCACTATGCATATTATACAAAGCAGAGCATATCCTCCCGGAATTTTGAATTTAAGTTCCTCCTCAGGAATCCTTTTTCTGAGAATCATTGCCGAAATAAATATCATTACATAGGCTGAAATCAGCAGGAACACATCCACTACAACTACTGCCGTAAATGCAAAATTGCATAAAATGAGATTCACTATTCCTACAGAAAGTACTGAAACATACGGGACTCCATATTTTTTGTCGCACTTTGCAAGTATAGGAGGTGCCAGATAATCATCTGCCAAAGCAAAAAATCCTCTTGAACCTGACGCTATATACGAATTATATACAGAGCACTGTGATAATACTGCAATTATGACAAAAAACAATCCAAAGGCCGCGCCCCAGTTTGCCGTCACAATATCCGCATATCCCACAGTTCCAGGTTCCGTACCCCAAAAAGCCCATGCACCACCTGCTTCTTTAACTTCCTCCACACTTATATTAAGAAGCCCTGCAACCTTTTCATCAGTCATTGTAGCAAGCCCTGCTATTGTAGGCAAAAGATACGTCGCCATAATAAGAGGAACTGTCAGCAATGTGGCTTTTGGTATAACCTGAGGGTTTTCTATTTCTCCGGCTATCGTAGACATGGACTCATATCCTGAATACATCCACATTCCAAGGGCGATGCCCATTCCTATATAATATATCCAGTCCGAGAAGCCTATGCCCGAAACACCCATTATCTCTCCGTCTGCAGTGACCGGAAGCAGCGGATTCTGTTCCCAGTTGAGAAAACCGCACAATGCCACCATACCAAATGCAACAATAACAAGTATTGAAAGAATTGTGCTCACAATGCCTACATCTTTCACTCCTCTAATGTTAATATACGTGAATACAAGTATCATTACAACTTTTATTATGAGCTCAGTCATGGCAGAAATGTCAAACCAGCTTGCAAGATATCCCGCGGCCAGAATAACATACAGAGTGTTATCTATATAGATTGAAATAGTCCTCCACCAGCCTGCCTGAAATCCCCAATATTCTCCCAGTGCTTCCTGCACCCATTTGTAATATCCGCCCTCCTGCGGCCTTGCAGAGCCAAGCTCAGCAGCTACAAGCCCCAGCGGTGAGCTCCATACAAAAGGCAGCACTATAAGCATTATTACAGTCAGTCCCGGACCTGACTCTGGCATCATTTCTTCGATGCCATAGCAGCCGGCAGATGCCAGACAGAAAATCATAAAAACAACTGTGGAAACACTCAAGTTACGTTTTTTAAGTCCATGATTTTCTATCGGATCAGCTGTTGATTTTTTACCATCATTCATCATACTTCCTCCCTGCACAAATATTTTTTTGAGAGACCTTGTTTACTGCCATTTTAATAATATTTTTCCGGTCTCCTCAAGCTAATTATATAGTTGCAGACAGAATAAGAGGGATAAATCACATACAGCTAAAGCATAATTATCGTTTCATTAAAGTGTAATATTTTGACCAACAAAGGGTATTTTACGGATACGCAAAAAAAACGGGAGCATCATACATAACGATATTCCCGTATATCATTTATCATAACAGATTAAAATTCGAAGGTCTCTCCCTGTGCCATCCAAGGCCCTTTGCCCACTCAATATATTCTTTCTTTTCCTGCTTTGCTTCTTCCTTTTCTTCCGGGCTCATATGTTTCAAGTCCGGATTAATTATCTTCAAAAATTCAGCAAACCCAGAGATTCCTCCCACATCATCAACAAGCATTTCACCATCCCTGGCAATCAGCACAGGCCTATATACTTCTCTGCACTTTACATTCGCCCTGTCAAGTTCTGACTGAGTGATTCTGCCTGACTTTACCAGATCCAGGCAATTATCGCTGGCCGTTATACGTATTTTCCAGCCATCTCCAAAATCATATGTATACAGAAGTGTATCTGTTATCGGTATTGGCTGCACCTGCATTTCAGGGGAATCAATCTGTCCCTGTATAATATCCTTTATCTCTTTTTCCACCTCAATATACATCTCTTCACCGGAATGTATCATTTGATTCTTAACATATTCTCGTTCTTCGGGCGGAGAATTTTCTAAAAGTTCAAAATGTCCGGCTGCAAGCACAGAATCAAGCGGAAGCCGTTCCAGAAGAACCCTGGGATCACGCTCAAACAAATATTTTATGCCTTCTGCCGGAACTTCTTTAAACTTCACTATTTCCACTCTGTATGGATTTTTATCACCCGTCCAAGGCTTTGGCTCTGGTGACTTGTTTCCTTGGTAATCCATCACTGGTGTTACCGTTGAAAGAAATTCCTCTCCATCGTATCTTTGAGTTGCTTGATTATACCTTTTGACATACATAACATAACAATCAGCATCCATATCCAAACGCTTCATGTCCGCGTAGCATGAAACAATTCCCTCCCCATAACATTGAGATAAATATGGCCCTGTATATTTCTTTCGGAGCCAGTTTTTGAAGCTTCCACCATTGTAGTCATCCGCCCAAAACTCATCATCTTCATCCATAAGTGGTGAACGGAACAGAACTCCTACCATACGACTCCATGTGCAAGCATTGTTGTCCGTCAATGCTTTGAACCTATCATCCGGGAGATTAAACTGATGCAGATGAGAATTCTCCCAACCAAAGGCTCTTTGGATTACATAATGAAGTGCATACAGTGGAATGTCTGCTGGAACAATTACATCACGACTGATGCTTCTTCCGTGCTCAACTTTGCCATATTTCCTGAACACTTTTGCAATATCATCATTGACTACATTATCAGCATATTCACTATAAAGCTCCATGTGAAGTCGAAGCACATCCAGTGGTTCAAATGGCAAACGCTCTCCTGAAATATCTTCTAACACGCCATTATTCCTGTTATTCAGCGCACCTGTAAACTGTCCTGTTTTAATCAGTAACAAGGGTAACCTGTTTTTTTCTTCATCTGTGAGTTTTTCCTTTGCAAGAAGCTTTTCTAATTCTTGTTCAACATCATCATTTTTTTCTATTAAATTCATAACTTCAAAAATATCTTTCAATTCATCTGGAGCATCTTCACCCATTTCCCCTATTAAAAATTCCTTCATCTCATCAAAATCTTCCCATGTCTTCCGACGTGGTCTGTGGTAAGCTTCGGTATATGACATTTTAATATCCTTTTGCCATTCCCTTTTGATTTCATTTTGCTTTGTCATAGCATCTCCTTTCCATGTAACAGGCACATTTTCATTTTTTGATTTTTTCTCTGCCTGCCTCTTAATTTGTTTTTGCTCATATGCCCGGTATTCTCTGACCTTGGATGCATGATCTGTAGGGTCCAAAGTGTTATCAATCTTATTTTCATAAGGGAGTGCTGTAGATACTGTTGCTACAGAAACCCCAAGGTCTTTTGCTATATCCTTGATACTCAGTCCCTGATTCCGCATCAAAACAGCGTCATCTGTAATTGGAGAATTCAGGTCCCCTGTTGTAATCAGAATCTTTCTGACCTTGTTACGGTTGATTTCAAATCTGTTTGCAGTTTCCCTAATAGATCCTTTTGGCTCTGACGGGGACTTTGTACTGCGAAAATATGTAGCAACCTTTTCCATGAACTCCTTATCTTTAGCTGAAATAGGCATATTTTAATTCCTTTCATTTCACAGTTAGACATATCTCTTGCAACGCAATCATCTGGATGAAAGAAAGCTGAGTGTGGCTCAAAAGACCTGCCGCTAAAAGAGAGTGTGCTCTTTCCGAATTCCTGAAAACATCCATTTTCAGGAATTTCAAATAAAATATTGATAGAAAATGTTGCACTTGCATCATTTTGTGGATATAATGAATATAGAAATGCAGCGTGCTGCATTTGGTGGGCTAACACCTTAATCCGAATCCTTATCGGACGTATGTGCCGATGGTTGGCAGACAACGAAAAAATTAGCCGTAAAAGAGAGTTACCAAACGCTTCGGCTTTGTCTCTCTCTTTTTTATTATGGAAATCCCTCTTTATATAATATTTCCGCAATACATTGCCAAAGGAAGCTTTCATGTTTACTAAACTTGACGCAATCAAAGTCATTTGCAATGCAGCTAAAACTTATCATAAAAAACTTGCTAACAGAAACTTTCTGATTATATACAAAAATCGTAGCAATAATGCTATTGAAAATTTTGAAGCACTTTTTTTACCAAGAAACTTTTTACACCTGACAGGTCTTTCTTACATAAACCCAAAAAACTCCTCCGATTTCTATACAAAATGCCTCTCAAATAATCTTTCTGAGAATGATTTTACATTCAAAGGAGATGGTACAACGGATTTGAAGCTAAAAGCATTACCTCAGATTGTAAACTTCTCTAAAATGAGCAAGATGACCACAATCTACAGCAATACTCAGCCTCGTCTATATACAGAAAGAATTGCAGGAAATGTTACTGCCTGTATTGGTTTTGTTGTCGACAATAATAATGGCTATTATGTTCCTAATACTTGTTTGTTTCAAGATATTCGAACGCTTGGTATGCAGGCAAATCAGATACTTGCTGTTTTATCAAAACCCGCATCAAAAGAATTCTCTTTGTATTCAACTGTCGAATATCGCGCAAAAGGCTTTCGTTTCAGAACAGTACAAACTGTCAAACGAATAGGGAATAGCATATTATGCTGTGAATCCACACACCAAAAGCAGCTTTCGCTGCTTTTGGTTCTAATATTCAATATCCTCTGGCATTGCTATGCCAAGATGTCTGTATGCTTGCTCTGATACTACCCTGCCTTTTTGGGTCCTGTGAAGGAATCCTGCCTGTATCAGATACGGCTCATAGACATCTTCGATGGTGACTCTCTCCTCACCTATCGAGGCTGCTATAGTGTCTATGCCGACAGGGCCTCCATTGAATCTGGTGATAATAGTTTCAAGAAGCTCTCTGTCAAGTGCTTCAAGACCGTACCCGTCAACGCCAAGCGCTGCAAGAGCTTTCTCTGTTATCTCTGGATTAATGGCACCGTCACCTTTTACCTGTGAGAAATCTCTGACTCTCTTGAGTATTCTGTTTGCAACTCTCGGAGTTCCTCTTGAGCGCTTTGCCATCTCCTCAAGTGAAGTTTCATCAACATCAACTCCAAGTATACCGGCTGATCTTTTGATGATTTTTTTGAGATCGTCTGTGTCGTACAAAGTGAATTTACTCAGCACTCCAAACCTGTCCCTAAGCGGTGCTGAGAGGCTGCCTGCTCTGGTGGTTGCTCCTATCAGTGTGAATTTGGCAAGGTCAAGGCGTATTGACCTTGCGGACGGGCCTTTTCCTATAATTATATCAAGTGCATAATCCTCCATTGCAGAGTAAAGCACCTCTTCAACTGAACGATTCAGTCTGTGTATCTCGTCTATAAACAGGACATCATTCTCATTGAGATTCGTAAGTATCGCTGCAAGATCTCCCGCTCTGTCTATCGCAGGACCTGATGTGATTTTAATCTCTACACCAAGCTCATTTGCGATTATGCCTGCGAGTGTTGTCTTGCCAAGTCCCGGAGGGCCATAAAAAAGCACATGATCGAGAGGCTCTCCTCTAAGCTTGGCTGCCTCTATGAATATTTTGAGATTGTCTGTTGCTGTTTTTTGACCTATATATTCCTCAAGCGTCTGCGGTCTTAACCCTATTTCGGATTTTTCCTCATTGAAGCCTGCTGATGTTGCTGTTATTCTTTGTTCATCCATATCCTATCCCCTAAAACAGATTTTTGAGTGCTTTTTTGATATATTCCTGAGCAGTTGCAGCCTCTATGCCTGCAAGGGCATTCACTGCCTCTGCCCTGCTGTAACCAAGAGACACAAGGCCTTTAATTGCTTCTGCCCTTGCATCACTTGATTCTGTTTGCGAAGGCTGTTGCTCTGCGGCCGGAATATTATCCGCCGAAACCTTGTCTTTGAGCTCGAGTACAATCCTCTGAGCTGTTTTTTTGCCTATGCCATTGGCTGTTGCTATAGCTTTGTCATCTTCAAATGATATAGCCTGTCTGAGCTGAGATGATGTAAGAGCTGAAAGTACAGACATTGCGGCTTTTGCCCCGACTCCGTTTACAGTAATAAGGAGCCTGAAAAGATCAAGACTCTCTCTGTCTGCAAAGCCATAAAGACTCACATCGTCCTCCCTGACAATCATGGCAGTATAGCATATAATCTCATCTCCTTCACTGCGAAGGTAAAGGGAGGAATTGCCCGGCACAGATATATCATATCCTATGCCTCCAGTCTCAACTACTATACCTGTATCAAATTTCATTGCAAGTGTACCTTTGATATAATGTATCATTTAATAATCTTCTCCATTCGTTTTCGTGATGATGCAGTATTGCCATGGCATATGGCTGCTGCAAGTGCATCTGCAGTATCGTCGGGTTTTGGAACCTCTTTGAGATTAAGCATGATCTTTACCATCTGCTGTATCTGTTTCTTGTCTGCTCTGCCATATCCCACAAGCCCCTGTTTAATCTGCAATGGCGTATATTCAAAAATCTCAAGCCCCGAATTGGCACAGGCAAGTATAGCTACACCTCTGGCCTGCCCAACAAGTATGGCTGTTTTGTTGTTGGTGTTAAAAAAAAGTTCCTCTATGGCTGCCTGCTGCGGGTTGTATTTATCAATAATCTCCATAAGTCCGTTGTAAAGGACTTTGAGTCTGTCGGGCATATCCATTCCTGCCTCGGTAGTAACTGCACCATACTCAATCGGTTTGAAATGATTGCCCTCTACATCTACAATACCGTATCCGAGTATAGCATATCCCGGATCTATTCCTAATATTCTCATATTGCTCCCCCAAAACTTATGTTCGTCACTATTGTATCATACAAACAAATGTTTGTCTATCGTATTTTTATTCATTTTGTGAATATTTATACTTCCTTGTCTGGTGTATTTGTGATACAATAGTCTCAGGAAAAACATTTGGGGGAAACAAACTTATGCGTTATGCAAGACAAAATAAAATTCTGGAGCTCATCAAAGAAAATGATATCGATACACAGGAAATGCTTGTTGCATTACTCAAAGAGAACGGATTCAACGTCACTCAGGCGACCATTTCCCGAGATATCAAGGAGCTTCATTTAGTAAAGAATCTTTCTGCCGGCGGCAAATACAAATATTCTGTAGCGGCATCAGCAGAAACCAATATGTCCAACAGATACTTGAGCATATTGCGTGACATAGTCAAAAATGTTGATGCGGCAGGCAATATCATTGTTGTCAAGACACTTCCGGGCTGTGCCAATGCAGCTGCAGAGCCTATAGATTGCCTTGATCTTCCTCATGTGATAGGCACTATAGCAGGCGACAACACTCTGATGATGGTCATCGATGCAGACGAAAATGTACCGGCGCTTGTAGCCAGATTCAATGAACTGCTTTCATAAGGAGTAAAAAATGATATCACACATCAGCATTAAAGACTTTGCAATAATTGAAAATGTACAGATTGATTTTCACGAAGGTTTAAACATCATAACAGGTGAGACCGGTGCAGGCAAATCAATAATTATCGAAGCCGTAAGTCTTGCTCTCGGGGCAAGAGCTGATACGGCTTTTGTTCGCTCAGGCAAAGACAAGGCAGTCGTCCAGCTTGCTGCAGAACTTGATGGCGAAGAATATGTCATAACCAGAGAAGTCTCAGCATCAGGCAGAAACTTATGCAAAATCAACGGGGAACTTGTAACACTGGGACAGATAAGTACCCTTTGCAGTCGCATTGCGGATATCCATGGTCAATACGATCATCAATCTCTGCTCAACACAGAACATCATATAGACCTTGTGGATCTTTACTCAAAAGACACTGTCTATCCGCTCAAAACAAAGGTCTCCGAATGTTATGCACATTTTCGCAAAATATCATCAGAACTTGATTCACTGCTTTCAGGATTTGCCGAGAAACAGCGCAAAAAAGATTTTATGTCATTTGAGCTTAACGAAATAGATGCTGCCGATTTAAAGCCCGGCGAGGATATAGAACTCGAAAACAGGATTTCACTGCTTCAGAACAGCGAAAAAATATACGCTGCACTTGAATCTGCATACGATATTTCTTATGATTCTGAGCAGAGCACCTCATATACCCTCTCCAAAGTGCTTGCACTTATTCAGGATATATCCGGGTTTTCGTCTGACCTTAAATCATTGGATGAAAAAATATCTGATATATATTACAGCCTTGAAGATGTATGCTCGCAGATAAGGAGTATCAAAGACAAATCAGAGTTTTCACCAGAGGAACTTGATGCCGCTATAAGTAGACTTGATGAAATAAACAGGCTCAAAATGAAATACGGAAATTCAATTGAAGAAATAATCAGCTATAGAGAAAACCTGGCAAATAGCATCTCCGAGGTTGACAATATAGATGAACTCAAAGAAAAACTCACTGCAAAAAAAAATCAGGCAGAAACAAGCCTTCAGGAGTTTTCTGAGCAACTTTCAAAAGCCAGAAAAAAAGCGGCACTTTCTCTGCAGGAGCAGATTCTGCATGAGCTTAAAGATCTGAATTTCAAAGATGCTGATATGGTTATTGATTTTAAACAGGCAGAGCAATACACTGCATCGGGTACAGATATTGTCGAGTTTCTGATTACAACCAACAGGGGTGAGGCACTGAAACCTCTTGCAAAGGTTGCCTCCGGCGGTGAAATGTCAAGAATTATGCTTGCCTTCAAAAAAATCATCGGAGATTACGACCATATTCCTACTATGATTTTTGATGAAATAGATACCGGTATCAGCGGTATAACTGCAAGCATAGTAGGTAAAAAAATGTGCCAGATTGCAAAAAACCACCAGATTATATGCATCACCCACCTGCCACAGATTGCAGCATGCAGGGGTCATAATTTCAAGATTGTAAAGGAAACAAACGACAGTTCTACCTTCACAAATGTAATCCCTTTAAATTCTGAAGAAAAAGCCGAAGAAATTGCAAGGCTCCTGGGAGGCATAAATATAACTGAGACTACAATACAGTCTGCAAAAGAACTTATTAAAGCTTCTGAATAAATGAGGTAACAGATGACACTTGAAAAAACATTGAACGAGATATTTACAAACAAAACTCTTGTGAAAATGATTGCAAGCAACAAACGTGAAAAATCCCTTGAATATAGCAAGGTAACCATCAAACCTGTAGTTTTGAAAGGAACATATCAATATCAGGCTGAATACAGCTATAACAAAAAAGTCACGCATGTTAATATATCTGCAGATGATGTCGAGAGTTTTTCAATATCACTGCTTGAATATTTCAAGCAGTTTAATATATTCACAACATCAGGAGAGGTGCAAATTCTTGCAGCAAAAGCTGACAGGCCAAGGATTACCTTCAAAAAGTCAGAAACAAGAGAGGCGGATCTTACTCACAACAGAAACAAGAACTATCTGATTCCTGAAGGAACGCCCTGTGATTTTCTTATCATGCTTGGAGTCATGAACAAAGACGGCACTGTCAAACCAAAACATTATCATAAATTCCGTCAGATAAACAGATTCCTTGAAATAGTTGAAGATGTATATCCTGTGCTTCCTCAGGAAAAAGTCATCAAAATCATAGATTTCGGTTGTGGCAAATCATACCTTACTTTTGCACTCTATTACTATTTGCACATAATCAAAGCCCGAAATGTCAGCATAACAGGGCTTGATCTCAAAAAAGACATTATAGATTTTTGCAACAGAACAGCACATGAGCTCGGATATGAAAATCTGACATTTCTAATGGGTGATATTGCTGACTATACAAACGACAATGCAGATATGGTAGTTACTCTTCACGCCTGTGACACAGCTACAGATTATGCGCTCATCAATGCCGTAAACTGGAATACAAAAGTAATACTTTCAGTGCCATGTTGCCAGCATGAATTGTTTTCGCAAATCGAAAACAGCTTGCATCAGCCTATGCTCAAACATGGCATCATCAAAGACAAATTCACAGAACTCCTTACAGATGCTCTCAGGGGACTGAAACTGGAGGAGATGGGATACAAAGTATCAATGATTGAATTCACGCCTCTTGAACATACATCAAAAAACATAATGATTAAGGCTGTAAAAAACATGCCTTACAAGAAATTACAACAAAAGGCTGCAGATGAATACAACCGTCTCAAAGAATTTTATAACGTACATCCTGCAATAGATGTGCTCAAAAAATACTGAAAGCGGCCATACGGCCGCTTTTTAAGCATCTTTACCTTTATCTGAAGCTGGTATATACCTTGCCCGGCTTCAGTTTGTATCCTTTCAGAAGTCTTAATTCCTCAATCGTTACAAGCTGATACCCCTGTGATACAAGCTGCGGTATTATGCGCTTTGATGCGTCTGCCGTCGGCTTGTAAAGATCATGCATCAGCGCAATTGCACCGTCATATGCTCCGTTTATAACTGAGCTGTAGGTCTTTGAGGAGTTCTGGGTTTCCCAGTCTCTTGTATCTATCGACCACAGTATTATAGGCATACCCACCGAGCTTTTAACCTTGGAGGACTGATCCCCTCCCGGAGTTCTGCATATAACAGGAGCCGCTCCTGTCTGTTTTTTGACTGCACTGTTGCATCTTGAAATCTGAGACGCAATCTGTGAGGAAGTCATCTGCCCGTACCAGCCGTGATTCCATGAGTGGTTTCCAATCTGACAGCCCATATTGTAAGCCCTTTTGATTTGTGACTTGAATGATGAAACTCTGTTGCCCACTACAAAAAATGTGGCAAGCCCGTTATATTTTTCAAGCGCATCTAAAATCGTGTCCGTATTAGCCGAAGGTCCGTCATCATATGTAAGCGCAATGGCTTTTTGTCTGCCGTACACAGTCCTTACAAGCACTCCATTCTCATCAAATGTATAGACGTTTTTCTTTATTTTGTGCATACCGGTATACATCTTGCCGCCTGTTTTGCCAAAATAATATTTCTTGCCGGATATTTTGTGAAAGCCTCTGAACATTTTGCCTGTGGTTTTGCCGAAATAGTATTTGCTGCTCGATATTTTGTGAAATCCCGTATACATTTCCGCTGTTTTTTTGCTGAAATAATATCTGCTTCCGTCTATATCCTGCCAGCCTGTAACATATGCGCCTGTATCGTCGGCATAATATGTTTTGCCGTTCTCATTTATCCACCCTGCTGTTATCCCGCCTGTCGGAACTTCCGTCACATTTGCTTCATCGGCACACGCACAGACGCTCCCTGACGCCACAATGCTGAGTACTACCACAACTGCTGTAACTAACCTTAATATTCTTCCCATTTCCCTTCCTCCTATATACCTTTTACCAATGAGCATTTATTCGGTTTTTACAACCTAATTAATTATACAACAGCCTGCACCACTGTTCAACAGGAAAAGACTGTCCTATGCGACAGATTACAGAATCCTGTAATTGTATACGTTTTTGTATTTTGCAAACATAATAAACGCAAGCACAAGTGTTACTGCATCCGCAAAAGCCGGAACAAGCCACACGCCTGTCATTTCAAGCATCCAGCCCAGCAGGAATATACCTGCGATAACCATAACAAGACCTCTTGACATTGATATTGCCGCAGAAAGGTGAAATCAAAAGCCACATTAAAGCAACATATCATCATAACTTTTTCAAGG
>CAZDQV010000052.1:0-14359 GCA_964507795.1 uncultured Oscillospiraceae bacterium | reverse complement strand
CGTCTTTTCTTATGTCTATATTAGCATACAAATTCTCTGTTTTCAAGGTGAAAATATATTGTGGCGAATACCGTGTGAATTTCACAAGCGTAATCTCCGGTATTTTATTTCGACAAACTCCAAATCCAATCCCTGATTAACCATCCAGCATCATTTTTTTAATGTAAAAGCAATTTTTTATTTTTCTATTGACATTCTATAGTTTTTGATATAGAATTCTCGTAGAATTTGGAGGTGATTGCTATGAATTACGATAAAATCATTATTGAACTTCTTGCCCGGATACAAGCTTTGGAAGAAGATGTCGAAATTTTGAAAAGCAAAGAAACAGACTATGATAAAAGAAACAAAGTCTCAACTGCTGATATCCGCAGTTATATCGAGGAGCAAAAAAAAGAAGCTAAAGCTGCCGGGATTGATACTCTTATCCTTAAATCCGGAGATATTCACCGGGATAAAAGCCTAAAATCCTCTATGCCAATGGTATGCAATGCGATGCGGCAATGCATGGGCAATAATGATAAGATACTGCATCAGACAGCAAGCGGATATTCCTCTACTCTTGAAATCGAGTATAAACTTTAAGATGAAAGGAGCAAAGTTATGAAAAGAACCAAAAAAAGTGGTCTTGGATTATTCCTTGGAGGTTTCATATATGGATTCATAAAGAATTTTTTCTTTGAATAAGTGGATTCGCATTCGTCTAATCAAAATTTCTTTATGAGCAAAAGCAAAGGAGAGAATCATATGAGTTTCGAAACGTTAGGGGAAAACATCCAACATTGCGAGGGTGAAATATTCAAAACCCTACGCGGCATCAGTTACAGTTACACATACTGCACTGATTACATCCTAATAAATAACGATAAAAGGAGAAGAATATCAAAGCAATCATTCAAAACTGCATTACTGATTGAAAACACATCTCCTTCTAAAATTAGCATGGCAGGACTATGGGGGTCATCATATATTTATGGAATAATCACAGACAGTCGTATAAAAAACAAAAAAACTATTAGCTCGTACGAGATTTGAGCGGCTGAGCCGATTTTCAAAAGACCCGGTATTGGGCTCCAATGAAAGGAGGCGATATTGATGAGAATTACTATTACGCTTGCGCATATTCGGATTACGATTTCAAGCATTAAAAAAGCCGCTCCTGCCGAAACCAAGAGCGACAAAGCTACTGACAAGTAGCAAAACCACTTTTGGCGAAGCCGCAAAGCCTCGTCTTTTCTTGTGTATATATTAGCACATGTGTTGCTGCTTTTCAAGTTGAAATTTGCAAGGTCAAGCCTCCTGCCTGGCGGCTTTGAATCAGGAATCTATGCTTTCCCGAATCCGCATGCAGGATATGTGCATGTCTCGCAACCAAGGCACAGCCCACCATGAGCCAGTCTGTTTATATCTTCCTTGGTAACCCTCTCTCCTGCCAGAAGTCTTGGCACGATCAGATCGAATACGCTGGTGCGGCTGTACATAACACACCCCGGCAGTCCGACCACAGGAATATCGCCTATATACGACAGCATAAACATGGCACCGGGAAGTACCGGAGCGCCATAGCTTACAACTTCTCCGCCCGCAAGCCTGATACCCGAAGGGGTTCTGTCATCAGGATCCACAGACATACCGCCTGTAATACCGATAATATCCATACCCTCGTCCACAAGCTGTCTGATGCAGTCTGCAATCATCTCATCATCATCGTCTGCAAAGAGCTGTTTTTTGACGCTACTGCCCAGTTCTCCGAATTTCCTTACAAGCACAGGCCCGAAAGCATCTTCTATAATTCCGTTGTATATCTCGCTTCCGGTAGTCACAACTCCCACTTTCATATTCTTTAGGGGCACTATCTCCACCAGAGGTCCCGCCTCCAGAGTCTGCTCCGCTGTCTGCATCACAGACTCAGACACAAAAAGAGGTATTATTCTGGTACCTGCCAGTTTGTCGCCTTTTCTTACCACTATGTTTTCGTGTGTCGTAGCAAACATTATCTCATCCTGAGATACCAGCCTGAAAAGCCTCTCTCTGTCTATCTTGAGAAGTCCATCTGTGGCTGCACGAAGCTCAATCTTACCTTCGGAGGGTTTTGACAGCTCAATGCCACTGCCTGCAGCTTTAGATGCTATCCTGTATGCAGCCTCATCCTCATGGACATCATCATCATCTTTTTCAAGCACAAACAGATGTTTTTTGCCCATTGAAAGAAGCAAAGGTATGTCCTCTGCAGTTATGATATGTCCTTTTTTGAATTTCGCACCCTTGTATTCTCCAGGGATTATCTGTGTCAGATCGTGAGCCAGTACGGTTCCCACCGCATTCTTAACATCAACTTCTTTCACTTGCCACCACCTTGCCTTCCTTCAGCGTTATATTGATATCTGCAAAAAGCTCCGTTTCACGATGGTTGTGAGTTATGAGTATTGTCGGAATCCTGAGCGTCTCCCTGAATGCCATAAACTCATCATATATTTTTTGTTTAGTATTTTCATCAAGCGCAGAAAACGGTTCGTCCAAAAGCAACAGCGACGGCTTTGTCACCATTGCCCTTGCCAGGGCTACACGCTGTTTTTCTCCGCCTGATATTGCCGTTGCGTTTTTATCTGCAAGGTGTGAGATCCCAAGCGTCTCCATCATATACCCTGCATACTCAAGCAGCTCTTTTTTTTCGGTTCTCGCTTTGTATGATTTCTTATTTTTGAGTCCGTAAAGTACATTTTGTTTTACGGTCATATGCGGAAAAAGCGCATAGTTCTGAAAAAGATAACCGATATTCCGTTTTTCTGCCGGAACATTTATCCTGTCGGCATGACTGAAAAGAACCCTGCCGTCAACATTGATTACTCCCTCATCGGGGGTCACTATGCCTGCTATACAGTTGAGTATTGTTGTTTTGCCGGCACCGGAAGCTCCTTCTATGACAAGGAGTTCGTTTTCCATTGTAAAATCTATATCAAGGGAAAAATAGTTCAGTTTTTTCAGAAGTCTGAATGAAACACCCATATGCCTCTCACCTCTTCGTATTGTCTCTGTGATTTCTTTTTTTCAGCCACATATTCAGACCGAATACCAGCGCGAAACTGAAAACCACCATAACTACAACAAGGCTCATAGCCTTATCTTCCTTACCTGTAACTACTGAATAATATATTGCCGTCGGGATAGTCTGAGTCTTGCCCGGTATGTTGCCCGCAAGCATCAGTGTCGCGCCGAATTCTCCGAGAGCACGCGCAAATGTAAGCACTATGCCGCTTATGATGCCGGGACCTGATAACGGGAAGGTAACTGTACGAAATACCTTGAAAGGACTGCTGCCCAGAGTTTTCGCCGCAAGCTCAAGACTCGGATCAACACTTTGAAACGCACCTTTTGCATTCTGATACATCAGCGGCAGCGCAACTACACTTGCCGCTATAACACAAGCAATCCAGGTAAACACTACCTGGATGCCAAATGTATCGAGAAGAAAGGATCCAATGAAGCCTCTCTTCCCGAAAGCTTTCAGAAGCAAATATCCTACAATAGACGGCGGCAGAATCATAGGGAGTATAAGGATTGTCTCCCATATATTCTTGCCCGGGACTCTCCGCTTGGTAAGCAGATAAGCGAAGAACACTCCCAGAAAAAACGCTATTACCGTCGCAAGCAATGCGACTTTTACTGATAGAATAATTGGTTCATACATTTTGAATTGATTCTCTCACTTTGTTCTTAACTTATTTTACTGTGAATCCGTATTTTTCAAATACCTGTTTAGCAAAATCACCCTGCATAAATTCATAGAAATCAGCAGCAGCATCGGCCTGCGGAGCATCCTTCATGATAGCAGCAGGATATACGATAGCATCGTGAAGATCTTCTGCAACATCTTCAACTACTACGCCTTTGGTTTCATCCATAGTGAGTGCGTCTGTCTTGTAAACAAATCCGCAGTCAGCATCGCCTGTCTCAACATAGTTAAGTACGGCTCTTACGTCCTTTGCATAAACAATCTTGTCGCTGATTTCATCAGTGATTCCCATGTTGTCAAATACCTGTGATGCATATTTGCCTGCAGGAACTGTGTCGATTTCACCGATTGAGATTGAACCTACTTTATCTGAAGTAAGGTTGTCCATGCTTACATCATCTTTTTTCTCGATGGTAGCTACAAGAGTCAAAGTGTTTCCAAGAAGGTCTTTTCTTGTATCAGTGTTGATATAGTCTTCTTTTTCAAGGTCATCCATGTTGCTCTTTGAAGCTGAAACAAAGATATCGCAAGGAGCTCCGCCCTTAATCTGCTGTACCAGATCGCCTGAACCTGCATAGCTTGGTGTTATAGTGCAGTCTGCATCTTTTTCGTACTCTGCGATTATCTCATCGAGTGCATCTGTCAGACTTGCTGCTGCAAGTACAGTAACTTCCGGTTTTTCTTCTGTTGTAGCTGTATCATCACTGCCACAACCTGCCAGCATTGTAATTGACAATGCCATAATAATTGCTAATGTGATAGTAAGTAATTTTTTCATAATATCCTCCTAATTAATCAATTACTTGTTGTTGCTATAAAATGTCCCTCAATATTTTAGCATAGAGCAAAAGCCCGTTTTGTTGGCCTGCCAACACCGGCATATATTAGTTTGCTCGCTTTCTCAAATCAACATGCTTAAATTGCTGTTTTCGACCGTTTACAGCAATAAAAAAGCCTGCCGCAGCAGACTTCTTATATATTCATTACAGCATTACAACAATATCATCTCCAGATTGGACTATACCTCCTTCAAGTACCTTTACGAATAGGCCTTCTCTTGGCATGACACAATCTCCGCATATTCTGCGTATTTCACAGTCCTGATGGCATTCCTTGCCTATCTGAGTAACCTCACATAATGCTTCGCCTATTTTTACCATGGTGCCTACCGGTATCGTATAAAGCTCAATTCCTTCTGTCAGTATATTTTCAGCGAAGGCTCCGCTCGGAAAATCATAATCTATCTTTTCTCTGAGTTTTGATACACTTTCGGTTGCAAGCAGGCTTACTTGCCTGTGCCATTTTCCCGCATGAGCATCTCCATCAATACCATAATCCGGTTTAAGGCAAACAGTCTTTACTTTATGCTTTTGTGTGCCTTTAATCTCGCTGATACACACATCAACGACTTTACCTTTTTTGTTCATCAGAAATCACCCTCATTTTTAAACCTTTGAGCGCATTCTCCCGCCCATCCTCTAATCATTTCCACTCCGTGCCGTATCGGATGTATCACTGCATTCAGGCACTCACCTGCCGCTTTTTCACTTCCCGGTAGGTTGATTATGAGCGATTCTCCTCTTATTCCCGCTTTTTCCCTCGACAGCATACCTCGTGGTGTAATTCTCATGCTTTCAGCTCTCATCGCCTCAGGTATCCCCGGACATTCTTTTTCTATAACAAGGGCTGTCGCCTCCGGTGTAATATCTCTTTTAGAAAACCCTGTGCCGCCTGTGGTGACTATAAGGCATAGATTCTTTTGATCTGAATACTCTCTGATAACTTCAGCTATCCTGTCCTTCTCATCAGGTACGATTGATCTTACTGTCACTTCCCAATTGTTTTCTTTGAGAATCATTGCAATTTTTTCTCCACTTGTATCTTTTCTTTCTCCTGCATACCCTTTATCGCTTACAGTAATTATTCCTGCCGTAAATCTCATATCTATTCCACCTCACTGTCCTTCCATATAAAGTCACCGCTTTTGCCTCCTGATTTGCTGACAAGATGAATGTCATCTATAATCATATCCTTTTGCACAGCCTTGCACATATCATAAATTGTAAGGGCCGCCGCTGAAACTGCCGTCAGTGCCTCCATTTCCACTCCGGTTTTACCCATGCAGCTTATTTCTGCTGTTATCTCTATGGAGCAGTCAGCTTCATTCATTTTGAAATTCACATCTGCCCCGTCTATTATTATCGGATGGCACATAGGTATCAGGGAGCTTGTTTTTTTGGCTCCCATTATTCCTGCTATCTGTGCTGTAGCAAGAACATCCCCTTTTTTGATGCCGCCACTTTTTATCAGGTCAAAGCATTCTCTGTTTACAAGCACTCTGCCTTTTGCACATGCTTTTCGCTTTGTTTCATCCTTGCTGCCTACATCAACCATCCTGCTGCGCCCGTGTTCATTAAAATGTGTAAAGTCAGACATTTTATCCTCCAATCATATTCATTCTCCGCTTATCTGAAGCCATATCTCCAAAAGCTCCTTTGGATTCCGGTTTTTGAGAAACAGCACTGACAAACGCTTCTTTCATTTCCTCCCGGCCATACCCTTTGATGCATACGCCATCCTCTCCATAAAGACATGATCTGATATGCCCATCGGCCATGAGTCTCAGTTTGTTGCATGTATTGCAAAACTCACAGCTTACAGGAGTTATAAACCCTATTTTGCTGCTGCCGTTTTCAAACATTGACGCAACACCTTCAATTTCAGCAAATTTGTAGTCTTCGAGTTCAGAAATCATATTCCGTGCAGAAACGAAACTTTTTTGAGATTTTGCTTCTCCTATGGGCATTAGCTCTATGAACCGGACTTCAACATCCTGCTCCTGTGAAAATGCCGCAAAAGTCCTGATTTCATCAGTATTGAATCCATCTATCAGAACCACATTTATCTTTGTGTTCTCAAATCCTGCTTTACGTGCGGCATCAAGGCCTGAAAGTGCATCTTCAAGTTCTCCTGTCCGTGTAATATATCTGTATTTTTCAGGGTTTAATGTATCAATACTGATGTTCAATCTGTCCACACCTGCCTGCTTAAGCGGTTTTGCATATTGCGGCAATAATGTGCCGTTTGTAGTCATGCACAGTTCTTTTGCACATCCGGCTTCTCTGATGCCTTCACATATTTTGATTATGCCTTTTCTGACAAGAGGTTCTCCTCCCGTCAGCCTTATTTTTTTGATACCGATTTCCGAGGCAGCTTTTGCTGCTGAAATTATTTCCTCTACAGAAAGAATTTTTTCATGTTCAGTTTTGGTCACGCCTTGAGAAGGCATACAATATCTACATCTCATATTGCATAAATCTGTGACTGAAATCCTCAGATAATCTATTTCTCTGCCGAATCTATCTTTCATCTATCGTTTCCCTGCCTCTTATAAGCTGAACCTTGATTTTATCTCCTTTTTCATAGCCTTTTTCACCGTAGGATGTGATATACATGCCTGCTGCCGTGATTGATGCCGCCGCGCTTGCCTGATCTCTTTCTACAGGCTCCGCATAATATGTTCCGTCTTTTTCTGTAATGTTCAGTTTTTTCATCAATGACATAAACGGCGGCATTCCGAGCTTTGCTGTAAGCACTGCCTCTATGGTTTCTCTCTCCTGAGGTTTTACTCTCAGAAATCTGCCTACTGCTGCTTTTACCGCCCATTCCGAAACATAAAATGCTGCAAGTGCAGGTCCTGGCATATTTATAACCGGTTTACCTTTGACTATAGCCATGCCAAGAGGTCTGCCGGGTGCTGCAAGCACGCTGTGAAAAAGAAATTTGCCTCTATTTTCGACAAACTGTCTTCCGAAATCCTCACTGCCTTTTGATGAACCCGCATTTATAACCACAATATCAGATTCTTCAATCATTTTGTCAAAAGTTTTTTTCATATCATCGATGTCATCCTTTACAAGAGGATATATTACAGGTTCTGCTCCCATTTCTCTCAGCAGCTGGCTGACCATTATGCTGTTTGTTTCAAAGTTCTGCCCTCTTTTGAGTTCTGAACCCAAAGGTACAAGCTCGCTACCTGTAGGAAGAAACCCAACTCTTGGTTTTACAGCAACTTCAACTTTATCATATCCTCCCATGCCTATGGCTGCAAGGTCTGCTGCTGTCAGGACAGTGTCCTTCTTTGCAACGGGGCTGCCTTTTTTTATCATTGAGCCCTCACCTCTTACATTCATACCCCTCCTGATTTCAAGGTCATGAACAAATGAAACGCCACCATCTGCTGTAAATGTAACATCTTCTATTTTAACCACAGTATCATAGGCATCATCAAAATCATCTCCTGTATCGGCTCTCACGTATTCTCTGCCTATTCTCCATCCTGAAGAATCAGATTTATTTGCAACAAGATCGTAGTTGAAAGCGATTCCATCCATCCCTGAAGCCCTAACTACAGGGATATTGTACAGGGCATATAAGTCCTCCGCAAGAACTCTGCCACAGCTCTCTGCAAGTTCCACTGTTTCTGTTTTTCTCTGCGGCTGCCATGCTTCAAACAATCTTGCAAGTGCCTCATCTTTGCTTATATGATCAACCACATCTTCCGGCTTACTAAAGAATAAATTTTTACCCATACCTGCTCCTTCCTGCCATATTATATACACATTATACCACAATGATAACCTCAAAAGGCATCTGTTACACATCGGCTCTTGACCTATCGGTCAAGCCGTAGATTGCAACCTCGCTTCGCTTCGGGCAATCCTGACAAAAGACCTGTCACTGTTTGCTGTGCAAACAGGACTAGGGCTTCTTCTCCGTGTGTAGACATTATAATATGCGAGCTGTGTCGAGCATATTTCAACGGTTCTTACCTTACAGCAACGCTGAATTTCAATAGTAGAACCATTATACCACAATGATAACACCAAGGCGGCATGTGTGTTTTATCGTCTCCATTATGATAACTGTTTCAAAGATAAAAAAAGCCGCTCCTGCTAAGCCCAAGAGCGGTAAAGCTACTAAACAGCTAAAACACTTTTCGGCAAAGCCGCAAAGCCTCGTCTTTTTCTATATCTATAGTAGCACATACGTTTCTGTTTTTCAATGATAAAAACCGCCTGGCTTCCCGGGCGGCTATATACTTCATGTTTTACTATTAAGGCTTTTACATCATGCCAGGCATTCCGCCTCCGCCCATCTGTGGCATAGGAGGATTATCTTCCTTGATGTCTACGATGCCTGCTTCTGTTGTAAGCAGCAGTGCTGATGCTGATGCCGCATTTGTAAGTGCTGATTTTGTAACCTTTGCAGGGTCTACGATACCAGCTTTAATCATATCAACATATTCTTCTGTTGCAGCATTGAAGCCCACTCCCGCGTCGCGGTTCTTAACCTCTGCAATTACCACGCTGCCTTCAAAACCGGCGTTTTCGGCAATCTGTCTTACAGGCTCCTCTAACGCTCTCATTATAATCTGAGCACCTGTCTTTTCGTCGCCCGAAAGTGTATCAACATACTCTGCAATTGCAGGAATTGTATTTGCAAGAGCAACTCCGCCGCCTGCAACAATACCTTCTTCAACTGCTGCCTTAGTAGCATTAAGAGCGTCTTCTATTCTCAGTTTTCTTTCTTTGAGCTCAGTTTCTGTAGCTGCACCGACTTTGATAACAGCAACACCACCTGCCAGTTTGGCAAGTCTTTCGAGTGTTTTCTCTTTGTCGAATTCTGAATTTGTCTGAGCAGCTATGGTTCTCAATGAAGCGATTCTGTCCTGAATTTCCTTGGCATCTCCGCCGCCGCCTACGATAACTGTGTTGTCTTTGTCAACTTTAACAGTTGCCGCTGTACCAAGCATATCAACAGTTGTTTCTTTGATATCGTATCCGAGTTCATCAGTTATAACGGTGCCGCCTGTAAGAATTGCAAGGTCTTCCATCATTGCTTTTCTTCTCTCGCCAAATCCGGGAGCCTTAACTGCAACACATTCAAATGTTCCTCTTAATTTGTTTAATACCAGTGTTGCAAGAGCTTCGCCTTCGAGGTCTTCGCACACGATGAACAGCTTCCTGCCTGTATTTACAATCTGTTCAAGTAGCGGCAGCAAATCCTGTATGCTTGAAATCTTTTTGTTTGTGAGCAGGATATACGGATTTTCCAGTACAGCTTCCATTTTCTCTGTATCAGTTACCATATATGCTGACAGATATCCTCTGTCGAATTGCATACCTTCGACAACTTCAAGAGTTGTACCTGTTGACTTTGATTCCTCAACTGTGATAACTCCATCTTTGCCTACCTGTTCCATAGCATCTGAAATCAGTTCGCCTATTTTGGTGTCTCCGGCTGAAACTGATGCAACCTGTGCTATAGCTTCTTTTGTCTCTACAGGATTTGCAATCTGTTTGATGTTCTCTACTGCAACATCTGTTGCTCCCTGTATACCTTTTTTGATAATCATCGGGTTGGCACCTGCAGCCACGTTTTTGAAACCTTCTCTGATGATTGACTGTGCAAGAAGTGTAGCTGTAGTAGTACCATCACCTGCAACATCGTTTGTCTTGCTTGCAACTTCTTTAACTACCTGTGCTCCCATATTCTCTACTGCATCTTCGAGTTCGATTTCTCTTGCGATTGTAACACCGTCATTTGTAATAAGCGGTGAGCCGAATTTCTTGTCTAAAAGAACGTTTCTGCCCTTTGGTCCAAGTGTGATTTTAACTGTATCAGCAAGCTTGTCAACGCCTGCCTGTAATTTTCTTCTGGCCTCTTCGCCGTAGTATAATTCTTTTGCCATTTCAATACCTCTTTTCTATTATTCTATGACAGCCATAATGTCTCTCTGGCTCAGGATTGTATAAACTTCTCCCTCATATTTGATCTCCATGCCACCATATTTTGCAAAGATTACTTTCTCTCCAACCTTTACTTCCATCTTGCATTCATCTGTTCCAGGGCCCACTGCCATTACTTCGGCAATCTGCGGTTGTTCTTTTGCCTGACTTGCTATAATAAGTCCGCTGGCTGTTTTTTCTTCTGCTTCTTCTCTCTTGATTACTACTTTGTCACCCAGAGGTTTAATTCCAAAACTCATTCTGACGTCTCCTCTCTATCTGATTTATATTGTAAACTTATTTGTTAGCACTCACCACTTTCGAGTGCTAACTATATTTTAACTCGTTTTTCTCCATTGTCAATACCCTTTCACAAGTTTTATATTATTTTTCTAAACTTCTTATGTAATAGAACAAATACTGCTGTGCAAACCCTCCAAGTTCCATGTATCTGTCCGCCGCAAAAGCTTTCATGCCTTTGATATCTGATACATCAAAGCCATACAGCCTGCTCATAACTCTCCTGACCCATACATCTACCGGGAAGCTGTCATAGTGCTGCATGCCAAAAAGCATTATGCAGTTTGCAACCTTGGGGCCTACTCCGCAAAGCCCTGTCAGATATTCATATATTTCATCGCCGGGTGTATTATCATCAAAAGCGCTGTCAAGAAAAGTTCTCCCACCGTCTTTTGTTATCTTTTTTGCTGTCTCTATGATGTATCTTGCTCTGTAGCCGAGTTTTACAGGTTCAAGGTCATTCACGTCAAGTGATGCCAATACATGAGGCTCCGGCATTTCATAATATGCAGCATTTCTATAACTACCGGCATATTCTCCAAAATTTCTGCACAGGGTTTCAATGCAGCCTTTGATTCTGGGAATATTGTTATTTTGCGAAATTATAAAGGATATTATTGTTTCCCATTTATCCTGTTTCAGTATTCTGATGCCAGACCCATATCCTATGGCTTTGC
This sequence comes from uncultured Oscillospiraceae bacterium, assembly GCA_964507795.1. Classification (GTDB taxonomy): domain Bacteria; phylum Bacillota; class Clostridia; order Peptostreptococcales; family Anaerovoracaceae; genus UMGS973. The sequence goes on along the minus strand of CAZDQV010000052.1, from coordinate 2,858 downwards.
TGATGATTTCGTCTCTTGAAGAGAGAGCCTCTTTGATAAGCCCGTAATCTCTGTCAAGGTCAAGATAATTTCTCCAAAAGCAGCGGTCTTCCTCTCCTGCATTGTCTATAGTTACAGTGCCATTTTGGTATGATATGTTTGCAGCTTTACCTCCTGCAATGCCACTGTAGCTACCGTCATCGTCCCTGTTCCATCTGAAGCACTGTCCGCAGTCAAATATATGATCTGCATTAAAGTCTTTTACTCCGGCAAATTCAAGCTTCATCTCAACCCCCGTATTTCAACATCCACGCATTCCACATTAAAAGCTGTCATATAATCTATTTTTTTGTTTATTGACTGTTGAAGTTCCCGGGCTTCTTTAATGATATTGCATCCTTTTCGCATAAATATAAGGATCTTTATCTTCAGGCTTTCCTCATGCTGAAGTATATCTGCTCTGACAACACTGCGAACGCTTCCCGATCTCTGAACCACATTAAAAATTATATCTTCGATAACTTTATCTGATATTATATAATCTCCCAAATAACTGTACGTCGGTCTTACTACGGATTTTTCCGAAAATATACTCCCTTTGTTTTTGCCCCAGGTTCTGAAAATTTTGAGTGGGTCCATAAAATATCCTGCAAAATCACGCTTAAGCTGAAATGTAGGTACAGGTATCACGTGTTTACCGAAATCACGCCTCTGATGCCTTGCCTCTTCACGTTCCTTTTCGGTAGTTATCTGTTCTATGCGTATTCTCTGTCCGATTTCCGGAAGTTCCAGCCTGTTTACTATCCTGTCCACCATTTCATCAGAAGTGCCAAGAACCAGTATGCTTTTGGGAGCAACCTCTCTGATGCTCTCCACAACCGAATCCTTATGCTCCTGTGTTGTAAACAGTGCTGTTTTGATTGCGCCTATCATAGTTGTCTGTCTTTTGGCAGATATGCCTGCAATGATATCATTGCCTTTTATGAACAGTCCGTCATCAATAATAGCCTCTATATTTAATTCTTTACACAGGTTTACAGCCTGATAACTTTTACCTGTACCGCTTTTTCCGACCAATGCGTAAACTTTCATCTTTACTTCTCCATATGGTTCTGCTATAATGTGTAGTATATCTTAACGATAAATCTAAAGGAGGTTACATAATGGCTTACAAAATCACAGATGCTTGTATCGCTTGCGGTGCTTGCACAGCTGAATGCCCTACTGATGCTATTTCAGAAGGAGCTGTATATTCAATCGACGAAGATAAATGTATCGATTGCGGTGCTTGTGCTAACGCATGTCCAGTTGATGCTCCAGTTGAAGAGTAACAGATAAAAGCATATTAAATATCAATAACCGTTTCTTATGAAACGGTTATTTTACTTTCCGGATATGCAAACCATTTCCGCCTTTTATTTTGCTGAAGAGTTTTGCACCTCATAAGGGCATATTTCTCCGCGTTTTTTGCATTCCTCGCCTCTCTCTGAGCATTTGTTGCATTTTTCTTTGATTTCTTTGATTTCTTTCTGACTTGATGATTCTCTGTTGATATGATATGCCAGAGAATGAAGGCTTTCTGAAAGCTGCACGTTTTCGAGGGCAACATAGTTTGGAACCTCAAGGTCAACGGGAGCGAAATTCCATATTCCCTTGATGCCTGCAAAGCACAATCTGTCTGCAACTTCCTGTGCGTTTTCTTTGGTAGTGCATATTATACCTATATCTATATTGTTCTCTTCAACGTAGTCTACAGTGTTTTCGTAATCCATTACGTCTATATCATTAATCTTAATGCCTATAAGTCTCGGATTGATTTCAAATACACCGCATACCATGAATCCTGTTTTGTAATAGTATGTATAATTTACTATTGCCTGTCCGAGGTTGCCGGCACCCATAATGACCATCTTGTATTGTTTGTCAAGTCCGAGTATCGCACTTATTTCATTGTAAAGTGCATTTACATTGTATCCGTATCCCTGCTGTCCGAATCCTCCGAAATTATTGAGATCCTGTCTTATCTGGGACGCTGTATAACCTATCAGCTTGCTGAATTCATTTGACGATATCTTGTCAACGCCTTTGCGCTTCAACTCACCCAGATACCTTCTGTATCTGGGCAGCCTCTTAATCACCGCCTGTGAAATTTTAGTCTCGTCTTTCATCTGATGCCCCTCCGTCATTATATTTTGAAAAATCCCGCTGTAGAAGCGGGGATGTGTTTTGTCAGATTATATGTTTGCTTCAATGAATTTTACCAAATCGCTTACGCTCTGGAATTTCTCGGCATCCTCATCAGGAATCTCTATACCGTATTCGTCTTCTATTGCCATGATTATCTCAACAGCATCAAGAGAATCCGCTTCAAGATCTTTCATAAGATGAGTATCAATTGTAACGTCGTTTTCATTTACGCCAAGCTGCTCTACTATTATCTCTTTTACTTTTTCAAAAACCATATGTCAAATCCTCCATTTAATTTCGCAGGTTTATATAATGCTGCAATATGTGCCAATCACGCTGCAACCTTTGGTTTCAACTTGCGAATATATCAAGGTTATTATAGATTATGCAGGTATATATTGCAATGGTTTTTTGGCTTATTCCTGAATTTCCACCCATCTGTCATAAACTGTCGCAAGCTCTTTTTTTTGTTTCTGACATTCTTCATTGAGTCTTGCAAGCCTGATATGATCCGATAGGTTTTCTTCACTGCACATTTCTTCCTCGATGCTACTTATTGAAATTTCAAGTTGAGTAATCTTCTCTTCAAGACGTGAAAGCTCCCTTTCTTTCCTTCGTTTTGCCGCTTCATGCTCTTTTTTGATGCGGCGTTCCTGGGCAGAATCAGTTTCTCCCGATATTTCCTTCTGACT
>CAZDQV010000051.1:0-14380 GCA_964507795.1 uncultured Oscillospiraceae bacterium | reverse complement strand
AGGTAATAATAGCAAATTTCAGGGAACAAGGATATATTGTTAAGTATCGTTTCTATCGCTCGACCAAGAAGTCATCAGGTTATGCAGCCAGGATAGAAAAAGATACTGATACATTTATCAATACAGTAGGCAGTAAAGGGACCAGATATTATTACAAAGTCCGGATTATGGTGTATGATGAATCGGGTAATATTGTAGCAAAGACTGCGCTTTCGGACTGTAAATATGCGAGCAGAGTATGGAGTAAATAAACGTGATAAAGGTAAAAATATATGCAGATTATTCTTGATATTGAATCACATACAATATCGGAGAAAGGCTGGATAAAATTCGGGATTATGGACTAACAAAGACACAGAAAAAATCGTGAATTTGCTTCTTTCCGGCAAACAATTATCAGCAGCAAAGAGGCTCGCGAATGCGGGCCTCTGCTTTTTCGTCAATTTATAGCTTTTTTATCTGTGCTTTCTTAGAACATCAAGCTTTGGCTGGTGCGGGTTTTCCTGAAGAACATGATGTAGTAAATCGGCATATATGTAATCTTGCCTTTTTGCTTGATTTCGCGTTTGTTTGAGAGGACAATTGCTTTGTTGATGTGATAGTCATCGTTTTTTACAAATGAGCTCAGGGCACTGTGGATTGTGTAATCTCTACCAGATTTAACTTCAATCGGTACTACAGAGAGACTCTCATAATCATCGATCAAATAATCAACTTCGCCTTTGCTGCGGTTGTCGTAGTAAAACAGGTTGTATCCATGGGCGGTAAGCTCGGTAGCTACAACCGTCTCATATAACGAACCGAGATTTATACTTCTCACATCGTCCAGGATTGCGCGAATGTTGTTCCCATATAAGAGGCATGAAAGCATGCCCACGTCATTCATATAAAGCTTGAGTAAATTCTTGCCAGCTGACTCAATCAGTGGAAAGCGTGGATTGGAGATTGCCTGAACACTAAGAGCGATGCCTGCATTGATTAAATAATCGAAGCTTTCCTGATAGTCTGCAAAAGTCTTTCCTTTTTTCTGTTCAATTTCCTTTGCGACCATGCGTTTTTTTTTGTTTTCCATATTTGATGGAATGAGACTGTAGATTCGGCGGATTTTCAGGTTGTTTGCAGGGTCGTACTTTGCGGCATCATCTGTGTAATAATTGTGAATTTCACTTTGAATTTCTCTTACAGACTGAATATTGTGCTCGGCAACATAGGTATTCACCGCGTCTGGCATGCCACCGACCAGGAGATATTTGCGGAAAAGTCCAAGCATCTTCTGGTGCGTTGACTCATCTGGGGATTCTCCATGCAGGAACATGTCCTCAAGCGTATCTATCCCAATCGCATTCATGCCATTTGCGTATAGAAATTCCTCGAAATCAAGAGGGTACATGTGAATCTTGCGGATACTTCCGATAGGAATCGATGTCGTCTGTGAAAGTGTAACACCCAGAAGTGAGCCGCTTGCCACATAAGTGAATCTATCATCTTGTGATAGAAACTTGAGTAACGTTAAAAGCTGTGGGTATGCCTGAATTTCATCGAGAAAAATCAGGGTGTTTTCCTTTTCATGCATTTTATTGCCTGCAATCATGCTTACTTGCAGATAAAAATCTTCAATAGTTCGGATTTCAGCAAACAGGCGGTCATGTAGAGAGTCTTCAATCATGTTGATTTCGATGAAATTTTTGAAAAGCTTCTGGCCGACGTGACGTATAATATAGGTTTTGCCAATTTGACGTGCTCCGTCGATGAGCAGGATTTTTTCATTTTTGCTTACAAAATGCTCTTCAATTAACGATGCGATTTTTCTATAAAGCATGTGTATCCTCCATTTCTGACTTTTCAATATAATTTTATCTCACTATATATGATTTTTCAATACAATTTTGAATCAAAAATAACAACTTTTCAAGTTTTACAGCATCGGTTAAGGGAAAGTCACTCAAACTTGGCTGTGTTTCGCGATAAAAAACTATTTGGCAGATTGATATTGCAATTCAAATGCTGTACAATAAACTCACGAAGGAGCTTAAAAATTGCAAGTATATCGCTGAAATATGGAATAAATAATTGGATTAAGGATGGAGGACATGATGATTGAATTAGAACAGACAAAACAGAATTTGCCTAAACTGGCTGCGAAATTGGGAGAGGTCGGTGACTCTCTTTGACCCGGCTGGGCTCAAAGAAAGACTTGATGAACTGAATTATATAGCCGAGAAGCCTGATTTCTGGAGTGATCAGAATGCGGCTCAAAAGTTGCTTAGAGAACAGAAGACTCTGGAGAAGAAACTCGGTACATATCAAAAGCTGGTGTCAGGTGTGGATGATATAGAGCTTACCATAGAGCTGGCAGAGTCTGAAGAGGATACAGACCTTGCAGCAGAGGCAATTGCTGCTTATGACGCGCTTGAAGAGGAAATTGAAAGCCTCAGACTTGAACTTCTGCTGAGCGGCAAGTATGACAGAAACAATGCCATACTTTCAATCCATGCAGGGACAGGCGGAGTTGATGCCATGGACTGGGCGGAAATGCTGCTCCGCATGTATACCAGATGGTGTGAAAAAAAAGGATACAAGGTAAAGCTCATAGATTTGCAGGATGATACAGAAGCCGGCATTAAATCCGCAACATTGATTGCAGAGGGAGAGAATGCTTATGGTTATCTCAAAACTGAGCAGGGAGTCCACAGACTCGTCAGAATATCACCTTTCAATGCTGCAGGTAAGAGGCAGACATCCTTTGCATCACTTGAAGTGATGCCTGAGATAGATGACGATATTAATATCGAAATTGACCCTGAGGATATCAGAGTTGACACCTACAGGTCAAGCGGTGCGGGAGGTCAGCATGTAAATACTACTGATTCTGCTATCAGAATTACGCATCTGCCTACGAATATTGTTGTCACTTGCCAGAATGAGAGGAGCCAGATTCAAAACAGAGAGACGGCTATGAAGATCCTCAAATCCAAGCTCATAGAGCTGGCAGAGGAACAGCACAAACAGGATCTCAAAGAGCTCAAAGGTGATTTTTCAATGATAACCTGGGGAGCACAGATACGCTCATATGTTTTCCAGCCATATACCATGGTCAAGGATCACAGGACTGGAGCTGAGACTGCAAATGTTGATGCAGTCATGGATGGAGATCTGGATTACTTCATAAACGAAAAGCTTAAACAAGGTAGTTAAAAAATTGTAAAAACTTGAATTTTGCTGGACGTGGTACTGTTTGCGTGATATAATATTTAATTGCACAAAAGATATTTAAGGAGCTTCCAATGAAAAAAGGCAAGGTTTTTGTTGTTTCCGGGCCATCAGGTGTAGGCAAGGGAACCATATGCAAAGAACTTCTCGAAAAACTGGATATTGATTTGTCTGTTTCCATGACTACCAGGGCTCCCAGAGCTGGAGAGGTACATGGAGAGAGTTATTTTTTCGTGACTCATGAGGAGTTTGAAAACCAGATAGCCTCAGGAGGTCTTATGGAGTATGCCAGGATCTACAAAAACTATTACGGCACTCCCAAGGCCAGAGTAATTGAAAAGCTTGAACAAGGTAGAGATGTGCTCCTTGAGATAGAGATGCAGGGTGCGGCACAGGCAAAGGCCGCATATCCTGAAGCAGTATTGATATTCGTGCTTCCGCCGTCGCTTACAGAGCTTCGGAAACGCCTGACAGAGCGTGGTACCGAAACACCGGAGAATATTGAACTGAGATTAAGTACTACACTCAAAGAGATTGAGTGCATCAAAGGATACGACTATTATATTGTCAATGACAATCTGGATAAAGCTGTAGATATGGCAGCATGCATCATTAATGCAGAGCATGCAAAGGTATCAGGCAGTGCAGAATATATAGTGAATAGATATAAGGAGGAACTTGCGTTATGATGTTATACCCTTCAGTAAATGAAATCAGAAAAAAAGCCGATTCAAGGTACACTCTCGTTGTCCTTGCAGCCAAGAGAGCAAGAGATATTACAAGAGGTTTGCCAAAGCTTACAGAAGCAGATGTTGAAAAACCTGTTTCAATTGCAGCAAACGAAATAGCAGAAGACCTGATTACCTATAGAAGAGAAGCAGAACCGGAGAACGAAATTTAGGTTTTGTTCAAGGTTTCAAATTTTTTCCTTGCACTTTGCACATACTTGTGATACCATAGAGGTGCAATAATTTTAGACCGATTAGTTTAAAGAGCAGATAACGTCTGCTCTTTAAGTTTTATATGGAGGCAAAATGGCAAAAACTAATATCAGAACTCTTGTGGCCGAAATGTCTGAGGATTTTTTGGCAGAGCAAAACCTGGAGCTTTACAATGTAGAGTTCCAAAAGGAAGGCAAGGACTGGTTCCTCAGAGTATATATTGACAAGACCGGGGAAGCAGCAGGGTATATCAGTACAGACGACTGCGAACTTGTCAGCAGATTTTTAAGCGAGAAGCTTGATGAAGCAGACCCGATAGAGCAAAACTATTATCTGGAGGTTTCATCTCCCGGGATGGATAGAGCCCTGATTACAGAGGAGCATTACAGGAGATATACAGGGCAGCTTGTTGATGTGAAACTTTATACCGGTATAGATGGCAAAAAAACATATCAGGGCATACTAAAAGGCCTGGATAACGGTATTCTTGTCATAGAAACCGATGGCAAAACAGTGGAGCTGCCGTTTGACAAAGTGGCCAAAACCAATTTGGCAGTAATTTTCTAAGGAGGCAATAAAAAAGAGATGAACAAAGAATTTATTGATGCTATTTATGATCTTGAAAAAGAAAAAGGTATCTCAAAAGACATACTTATCGAAGCAATAGAACTGGCGCTGGTTTCAGCATACAAAAAAAACTATGGTACATCACAGAATGTCAGAGTCAATATCGACAGAGAACAGGGCGATATTGATGTATTCATGAGAATGGATGTTGTCGAAGAAATCGAAGATGAACTTACACAGATTTCACTTGAAGAAGCACAGGAGATAGATCCAAGATATGAAGTCGGCGATGTTGTTGAATATCAGGTTACCCCTAAAGACTTTGGAAGAATTGCGGCACAGACAGCCAAGCAGGTTGTAGTACAGAGGATTAGAGAAGCAGAGCGCGGCATGGTCTTTGATGACTATATCGAAAGACAGGGAGAAATGGTAACAGGAGTTGTACAGAGGATTTCAAACGGCACTATATTTGTGGATATGGGCAAAACAGAAGCACTGCTTCCTGTGACTGAGCAGGTTCCCGGAGAAAAGTATAATGTCAATGACAGGATTAAGGTATACATAATGGATGTCAAAAAAACAGCCAAGGGACCGCAGGTATTTCTTTCAAGATCCCATCCTGCCATAGTCAAAAGACTGTTCGAGCTTGAAGTACCCGAAATACAGGACGGAACAGTTGAAATCAAAAGCATTGCAAGAGAAGCGGGCTCAAGAACCAAGATGGCTGTCTTTACAGAAGACGAAAACGTAGATCCCGTAGGGGCTTGCGTAGGCAACAGAGGCGTGAGAGTTCAGGCTGTAGTGGACGAACTCTTTGGAGAAAAAATAGATATTATTACATGGAGTGATGATCCCAAGGTGCTTATCAAAAATGTATTAAGCCCTGCAAAGGTTGAAGAAGTAATAGTAAATGACGAAGAAAAAACTGCTCTTGCGATAGTCCCTGACTATCAGCTTTCCCTTGCAATAGGCAAAGAAGGTCAGAATGTAAGGCTTGCGGCAAGACTTTGCGGTTGGAAAATAGATATTAAGAGCCATTCTCAGTATTTCGGTGACGGACAGATTGAAGAAGTGGCAACAGATGACAGTGAAGACGAAGAATAAATTTTAAACAGGAGAGAATTCAGTTGAAAGAAAAAAAGATTCCTATGAGAAGATGTGTGGGCTGTATGCAATCAAAGCCCAAAAAAGAACTGATAAGAATTGCCGGATTTGAAGGTCAGGTCTGCGTTGACGATACAGGCAGAGCAAAAGGCAGAGGCGTATATATATGTCCGGATGCGGCGTGCCTGAAAGCGGCAATCAAGAAAAAAGCAATAAAACGGGGGCTTCAGATGGAAATGACTTCTGAGCAGGAAGAGGCTCTTGTGGAGGAGCTGACATCAAAGCTTAGCCGTGATGCCTAAAAAAACCGACAGCTATCTGGGTTTTGCATCAAAATCAAGGAATCTTATCTCGGGCTACAATACATGTATTATGGCCATGCAAAAACGAAAACTGAAACTCTTAATACTGGCATGCGATCTTTCCGGGAATTCAATAGAAAAACTCGTCAAAGAAGCAGATAAAACCGGTACTATATACAGAATTTACGGCAGCGTTGAAAGCCTTTCCCATGTTACAGGCAACAGCAACAAAGGTGTGTTCGGTATTACTGACAAGCACTTTGCCGATATAATATGTCAGGAGATTGACAAAGAACAATCACTGAATCAGGAGGTGTTCTAATTAATATGAAAATTTATGAACTAGCAAAAGAACTTAATATATCAAGTAAAGATCTTACGGACAGGGTCAATGCCATGGGTATAGAAGCCAAATCCCATATGAGCTCACTAGATGACAAGACAGTTGCAGAGCTTAAGAATTCTCTGGGAAGCAAACACGTGGCAAACTCTGAAACAAAAGTTGTAAAAGCTGTTCCCAAAAAGAAAGAAAAAGAAGACGATAACGAACCGAGAGTTACAGTGAAAGCGGCAAACATCAAACCGCCTATGCCGGCCAAGAAACAGGCACCGGCCAAAAAGGTGGCATCCCATACTGAAGAACGCCAGGCAGCAAAACCGCCTGCAGGCAGACCTCTTCCCAAAAATGCCGTACCTCAGAGGAAAAAACCTATAATGGGTACACCTGTTGTAAACAAGGAGCTCGACGAAAGAGAAAAGAAAGCATCAGAAGCAATTGCAGTTAAAATAGAGGCGGAAGTGACGGTTAAAGAAGAACCTAAAACAGAAGAAGTAAAAGTTCAGGCACCTGCACCAGAGCAGGAGGCTCCAAAAGAAACTTCAGTCAAAGCCGAAGAGCCAAAAAAAGAAGAAATCAAAAAAGAAACAAAACCTTCTGCTAAAGAAGAAAAACCTGCAAAGAGGAGAGACGACAGAGGCAAAGAAAAGAGAAATGAACGTCCCGGCAAGAAGGATGACAGGTTCAAGAGAAACGATGACAGAAAAAAACCTGACAAAGACAGAAAAGCTGCTTCGAGAAGAGATGCGGCACCTGCGCCCGATATGGGAGTTCAAAAGCCTAACCAAAAAAAGATGGATGATAAGTCACGCAAAAACAAAGAACAGCGTGATAAATTCTCAAAACTTGAGCATGGCAAGAAAAAAGGCGGCAATCTTAACAGAAATTTTGCCGAAAGATCTCTTGAGAAAAAAGAAAGAAAGAAACACAGCAAGCAAAAGAAAGAAGAACCGGTAGAAGAAACAATTGTAATACCTGAAGGCTCAACAGCCGTATCTGTTCCTATTACCGTAGCAGGTTTCTGCGAACAGCTTGAAATATCGACGGCAACAGTAATTATGGCACTTATGAAGCTGGGAATTATGGCCAACATAAACCAGAACCTTGACGAGATGACAGTAGAAATTCTCGCTGCAGAGCTGGGGATTGATGTGACAATTGCAAATGTTGAAGAGGAAATTGTTGAAGAAGGTATCGAAGACTTTGAAGACAGAGAAGAGGACCTGAAACCAAGACCTCCTATCATCACAGTAATGGGGCATGTTGACCATGGTAAAACTTCGCTTCTTGATGCCATCAGATCCACTAACGTTACAGCCTCAGAGTCAGGCGGCATCACACAGCACATAGGTGCATCAGAAGTTGAAATCAACGGACAGAAGATAGTATTCCTTGATACGCCGGGTCACGAAGCTTTCACGGCAATGAGAGCAAGAGGTGCGCATGTTACAGACATAGCTGTACTGGTAGTTGCAGCTGATGATGGCGTAATGCCTCAGACAGTAGAGTCAATAAGCCATGCCAAAGCGGCGGGAGTCCCGATTATAGTGGCTATAAACAAGATGGACAAACCTGCAGCAAATCCTGACAGAGTAAAACAGGAACTGACAGAGCATGGCATACTGGTTGAAGACTGGGGAGGAGATGTAATATCTGTGCCAGTATCAGCCAAAACAGGAGAAGGAATAACAAACCTGCTTGAAATGATACTGCTTCAGGCAGAAATGCTTGAACTCAAAGCAAACCCTGCAAGACTTGCACAGGGCACAGTTGTAGAAGCAAGACTCGACAAGGCAAAGGGTCCTGTTGCGACGCTTCTTGTATTAAACGGCACACTCAAATCAGGTCAGAGCGTTGTAGCCGGAACAAGCTGCGGCAGAATCAGACTTATGACCAACTACAAGGGTAAGAAGATAGGCAAAGCAGGCCCTGCAACAGCAGTAGAGATACTCGGACTTACAGAAGTGCCTCAGGCAGGTGATGAATTCAACGCTGTCAAAGAGGACAGAATCGCAAGAGAAATCGCAGAGAACAGAAAACTCAAATTAAGAGAGGAAGTGCTTGCAAAGAACTCGGCAAGCACATTAGAGCAGCTGTTCAGCCAGATACAGGAAGGCGAGATAAAAGACCTCAACCTCATAGTCAAGGCAGATGTACAGGGTTCAGTCGGTGCTATAGTTGCATCTCTTGAGAAACTCAAAAACGAAAATGTAAGAGTAAAAATAATTCATACAGGAGTTGGTACCGTAAATGAGTCAGACGTAATGCTGGCAGGTACTTCAGATGCTGTAATTATAGGATTTAACGTAAGACCGTCATCAGCCGTTCAAAGCATGGCAGATAGAGATGGCGTTCAGATCAGAACATACAGAGTCATTTATGATATTATTAATGATGTTGAAGATGCCATGAAGGGTATGCTTGATCCTGAGTTTGAAGAAGTTGTGCTGGGCAAGATAGAAGTAAGAGAAACATTCAAGGTTCCGGGCGTAGGCATTGTCGCAGGAGCATATGTTGCTGAAGGTAAAGCTGTTCGCAATGCAGAAGTTCGTCTTGTTCGCGATGGCATCGTTATCCATGAGGGCAAAATCTCATCACTCAAGAGATTTAAAGATGATGCAAAAGAAGTGCAGCACGGCTTTGAATGCGGGATAGGAATCGAAGACTACAACGACATCAAAATCGGTGATGTAATAGAGTGCTTTATTATGGAGGAAATCGAAAGATAAATGGGTAAAGGATACAGACAGGGCCGTTTGGGCGAAGAAATCAAGAGAATAATAAGCCAGATGCTTTTGTCAGGGATTAAAGATCCAAGGCTTTCAGGAATGATAAGTATATCTGCTGTCGATGTGACAAGCGACGGCAGCTATGCAACCTGTTATGTAAGCATATTCGGAAGCGGTCAAAACGGTGATGCCACTGATGAAGAAAAAGACCAGGTTTTGGCGGGTTTTCGCAGCGTCAAAGGCCTTATCAAACGTGAGATAGGCCATCAGGTGAAATTAAGGCACATACCGGAGCTTATCTTTAAAATAGACAAATCGATGGAATATGGCAGGCATATAGATGATATAATCAACAGTCTTGACATAAAACATGATGATGAGGAAGAGCAATGAATACAATTAAAGAGATAGCGCAAAAACTCAAACAGGCAGGAAGCGTGCTTTTGTTCCCCCATGTTCATATGGATGGTGATGCATTAGGCTCTGCTGCAGCACTTGCAGGGGTGCTGAGAAACCAGGGTAAGATTTGCCATATTCTCATTGAAGATGAAATAGCGGGTAACCTCAAATTTCTTGACAAGAATTACTGCACCGACAATCAGGACATAATAGAGAATCCTGACCTGTGCGTATATATTGATTGCGGAGATGAAAGCAGAATACCCAAGAGATACACCAAATTCCTTTCCGGCAGAGAAACAATGTGCATAGACCATCACAAAACCAACAACTCTGAGACGGATTATGCATATGTGGATCCTGATGCTGCAGCTACAGGAGAGATAATCTATGACATTATCACCGCAATGGGTGATGAGATAGATGCGCAGACAGGAGAAGCTCTGTACGCTGCGATTACTACAGATACGGGTAATTTCCAGTATTCAAACTGCACCAAAAAAACCCATGAAATAGTTGCTGCACTGTATGACAGCGGAATGAATCACAGCGAGGTCTGCATACAGATATATGAAAACGTGTCTGTAGGCAGGATACGGCTTGACAATATGATAATGAACACCCTTGATATCTTTGCGGGCGGCAAGGCGGCAATGGCATATGTAACGCAAAAGATGCTTGAGGAAACAGGTGCGGGTATGGACGAAACTGAAGGGATTGTCTCAAAACTCAGAAGTATCAGCGGGATTGAAATTTCTGTATTTCTCAAAGAATACAGCTCTGATGAAATCAAAGTCAGCATGAGAGCCAAAAGTTATGCGGATGTTGCCAAAATAGCAGTTGAGTTTGCAGGCGGAGGCCATACCAGGGCGGCGGGATTTACCGGAAAGGGAAGTCTTGAGGATATAAAGGCGCTTATTAAAGGCCGGATTGAAGAACAATTGAGAGAATTGTGCTTCGAACATTGACTTTGAATTTTTGATTTGATATACTAAATAAATACAGGCGATATATGATTCAAGAGACCTGTATACAAGATGATAATTCAGATAGAATGGAGATGCAAAACATGAAAAAAATAAAAACAATCGAGACTCGCAATTTATGTGAAAGTGCTAAGAATGGCGGTTGCGGAGAATGTCAGACTTCATGCCAGTCAGCATGCAAGACAAGCTGTGGCGTTGCCAATCAGAAATGCGAAAAAGCAAGTAAATAAGGCTTCGTAAACACGGGCTGTCTTCTTTACAGAGGGCAGCCTGTATTAATTAAGTTGTTTAAGGAGAAATTTCTTATGGTTCACCAATACAAAATGAACGGATATAATATTGTTTTGGATTCCTGCTCAGGCTCTATTCATGTAGTGGATGAGCCTGTTTATGATATTATAGCGATGTTTCAGGATAATGAAGAGGATACAATCGTGCGGACTGTATGTGACAGATACAAAGACAGAGCCGATGTGACAGAAGATGATGTGCGGGAATGCATTGAGGACATAAAGGCCCTGGTTAAGGAAGGCAAGCTTTTCAGCCCTGATACTTTTGCTGACATGGCAGGGACGTTTAAGGAGCATTCGGGAAATGTGATCAAGGCGCTTTGTCTGCATGTCGCGCACACCTGTAATCTCAATTGTGATTATTGCTTTGCAAGTCAGGGTAAATTTCATGGGGAGAGAGCCCTGATGAGTTTTGAGGTGGGCAGGAGAGCACTGGATTTTCTTATTGAAAACTCCGGAGCAAGAAAGAATCTTGAGGTTGATTTCTTTGGTGGAGAGCCCCTTATGAACTGGGATGTAGTCAAGGAGCTTGTCAGGTATGCAAGAAGTATTGAAACGCAGCATGGCAAAAATTTCAGATTTACGCTTACAACCAACGGCATGCTGATAGATGATGATGTCATAGATTTTGCAAATAAAGAGATGAGCAATGTTGTTCTTTCTCTTGACGGCAGGAAAGAAATCAATGACCTCAAACGTGTGGACTACGCAGGTAACGGCAGCTACGATATAATCGTGCCTAAATTCAAAAGATTGGTTGAATCAAGAGGAGGCAAAAATTACTACATGAGAGGCACATTTACTCATGCAAACCCTGACTTTACAGAAGATGTGTTCCATATGGCTGACCTGGGGTTTACAGAACTCAGCATGGAGCCTGTGGTATGTGCACCGTCAGATCCTGCGGCGCTTACCGCAGATGATATAGAAACAGTTAAAGAACAGTATGAAATACTTGCAAAGGACATGTTAAGACGCAGCAGAGAGGGAAATCCGATAACATTTTATCACTATATGCTGGATCTTACAGGGGGACCTTGTATTTACAAACGCATTTCGGGCTGCGGATCGGGCACGGAATATATGGCGGTTACTCCGTGGGGTGATTTGTATCCGTGTCATCAGTTTGTCGGAGATGAGGAGTTTAAGCTTGGGGATATATGGCATGGAGTTACAAATAACGGGATCAGGGAAGAGTTTCGTTCGTGTAATGTATATGCAAGACCTGAGTGTAATGACTGCTGGGCTAAGCTTTACTGTTCGGGAGGTTGTGCGGCCAATGCATATCATGCATCAGGCAGCATCAGAGGTATATACGAAGCGGGCTGTGAGCTGTTTCGCAAGCGCATCGAATGTGCAATTATGATGAAGGTTGCAGAAGAGGAGTTATAAGGAGGCTGTATGGCACTTGGTTATCTTGCGTTGATGTTTATCATTATGAGCGTTATAAGTGTTATTGGATTGGCGTTGCTTGCATTTGTTAAAAATGACAGAGCAAACAGAGTTGTTCTGTATATAATGGCTGTATGGGCAATCCTTATAGCGTATATGAATATTACGGCTCTGCCGTCAAACTGGACTTTGTGGCGAATTGTGGCGGGAGTCTGCGGGCTTGCAGGTTTGGCAGGCGGCATTGTGAGAATGACGGTAAAGGTGAGCAAAACAGCGGCATCGCTGCTTGTGGCATTTTCGGTAGTGGCAGGGATGATTATGCTGTTTGTAATGTGAATAGATAAATGTGTAGACAAAATTGAGTTATATGCAGAAGAGGCGAAACTTTCAGAAAAGACGTTCGTTTACATCAAATCTGTAATAGATGCTGGAGAGGCAGGAAATTTGCTCATTATCTGATGTAATCAGGATAGCTTGTTGCGCAAAAAAAATTTCCTGTTGAATTGCAGTTTGGTTTGGTGTATATTATATGCATATGGAAAGGGCATTGTGCTCGTAATATTTTGTGTGGACGACCCCCATATTCCAACCCTTGGAATTGGGGGTCTTATACTGAGGAGTAACTGATGGAAACAAAACTTACAGTGAAGCAATATACTCTTGTTGCTTCCATGCTTTTTGGTCTGTTTTTCGGAGCAGGCAATCTCATATTCCCTATTATCCTGGGAGCAAAGTCAGGAGCAAGCCTGTTACCGGCTCTATGCGGTATGCTTGTAACTGCAGTAGGACTTCCTTTGCTTGGCATTGTTGCGCTTGGAGTTTCAAGGAGCACCGGGCTTATGCATATGTCAGGAAGGGTCAGTCGCTGGTACAGCTATTTTTTCACATGTGCGCTGTATCTGACAATTGGACCGTTCTTTGCAATTCCAAGGTGTGCGGCGACATCATTTACGATGGGCATCGAGCCTCTTCTGTCAGGAGGGGAAACTATTGCACAGGCGATATTTACAACACTGTTTTTTGCGGCAGTACTGTTTTTCTCATTAAGACCGTCTAAAATAATGGAGTCTGTGGGCAAATACCTTAATCCGATATTTCTCATTTGCCTTGGAATCCTCATAGTGGCAGCACTTGCATCGCCGCAGCAGAGTATTTCATCAGTTCCAGTAAACGAGAGTTATGCAGACAGTGCATTTGCAACAGGATTCCTGCAAGGATATGATACACTGGATGCGCTTGCATCGCTGGCATTTGGAGTTATTGTTATAAATGTAATCAAAGGCATGGGCATTAATGAGCCGGGAGCGATTGCAAAACATACTGTTAAATCAGGCATATTCAGCATGCTTCTCATGACAGTTATATATGCCCTCATAGCAATAGTCGGTGCACAAAGCTATGGTCTTTATGCCGATCAGCTTTCAAATCCGGACTTTAACGGTGGGACAGCTTTTGCTATTGTTGCCAAGCATTATCTTGGCAGTGCGGGTATGATAGTTTTGGCTTTGACTGTTACATTCTGCTGCATGAAAACAGCAATAGGACTTGTTACGGCCTGCGCTGATACTTTTTCAGAAATGTTCCCAAGGACAATGAGCTACAGGGGATGGGCAATAGCATTTACAGCTTTTTCGCTACTTGTATCGAATATAGGGCTGTCAAAGATAATATCATTTTCAGCACCTGTTTTGTACTTCCTGTATCCACTGGCAATCGTACTCATATTGCTCAGCATATTCGGTAGATTCTTCGGAAATGATCGCAGGGTATATGGATTTGGAATAGGTTTTACTATGATTGCTGCAGTGCTTGATTTGTTCAAAGTAAGCGGTATAAGTGCAGTTTCAGGCATAGTAGCTTCAGCACAAAACTGGCTTCCTTTTTATTCGATGGGACTTGGATGGATAACTCCTTCAGTGCTTGGAGTGGCAATAGGAATTTGTGTGCATATTGCATGCGGTAAAAACACGCACACGTTGGAGAAGTAATTTACTATGATTAAGGAACTTAACAGAGATCAGATTAAATATTTTGCAATGGCCGTGATGGCTATTAATCATGTAACAGCCATATTCATGCCGGAGGGTGGATATCTGTATGAGATTCTGATTAATATCGGATAT
>CAZDQV010000050.1:0-14503 GCA_964507795.1 uncultured Oscillospiraceae bacterium | reverse complement strand
TTTATCGGATTTGCCGAAAAAGTATATAACAAGTGGTAAATTTTACGGCAGACATCATGCCTGCCGTAATTTCTATTATTCCTTAACCAAACTTTTTTCCATTCTCTGCTATTGCAAATTCAACTTTCTGTCAAGCATCAGATATGTCACCGCCCAGTATGCCGCAACAAGCACCGCCTGCACTGCAATTATAAACAGGAATGCAGCGTTGATGCTGTAGTCACCGGAAGCTGTAAGAATAAGATTAAAGCTTCCTCCACATATTTTGTCTGCAATATTAAGAAGTATGACCTCGCATATTCCAAACACTATATATGCTGCAACAGCACCCAACACTCTGTGGCTCGTCCAAATCTGTCCTGCAGCTATCGAGGCATATATTTTGATTGCGCACTGCCCGCAGCCAAGCACTGCAATGGCAAACAGCTCAACCGCATAAAGCGTAAATTTACCGCTGCCGATATAGAGCAGGACTTCATTAAACACTCTGTCAATTCCCTCAAAGATTTCACCGGGCGTCACAAAGAACAATACAAGTATAACCATTGATATTCCCGCTACTACAATTCCGCAAAGTGCCCACACAACTGCAGAAATCAGTTTGTTTGCAATGTGAGCGTTGGTGCTTACAGGAAGTGTGAAGCAAAGATAACCTTCATTGCCAAGCAGGTTTTTGTAAAACCTTTGTATAATCAGGATTATTGTAAACACAAATATTGCAATTGCAAGCAATGTATATATTACCCCTGTTATTGATATGGCAACATCTCCTGCAAATGAATCAGTATTCCCGCTGCCATCCCACACAAACAGTGATATGCCAAACAATATGCTTACCGCTATAAAGGCTCCATATATCGGCAGCATCAGCCTGCCTACTGATTTCAACTCATATTTCAACAATACCCCTAACATTTGAACACCTCCCTGAATAATCCGTCTATGCTTTTACCTTCCTGCTCGCGGATAATGTCAGCTTCTCTGTGAAACACTATTCTACCGTCTTTGATGAATACAACATCATCAAGTACATTTTCAACATCTGCTATCAGATGAGTACTTATAATCACCAGTGCATCCGGATTATAGTTTGTGATAATTGTCCGAAGTATATAATCTCTGGCTGCAGGGTCAACACCTGCTATCGGCTCGTCAAGAAAATATACTTTTGCATCCCTGCTCATGGTAAGTATGAGCTGTACTTTTTCCTTGGTTCCCTTTGACATTTTTTTGAGCTTCATGTCTTTATCAATGTCAAGGTTATCGAGCATTTTTTCTGCTTTCGATGTATTCATATCCTCAAAGAAATCACTGTAATAATTAATAAGCTGGCCTACTGACATATATTCCGGGAGAAAATCTCTGTCCGGAAGATATGCAACCATTGCCTTGGTTTCCTTTCCCGGATTAAGTCCTTCAATCAGCATTTCTCCCTCAGATGGCTTCAAAAGTCCGTTTGCCAGTTTGATAAATGTTGTTTTGCCGCTGCCGTTAGGCCCCAGCAGCCCAACTATTTTCCCTGCCTCAAGCTCAAGATCGATGCTTTTTAATGCCTCTGTGCTGCCATATCTTTTGGACAGGTTCTTACATTGTAATATACTCATTTCAATCCTCCATACTCCAGTTCTTTACTGCATCAACTATTTCTTCTCTAGTCATGCCAAGTCTTTTAAGATTATCAAACAATTCCTCTATATATTCTCTACCCAGATTCTTTTTCAAATTATCAAGCACTTCTTTCTCTTCGGTTATGAATCTGCCGCTGGTTCTTACCGGATAAAGCAATCCCTCTCTCTCAAGCTGGGCAAACGCCTTTTGCATTGTATTGGGATTCACTCCCGCTTCAAGTGCCATATCTCTTACGGATGGCAACTTGCTCCCGGGTTCATAAAGCCCACTTGCAATGCTTGTCTTCACCTTATCTATTATCTGTGTATAAATAGGTATGCCTTCTTTAAAGCTCCACTCCATTAGTACTCCTTTCCCATCTCTTTTGTATTATTGTATTACTTGCTTAATACAATAATACTTAATTGCACATCTGTCAATACTTTTTTTCAAAAAAATCAGGAAGCATGGATTTTGTCCCATACTTCCTTCGATTTTCATATCGGCTCTATCTGTATAATTTTCGTGCAAATTCTTTTACGTTCTCTGCTTTGCATCTATCCATGAACACTGTATCATATCCCATGTGCCGCTCTGTAAGCATCCCTGCAAATTCAAGGTTGGAATGCTTGCAATATCTCCTGAGTCCCTCCTCAAAAAGATCGGAGCCTTTTGCCGGTGGGTAACCGCAGGTTGTTATTGCGGCAAGTCTTTTGCCTACCCAGATTGCAGGGCCTTTGCTCTCACCGTAATATTTGTTCATGCCATAGACAAGTCTGTCCATAACCGCTTTGAGCGGAGGAGTTGCATACCACGAATAAATCGGTGTTGCAAACAATATGACATCTGAGGCAAGTATATCCTCTGCTATCTGCTTCATATCATCTTCTCTGAAACAGTTGAAGCCGCTCCAGTCTCTCTGACATTTCCTGCAGGCAATGCATCCTGCTATATCCATGTCATATAGGTAATGATATGTAAATTCCTCACCGAGCCTGTCAAGCTCACTACAAAACACTTTGGTAAGTGCTGCAGTATTGCCCTGTTTGTGAGGGCTTGCCATAAGTATACAGGTTTTCATTTTGACTCTCCTTGCTATGGATTACATCTGCCACACGGCTCATACCCTCTGTCTATAAGGGTGGATCTGCTTCCTTTGTAAACTTCACGGTTTTGCTCTGAAATATCATCAGTGCTTGAGCAGTCCGAATAATGAAATTTGTGCGTATTCGTATTAAGAACATATGTCACACTGCTGCTACTGTCACTTTTGTCTGTATTGCTGCTCTGCCTGCTGCTTTCCCCTGTCGCATAATCTATTGAAATTCCAGGCTGCACGTTGTATACATATACGTTATAGCAGATACCCTCGCCATCATCCTCAACAGAAGCAGCTTCCATCTGGACACCGCTTGCCAACAGATTGTTGCCGTCATATATCGGCGTTACACGATACAGTACGTGATTGTCAGTCTCTCTGATATAGTCTGCAACCATATCTTCAAAAGGCAGCATGCCATCTACATTCATATATCTGGTGCCTGTAATCAGGTTTCTCTCGTTGGCATTCTCTCCTGTCAGCTGATATCCTATGAGATGGCAGCGGTTATAGAGATATTTACCATCAACATTGTCATACTTGACAGTATGCCAGCCTGTCGGTTTTACAGATCCTATGCTGCCCCGCTCTTCGGTTGGCATCAGATCACTCCCTATATTCGCATAAGCAACGCCGCATCTTCCGAGGCTGTCAAGGCTGCTGTATGTTTCAAATGAAGACTCAGTAAAATCCTCTTCATCAAATTCAGGTTCATTTTTGTTGATTGCAACATATGCCTGTCCGCTATAATCTGGCACCTGTGAAATTTCAATGCTGCGGTGAGAATCTCCAGACACCTTTGCCGATTCACTGCATCCTGTTGATATTATGCAAAGTATTGCACAAATCACTGCTGTAATTTTAAATTTTAATCTCATCTTACATACACCTTTTTTGTTATTTTTTTGTGAGAGCTGCCTTCAAACTCAGTTTGCGTGACAAGCTCGAACCTCTCTGTATCTACATCAAAATATCTGTCTGCAGGATATGTTTTGTTCCAGCAATATACAATAACCTTATCTGCTTTGGATGCAGCTGCTGTCATATCCATATCCTCAGCAAAACAATAATCACCCCTGCCTGCAGATAGGGCAGGTTCCCTGCAGCATATAACTCTGCCGTCACCAAACTCCTCAAACAACCGGTATGAATACCTGTCAGTATACAAAGAAGCTGCCTCTATCATATCCAACACATCCCTGCATACCGCACTGTCACGTGATTGCCGCCGTTTGTTAAACATTATTCCGTTTTGCTCATCCATGCATACTATGAGGTTCAAGATACATCCCTGCCTTTCTTCTGCCATAAGTATACCATTTATTTTTAATCGAATCACCTAAATATGATATTTTTCTGTTGTTTTTCTTGACTTTTACCACAACATGATGTATTGTAGATAGGCAATATCAAAGGAGAGACATCATGAGACTAAGAAAAGAACCTGACACAATGCAGGAAGAAGAAGTATTACTGATTGCAGAAGTATCAGATGCTTTCGCACATCCTGCAAGAATAAAAATGTTCAGATATATTATGAAATGCAACAGGCAAAGAATTCCTGTATGCAACAAAGATCTAATTGCAGAATTCGGCTACGCACAGGCAACCACATCCCAGCATATCAAAAAAATGGTTGATGCAAAGTTGCTCGAAACCAGAAAATCTGACAAGTTCACATATCTTTACGCCAATCTGGGCATGGTACAGCAATACGTAAACGCTGTCAGGAAATTTGACTAAAACCCTAAAACAGTGCCTCACTTAATCAGTGCTGCACTGTTTTTCAAATCTGATACAATTATATAAAGTCACTTACCTGTATTGCAATTCATACTATTTGTGATATGTTTCGTTGTTGTTGATTTTGAAGCACCTGTAAATCTGCTCCAAAAGAACAACTCTCATCATCTGATGAGGAAATGTCATCGGTGAGAATGACAGTTTAAAATCAGCTCTCATACTTACATCCTGCGAAAGTCCCAGTGAGCCTCCGATTACAAATGCTATACTGCTTTTGCCTTCTATTGCAAGAGCCGCAAGCTTACCTGCAAATTCCTCTGATGAAAGCTGTTTGCCTTTGATTTCAAGAGTAATGCAATAATCATCCCTTTTAATTTTTTTGAGTATTTCTTCACCTTCTGATTTTTTGACAGATTCTTCTTCGGCTGCAGAAGGTTTATCTGAAATCCTGGTTTCCCTGAGTTCTATAACCTCAACTTTGGCGAACCTGCCTATTCTCTTGAGATATTCTGCTACTGCCTGCATCCAGTATTTTTCTTTGAGTTTGCCTATACATATAATCTTTATCTTCATAATTATAGGGCTATATATACAGGGCTGATAACATCTCTTCCTATGACGTCAAGTTTCAAATCCCTGTCCACATACAGCCGGTTTTCCTCCAGTATATTTTTGATTGTAATATGTGCAAGTGCCGGGCTGTTGTTTTCATTTGAAAGATGCGCCAAAAGCACCTGTCTGTCTTTGGGATATTCAGTTGTTATCCTGCATATGCAGTCAGCTGCAGCCTCATTTGAAAGATGTCCCAAATCTCCTGCTATGCGCCGTTTGGTCTGGTAAGGGTATCTGCACATCTGCAGTACATTGACATCATGATTTGCTTCTATCACAAGTATATCCGCACTTCTGATGCTGTCAAAAATCGTATCTGATATATATCCTGTATCGGTAACTATACTGACCTGTCTGCCTCCGCTATAAAAGGAAAATCCCACAGATTCTGCGGCATCATGACTTGTCCGAAATGGTTTTACTGTCATATCGCCTATTGCAAATTCCTGCTCTGCACTGAAAACCCTGCGATTTTCTTCGGGAACAAGATCATCTATCTGCTCCCATGTTTTTTCGTTGGCATATGTTTTGAGAAAGGGCAGTTTTTTGTTCAGAACTCTCACACTTCTGACATGATCTGTATGTTCATGGGTTATGAGAAGTGCACATATATTGTCTGTATCCATCTGTACATAATCAATTCCTTCCATTATTCTTTTCCCGCTTATGCCTGCATCTACGAGCACTGCTGTAGTATCTGTAAATACCATATAGCAGTTGCCTGATGAACCGCTGGAAAAAGAACAAAAGCTTAAACTCATACTATCTCTCCTGTCATGCTTTGTTACTTATATACAAGTATATCACATTTCCCTTGCCCACTGACATGAAATATTGCATAATTATATCAGGAGGGTTTTATGACGGTTTTGAGAATATATACTGATGGCGGATGTGCAGGCAATCAGAGCAAAAGGAATTTCGGCGGATGGGGTGCCATACTCGAATATGGCCAGCATCATAAGGAACTGCACGGCAGCGCAAAAAACACAACAAACAATCTTATGGAAATGACTGCTCTTCTTGAAGCATTTAAGGC
This sequence comes from uncultured Oscillospiraceae bacterium, assembly GCA_964507795.1. Lineage (GTDB taxonomy): Bacteria > Bacillota > Clostridia > Peptostreptococcales > Anaerovoracaceae > UMGS973. The sequence continues at coordinate 8,402 of CAZDQV010000050.1, read as the reverse complement.
TATCAAAAAAGACGGGCAAACCATAGAAGTATATTGTGACAGCTCATATCTTATGGACTGTTTCAGAAAAAAATGGTATGTAAACTGGCAGAAAAACGGCTGGAAAACAGCTAAGAAAGAACCGGTCGAGCACAAAGAGATATGGGAAAGTCTCATATCTTATCTTGATATCCACGATATTTCGTTTTATCGTGTAAAGGGTCATGTAAATCTTGACAGCAAAAAAACCGACTTCAACAAGCTTTACAAGAAATTTGTAGAGTGGAACGGCTCATCGTTTTCGTATGATGATTTTGAGTATATAACCAGGATGAACAATAGAGCTGATGAGCTTGCCAATCTCGGTATAGATGAAGCAGGCCGGAAATAAGGCCTGCTTAATTGCATATATTTATTCTTTCATTTCAGCCAAAAGCTCCGCCGCATATTCATATCCTTTTTGATAAGCGTCCAGGTTTGCAGCTGCCAAAGATGCTGAGAAATTCTCTTTTATTTCGGCTTCAACAGTAGGATAATGAATTTTGGGAAGCAGCTTTGTAAGTGCTCCAAGCATTATCATATTCACTGTAAACGGTTTTTCCATTCTCTCTGCCACTTCTGTAGCCGGTACCTTGAAACATTTAGTACGGTCTGATTCGACGAGCGTTGAGTTGACAAGAACAATCGCATCTTGTTTTACTGTATCGATATATTTGTCATATCCCATCTGATTAAATGCAATAAACACATCTGCCGTATCAACCTTCATATAGTCGATCTCTTCATCGGATATGACAACTTCCGCCTTGCATGCACCACCTCTGGCTTCAGGGCCATAACTTTGTGTCTGTGATATGTTGTAGTTTTCTCTAAGCCCATAAGCCTTTGCCAGCAATACTGATGAGAGTATCACGCCCTGGCCTCCTGCTCCTGCAAATCTGATATTAATCCTCATTTGTTGCCTCCCCAACGACATCTATTGCTCCATCAGGACAGAGCCTCTCACACATTCTGCATAACACGCATGCCTGTGCATTTACCGCTTCCGGCATGTTGGTGCCATATCTGTTGCGTTTTCTTGATTTTGCAAATACTTTTTTAGGACATATTTCAATACAGATGCCACAGCCTTTGCAACATACTTTGTCAATATCTATATTAGCCATAAAAACTAACCTTTCTTTATTCCCTGTTCTATAAGGTTTCTTTCTATTTTATCAATGTATTCCTCAGCCTCAAGGTCATGCTTCAAAAGACCTATTCTGATTTTGCCTTGAGGATCTGCGACTCCGTCTCTGTGGACAAATGTCATCTCCCTGTATTTTTTCAGGATTTTAGCCGGATCTTTTTCACCATATACGCTTTTGCCCGCCTGCACGGGGCATTGTGACAAGACTTCAATAAAAGCAAATCCTCTATAGCTAATCCCTTCTGCAATTGCTTTTGCAAGCTGCACCGGATGAGCTGTTGTCCACCTTGCAACATAACCTGCTCCCATGCTCATCGCAAGCGCACATCCGTCTATCGGTTCATCTATTGAACCAAACGGCGACGTTTTGGTTTTGGATCCTCTGGGCGTTTCGGGGGATTTTTGCCCACCCGTCATTCCATATATGAAGTTGTTGACCATTATCACTGTAAGATCAATGTTTCTTGAAGAAGCATGAATGAGATGATTGCCACCTATTGCAAGACAGTCGCCATCACCTGTGAATACAACTATTTTTTTGTCTGGCTGTGCCAGTTTCAGCCCCTCGGCAAATGCTATCGCTCTGCCATGCATTGTATGAAGACAATCAAGCTGATAATAGCATGGGATCCACGAAGAGCACCCTATACCGCTGACGCATGCTACCTCGTCTTTGATACCCAGACTGTCAAAAGCCTCCATCGCCGCATATTGCACGATGCCGTTGCCGCATCCCGGACAAAACAGTGTAGGTAGCGTGTTTTGCTTGATATATTTTGCATACAGCTTATTCATGGACACCCACCTCCTTTAATATCTCATCGAGTATTTCTCCCGGAGTGTGTATTTCTCCGCCGCATTTTGACATTGCAACAACTTTTTTGTTTGGCAAAGCTCTTTGAACTTCTCTCACATATTTACCCATATTCATTTCGGGAACTATGACAATATCAACATTCTTTGCCACCTCCTGTATCTGTTTTTCGGGAAAAGGCCAGACAGTATTGACTTTAATAATCCCCACTTTGAGTTTACTGTAATCTGCATTCATCGTCGTGGATATGCCACGCTTAAACAAATCTTTTACAATTCTCGCCTTTGCTATGATGCGGTTGTCATTAACATTTCTTGCAAGCCTGACTGCATTTATTGATGGTCTTGCAACCGAACCCCATGCCAGAATAGCAACATCTGCATCCTCCATATACATAGTTTCAATATCAGCTATAACATCTACGTTGTCTTTGATTTTTTTGTTGATGCATCTGATAAATTCGCCGCTTCGATCAGGCATATGGCCTATCCTCCGGCCTCTTTCGTCGTGAAGCTGCCCTTCTACCATGGAGTTTTCACCCTGAAAGAAATCCGCCTGCGGAGATACAACATATTTGCGTCTGCCGGCTTTGATGTTTTTGGAGCCGCTCTCAACGATGATTTTTTCTCTCATATGTCCTATCACTTCATCGGCAAGTAGAATAACCGGTGTCCGAAACTGTTCAGAAAGTTCAAATGCTCTGACTGTAAAGTCGTACATTTCCTGAACTGAGGAAGGTGCAAGGCATATTATCTCATAATCACCGTGGCTGCCATACCTGGCCTGATATATATCCTGCTGCGATGAGAGTGTAGGCTGGCCTGTAGACGGTCCGCCTCTTTGAACATTGACAATCACAACGGGAGTTTCAGTTACAGCCGCAAATCCTATCGCTTCCTGCATCAATGTATACCCTGGTCCAGATGTTGCCGTCATGGCTTTTTTGCCGCCCCATCTGGCACCTATGGCGGCACAGGCGGAGCTTATCTCATCTTCCATCTGTATAAATACTCCTCCTGCTTTGGGCATTTCTTCAGAAAGCATCTCTATGATTTCCGTGGAAGGAGTTATGGGGTATCCGGCATAAAACCTGCAACCTGCATATATGGCCGCTGTTGCACAGGCTTCATTTCCCTGAAGCACTGCATACTTTGCATTCTGAGAGTTTAAATCCATTTTACCAACCTCCCGATATTCTTTATACCATATTAACATTGTATACGAAATTTATCCACTAAAAACCCGTATTTTTCAGCCCTCCAACTGTTCTTTATATCGTCATGGTATTATTGTATACAATTTGTCCCTTCAAAAATAAGTATAAGGCAACTATAATTCTTACCTCTAAAAACAAAAGGCCCCGTCTCCACCAAGGATAACGGGAATCCATAATATCCATTATTCAATTTCACCTCAAATATTGCCTTTTGTGTGGCTGTTTGCATTTGGCAGATTCAAATACGCCCTTAAATGCTTAATCAAATCATGTACTTTTGTCCCCGGTGCAGAATCCGCAGGGGTTTTATCGCCATTTTGTACAGCCAGTCTCTCTGCGTTTGCGATGGCATCGTCCATAAAAGGAAACAAAATTCCAAACATATCAGATCTACCTTTTGAATATTTGCCTTGGCCAATGCTCTTTAGTCTTTCAGAAAGTTTTGGCCAGTATTCTTTCCTATGCAAATCTGACTGAAAGAATTCAAAATGCAACAGAAACCACAGTTCTATGCACTGATTAGACCAGACCGCATGATACAAAGTCTCTTCCGTAGATAATTTAGCACACATCTCACTTGTTTTATTTACATGACCTGCCGGAAAATCATCTGTATCATAAACAATCCAAACATGCTTGTAACCATTCGGATTGTTTTTGACACGATTTACCGCTTTATCCAAAAGCCTAAGTGTATTGTCACCTTCTCCTTAAATTTCAAGCCGAATTTTGTCTCTGTACTGACTGTTTATGATATCTCTGATTGCTGCAAAATATTGCGGTTCTGTTTCTGTGCCTTCTGTCACTATAAGGTGGTACTCCGGGCGAATCAGAATATTCCTGTCTTGCCTCGGCTTCATCCATCTCTTTCCCATGTCGCTTTTTTTCTGAGGCTTCATACTCATTACCACTCGCCTCCTGCCAGCATATTTGTAAGATACGGGTCAGCACCATAACGACCTTCCATATACTGCTTATCGTATGCAGCAGTATTGTTTATACGTTCATTATCTTCCCTACGAATTTCATATAACGAATATATTTCACTTTCATGATTCCTGTTTTCTGCTGCAAACCATATTTCATCACGCCTGAAAACTGTATTCTTCATCGTTGTCATATCATGAGATGTAAACAGCAACTGCGCTCCTTTTCTATTTATCTTTGTATTTTTAAAAAGTGAAATCACATAACGAAGTAATTTAGGGTGCAGCTTTGCATCCAATTCATCTATTACAAGGAGTCGTCCTTCCTGAATTGCCATAAGAATCACAGGCAATGCAGCTATCATTTTTTTTGTTCCGTCCGATTCATCACTAAAGCTAAGCTCATAGATCCTCCCGTCCATCATGCGTTGTGTGTAAAGTTCTTTATTAATTTCATCGTATCGCCATCCTGACATATCTATATCAACATCATTAAGAGCCTGTATGATTCTACTGCGATACACATCATCATTCAGAAGCATAAGCTGCCTGTCTGCAACCGGATTTGCATAATTTCTGACAATACACGACTCAAACCACTTCTGGACTTCTGCTATCTGCGGTATGTCATAATTAATTGCTAAAAAAGACAGATATGGCATCTTAGGATTTACAGATAGGCTAATCCCTGCTTTGTTAGTGCTGGCGCCTAGTGTAATTTCAATTTTTTCGCGTTTAAAGATCATTCCCGGTCTTTTTCCACCGATAGACTTCCAATATAGCGATTCTTCCATAATTTCTCCGTTATATACAGACAGATTGTAGCGGTATTCGTTTTTTCCCTGTCTGAAAAAAACTTCGAATTCGGTTGGCATTTCTCTGGATATTTCATCAAATAAAAAAGGTGCAGCATTTACACTCTGCTGAATAATAATCTTCGTTCTTGTCTTCTCCAGCTCATAGATAGGCTTTACCACCATGGAAATCAGACTTGAAAGAGCTGATAAAAGATTGGTTTTACCCCCTCCATTGGGTCCATATATAACACCTACCGGGAGAAAAGCATCACCTTTTTCACTTGCGATCAAAGAATCTGCGAATTCTGGAGCGGAAGTTGCCTGAAAATCGAAAGTTGTTGCCTCTTTGTATGATTTAAAATTTTTAAATGAAAACTGGCACAGCATTTTATCCCTCCTCAATAGTCATTTTATTTCCTCTTATTATACAGTTATTAACACGGTTTTTCAAGTTTTATATACATCTTTCAAAAAATTTATTTTTAATTTCCCATATAAAACCTCTATCTTCGTGTTTTTTTCACTCAAAAAATACGACAGAGCATTAACCCTGCCGCATCGTCATTCACTTTATAACAGATGATTCTCTGATTATCTTGCCTATCTTTGAAGCGATTTCAAGATTGTCTGTACCAAGGTTTATGAGGGAAAGCAGCTTAGAATGAACCGCAGCATACAGGTGGAAGGCAGCTTTGGAGATATCAAGGGAGACAGCGAGTTCACAAGATTTTTGTGCAGAGGGAAAGAAAAAATTCTTGCAGAGAGCATATTGTTTGCCATGGCCCATAATCTGGGATGGTTCCACAGCAGAATACAGAATGACAAGCTGGATCTTCACCTTTATGAGCTTAAGGAAGAAGCAGCATAATTAAGGAAGCTAAAAAACATGCATGGCTACAGAGACAGTTACAGGCTGGCTCTTGTTGTGATGCCTGCAGCAGGTTACACTGTAGCAACGCCAGAGCATTGAAATTCAAATACTTTCTACAGGTCATAGGAAAAGGGCTTGTCGCCATTGGATCTTAATCCTAATGCGACAGCCCCAATCAGTCATGCTCTATAACATATATTTGAAAACCAACAGAAAATTTCTCCTGCAACTCCGGATTCATAAATCAAGAGAACATATAAAGAAGAATTTGTAGCTCGAATCGAAAAAACAAAATGAACACTTGTTCCCGATATAAGTTTGTGGTATGATAAACTCAAAAGACGAGGTCGAGCGGCTGAACCAAATTTCGAAAGGTCTGTGGTATCGGATTGGAAGAAAGGAGGTAGCAAGATTGAGGATTACGATTACACTTAAGCGTATTCGGGTCACAATTTCGAGCATCAAAAAAGCCGCTCCTGCTGAACCCAAGAGCGGCAAGGCTACTAAAATAAGTAGCTGAGTTTATCTTTGGTAAGGCCGCAAAGCCTCGTCCCTTTTCTTGCCTTAATCATATCACAGATGCAAAAGGCTTTCAAGATAAAACTTTATTTTGATAGTGTCAGTCTGTTGTGAGTCTGTTGTGGAATATTTGATTGACACCAATTCCAAAGTGTATTTTTAACTTCTTTTATAACAGATGATTCTCTATAACCTGTACCTCAGGCTTGAAATCCTCAATCTGCAGATAATATTCAGCCGCATCAAACAGTGCCTGCATAGGGCAAAGACCTATAACCTCTGTGCCTATTACAGGAACTCCGTATCTTGCAGCTTCATTCCTTACAAGCTCTGTAACCCTGTGAAGCGGAGTCACTGTGAAGTCTGTCATATTGATTGAAACCTGTGCAATATTTCTGTCCTCAAGCATAACTCCCATAGCCTTGACACATTTGAGCCCACCGGAGGATTCTCTGATTATCTTGCCTATCTTTGAAGCGATTTCAAGATTGTCTGTACCAAGGTTTATGTTGTATGCAATTAGCGGAGGTCTGCAGCCTACAGCTACAACGCCGCCTGTAGGGTGTATTCTCTGTCCGCCAAAATCAGGAATCCAGTCAGGATCTTTGACTTTTTCGGCCATTCCCTCAAACTGACCTTTTCTTATCTTTGCAAGATTTGTTCTGTGAGGAGCACTTGCTGATCTCTCATAGAGAAATACTGGGAGATCCGCTTCCTTGGCGATTCTTTCGCCAACTCTCTTTGACAATTCAATACATTCCTCAACAGTTGCCTCTTTGATAGGAACAAAAGGCATTACGTCAACGCAGCCCATTCTTGGGTGTTCGCCCTCATGTTTTGTCAGGTCGATAAGCTCCACTGCTTTTTGGGCAAGCTTAACACTTGCTTCTTCGCATGCTTCAAGGCTTCCCATATAGGTTATAACTGTTCTGTTGTGGCTTGGATCTGATGAGTAGTCAAGAAGTGTGCATCCTGCCGTATTTCTGATCTGGTCAACACAGGCCTCGATAACTTCTTTGTTTCTGCCTTCACTGATATTTGGTATTGATTCAATTATTTTTGCCATTTTCTCTCTCCTTATAAGCTGTGTAATATTTCATCATATAACTTTCTTGCAATAGCTTCCGCATCATCATATATTTTCTTTCCTTCGGCTTCAAAGTATGCTGCTTTTGCCTCGTCTTTCACTCCCGGAAGGTTGATCTTGACATTGAGCCATGCACCCTTGATACCTGCCATCAGGTTCAGAATCCCCACTCCCAAATCGCTGGCCGCATTGGGATTTGATTTGCCTACCATGGTCTGGGCTGTTTTAAGACCCTCATAGCAATACTTCATAGTATCAAAAGGTACCTGTGTGGCAACAAGCGTACCGTCAGCTATGGCCTGTTTTCTTGCGGCTTTTTGCTCATCTGTGTCCTTTGGCATTTTGAATGCTGCAGAAACAAGGTTAAAAGCTTCCGTATCCTTGTCTATACCCTCAAAGAGCTTGTCATAAAGTTCCTGTCCCTTTGTTTTTGCAGTCTTGCATATTTCCTGGTAATCAGCATATTTTTCTTTGCCCAGTGTCAGATCTGCAACCATTACAAACAGAGCCGCTCCCTGCGCTCCCGCAAGAGCTGAAACAGAGCCGCCCCCCGGTGCAGGTGCATCACTTTTGAGGACATCCAGATATTCATTTACTTTTAAATCGACTAATTTCATTACAGTATTTCTCCATTCTTTATTGTAGCTATTGCCATATTCGAACCGAATCTGTAGCAAAGCATTTCCATGTCAGGTGCATCCCATATAACCATGTCGGCTTTTTTGCCAACCTCAAGAGTTCCAACTTCATGTTCTCTGTTGATACCACAGGCGGCATTTACAGTTACAGCAGTCAGTATTTCCTCAGGCATCATTCTGTATTTGAGATACCCAAGATTCATTACAAATTGCAAATTGAGCGACGGACACGAGCCCGGATTGAAGTCCGATGCCATGGCAACAGGTATGCCAAGCTCTATCATTCTTCTTACAGGCGCAAATGTCGCTCCCAGATAAAACGATGTGGCAGGCAGGCACATTGCTACAGTGCCGCCTTCTGCAAGG
>CAZDQV010000049.1:0-14975 GCA_964507795.1 uncultured Oscillospiraceae bacterium | reverse complement strand
TCAAGTGAAGATGCTCCATCCGAAGCTTCGCTTACTGCCGCAGTGTAGTCAGTAATTCCCTCGCAGAAGGTGCTGCAGCTGTCAAGGCTTCCTTTGAGCTGTGCTATCTGCCCTGAAAATTCATCAGCCTTTGAAACCGCTTCAGAAATCTGTGAAGTTACAGTCTCATCTGCCATAAGCTGCCTGATGTATGCGTCTTTTATTTCGCTCTTTTGCTCTGCTGTCAGAGAGCTTTCGGCGTTTTTTAGAATCTGCTGTTTCTGCTCTGCTGTCAGATTTTTTACGGCAGTATCAGCAATTTTTGACTTCTGCTCATCACTCATTTCGGTAATGCTGCCTGCGATAAGAAGCTGTCCCTCACTGCCTGCCAGATAGTCCTGTGCAGATTTTTTATCCATGCCTTTTTCCTGCAGCTCGGAAAGCAGCGCCTGATATGCGGCTTCCTGATACAGAGCGTCAGCGTTTGCAGATATATATGAAGTATATATATCGTCGGCATTTGAACTGATATATGCCGAATAAACAGCCGCTTCGTTTTTGCTCACCTCTTTTTCTATCTCCGCATAGGCTTTTGCATAGGCTTTTTGGTAGACTGCCTCTGTTCCCATTTTGTTCAGAAGTCCTGTCAGTACATCAGAATAATTTTCAGTAGTAAGAGTTACAATGTCAATTCCGTTTGCCTCAAGCTGAGCGTTTAATATCTGTTCTGACGCTGAGCAAAGCCCTGAGAATGTTGCATATGCTCCGTCGGTCAGGTCCTTGTTTTTTGAGGTTATCGCAAGAAGCCCGTCTGCAAGATCTCCCGCGCCGTCTGCAAGCTGACCTGTTTTTGAGTCAAGTGTGGCTGTGCCGGTTTTGAGTGTGTCTGTTGCATTGCAGAGCTTTTGCAATCCGCTGTTTAATTCACCTGCTCCGTCATCTAAGGAATTTACAGCGTCAATAATCTCATCAATACGCTCGCTTATCTCCATATCATCGGTATCAATATCAAGGTTCATTCTAATACCGTTTATGGTCACTGCGGGCATTTCAAAATCCGAAACATCAGCGGTTATGATGGAGCTTAAATTTCTGCCCGGAAGCACCGTATAGGTCAGCTGTCTGTCCTTGCCTGCATTTGCGGAGGTAGCCTTGTCTGCAGTGATGTTTGTGCATTTTTCGGTATCAAGGGTGAAACTTGCCTGAAGCGCATAGCTGTCCGCAAAATCTCCTTTGCATCTGCTGTTTTTTTCGATATCAAAGTAAATCTTCAGGCTACCGTCTTTGCCTGCAAGCTCCTCTGCGGAGATTTCTTTGCCGTCAAGGGCATAGCGCAGAGTGATATTCCATGGAATTTCTGTTTTTTTCATTGTTCCCTGATAGTATACTCTGTCAGAGCCGGAAGTGAAGGTCACTTTGCTGCCGCTTAGTGTGATTTTGTCATCGGTATTAAGCATTTTGACTGCAGAGTAGTTTCCATAGTCTGTAATATCGCCGCTTCCGAATATGTTTACCGCATTTATCTCGATAACGCTGCCGCCTCCGTCAGTGTTCACATAGATGACTTCTTCTTTTGCGGAAGTGTTGCTGCCTGCATATACAGACAGTGCCGGTGAAAGTATGACAGCCATTGACAAAAGCACAGCGGCTGCTTTTTTCAGATGTTTCATTGTGTGTTCTCCTCCTTTGCAATATTTATGAAATGAACCCCTTTTGTTGTTTTTTGAATAATGCCGTCAAAGATGTACAAAAGCCCCGGAAGTACAAACAGCACTATTGCAAGAGAGCATAAAGTACCTTTGCCAAGAAACAGGCCAAGCTGTGCAAGCACTCCATGAGATGAGATTTTGCCAAGCAGGAAGCCTGCTGCGGTCATAACGCTGGCAGAGGTCATAACCGATACGGTGCAGCTTGAAATGACGTTGACAATCGCATCTTTTTTGCTGCAGCTTTGCCTGAACTCAAGATAGCGGTCTGTAAACAGTATCGCGTAATCGACAGTTGCTCCAAGCTGTACCGAGCTTATAATCAGGTATGCGATATAAAAAATGGTGTCGCCCTCAAAGTACGGTATGGCAAGATTTATCCAGATGGCGGTTTCTATTGCAAGTACCAGTATCACAGGAAGCGTTACAGACTTCATTGCAAACAGCAGCACCGCAAATACGGCGCCTATCGCAATCAGGTTGACCTTAGCCATATCCGAGGTTACTGTATCTTTCAAATCCAGTGTTGATATTCCCTCGCCTGCAAGCAGCCAGTTACCGGGATAACAGCTTTCGGCCGTATCGCGGATTGCTTCGATAAGGGAAACTGTTTCCTCGCCCTCGAATGCTGCATTTGCCGTAATCACCATACGGGTGTAGTTTTCTGAATTGAGTTCAGACAAAACTCCCTCGTCAAGATATTCCTCCGGCACCTCGCTTCCCACGCTGTCCGCATAGGAGATAATGCTTCTTACCTGCGGCAGTTTATGAAGCCTGTCAGAAAGCTGTTTTTCTGTTGAAACGCTGCTTCTTGGTATCATAAGCACATAGGTGTCGCTTTTGCCGAAAACATCTTCTATCTTCTCTGCATCGCTTCCTGCCTTCGTTTCGGTGCCGAATATGTGAGATGCGCCGTAGTAAAAGCTGTTGCTGTTTGAAGCAAGGTATGATGGCACAGCCAGCACTGCAAATATACATACGGTAGGAATCATTGCCTTGCATATCGCTTTGCCGAATTTCGTAAATGACGGCATAAACGGACGGTGAGTTGTTTTTTTGATCCATTTATCTGTTGCAAGGATAAATACAGGCATAAATACGAATACAGTGATAAGGCTGATTGAAATACCCTTGGCAAGGGCAATTCCAAGGTCAGGGCCTATACGGAATTTCATTATGCAAAGAGCAAGAAACCCTATAACTGTAGTAAGCCCACTGGACAATATTGAAGTTGTTGAAGCACACAGAGCGTCAATCATAGCCTCCTTTGGCGAGATTCCCGGCTTTTGCAGATATTCTTTGTATCTGTGCAGCAAAAATACTGAATAGTCAAGGGACACTGCAAGTTGCAGAATTTTGCCCGCTGCATTTGTGACAAAAGATATTTCGCCAAACATCAGGTTGCTTCCGGCATTGATGCTAACGGCAAGGCCAAGACCTGTGAGCAGAATAAACGGTTCTGCCCATGAAGTGGTTGTAAGTATCAGCACCAGCAGCGTAAACAGGACTGCAAGGATGGCGATTTTGGGAATTTCAGATATTGTCGATGATGTAGCTTCCGCTGTTAAAACGGCGCTTCCCGACATATATCCCACATCACCTATGATGTTTTGTATATCCTCACAGACCGTTATCCTCCTGTCATCTGATATTGTGACAGTGAACAGGGCATTTCCATCTTTGTAGTATGTTTCAACCGTATCACTGTCGGCCATATCAAGAGGCATTGAGGTATCGTACACATCATCGAGCCATTTTACATCTGTAACACCGTCTATTGCCGCAATCTCAGCCTTGTATTCAAGTGCGCCCGGAATATCCGTATCTTCAATCATTATGCGGGCATTGGGGATTTCCCCGTCATATTCGCTGCGCATTGTGTCAAGAGCTATTGTTGAAGCGCTGTCAGAAGGCAGATAATCGTTCATATCGTAATTGACAGAGATGAACGGCTGACATATCAAACTGATTACAAACGCAATGCCGAAGCAGCACATTATTGTTTTCGGATGATTTACCACGCCGGTAAAAAATTTTCTCATAGACTGACCTCCCTGCCGGCAAGGGTACAGTTGAGTTGCTCGCCGTTTATTTCAGCGGACAGGGTTTTATCCGAGATTTGACCGGTGGCTTCGTAGGCAAAGGTGCGGATGATCGTTACGATTTCTCCTGCAAAAGAAATTTTGCCATCTGTTGAAACAGTACCGCTGATTGTATTTTTGCAGCAGAGAATATCGAGGATTCCATTTATATTGCCGCTATCCTCATCAAAAGTGAGAGTTCCGTATTTGATGCCTGTGGGAGCCCGCATGGCGACTTCGAATTTTCTTTTTGTCATAGTGAATCTCCTTTCTGCAGCCCATTGTAGTTGCAAATGCTGTAAATTTCACCGGTCAGAGTATGCGGATTTGTGCAAATACGGACAAATGGGTGCAATCTGGGTAACAAAGAGGGAAAACATTTTATTGAAAAAAGGACAGTATGAATATATTATGAATTAGGGAGAAATTGTTATGAAACACGAAGAAGCCACACTTAAAACCAAAACAATGATAGCGGCATCGCTTAAAAAATTTATGTCGAAAAAAGCACTGGGAAAAATCACAGTAAGTGAGATAGTTGCTGATTGTAATATAAACCGCAAGACTTTTTATTATCATTTTGAGGATATTTATGATCTGCTCAAATGGATTTTAGAGCAGGAAGCAATAGAGGTTGTGAAAAAATTTGATCTGCTGGTGGATTTTGAAGATGCCCTCCTGTTCATAATCGGCTATGTCAAGAACAATACGCATATCCTCAACTGTGCATATGACAGTATGGGCAGAGATGAAATGAAGAGGTTTTTTTACAATGATTTCTCATCTATAGCTGCCGGTATTGTAGATAATTGTGAAGTCAAAAGCGGGCTTTCGGTTGACGAGGGATTTAAGGTGTTTCTGTCAGATTTCCTTACAGAAGCTGTTGCGGGCATGCTTGTAAACGGCTTCACGAATAAAGACGTTGTGGAAAGCGATGATATATTGAGAAATGCCAAGGTGCTGATAAATTCGCTCCCTGATATTCTAAAGAGAGCACCTGCAAAGAAGCAGGTGAGATAAGCGGAAGCTTAACAGGCTTCTTATTTGCTAAATAAACATCACCATATAATGTGGCAAGGTCAGTTTGCCATCACCTGCCCCAACATTTCCATCGATTAGCTTGTAGGCAATCTCCGGCTTGAAATTATTCAAATAGTTATTCAGAGAGGCAGTTGCAGTATTTCCTGCTTTCACCTCCACAGGTACAACTTCGCCATCTTTTTCAATCACAAACTCAATCTCCATTGAGCTGTTTTGCGTCTTGTAATAGTAAAGACTGTAGCCACGCTTTATTAAAAGTTCAGAAATAACATTTTCGTATATGCCACCTTTTGCAATTCCCCGAAGTTTCTTGGTCAGGAGAGCAAGCTTTGTCTGCATACCGTAGCGAGCCATCAGAAGGCCTGAATCGTTCACATAAAGTTTGAACTCATTGTTTTTCGCGTTTGCCATCAGAGGCAGATATGGTTCATGCACATTGTAGCATACATGAACAAGATTGGAATCTCTGAGCCATGTAATGCTATCACTGTATTTTCTGGCATTGCCGCGCGAGCCTGCTTCTGCATATTTGAATTTCTTGTTTTCTCTTGCAAGTTGTCTCGGCAGGCTGTCGTAACAGGCTCTGATTTTTGTCTTTTCTATGCCTTTTGCATGGTTTGATATATCATCATCATATGCAGATAGAATCTTCTCCTGGATATTCTGCACCAAAGTAAAATCTTTGCTATCCACAAAGCATTGCACGACCTCCGGCATCCCGCCTACTACAATGTATTCGCGGAAAAGGCCCTCGAATTTTTCATTTATGTCACTCGGAACTTTCTCTTTGCTATTGTAAAAGCTATGAAGATAGTCTATGCTGTCCTGCTCATAGCCGTATGCCCAGAGGAACTCCTCAAAATCCATTGAGTACATTGTGACCTGACGTTCAAAACCGACCGGGATTGACTCGACTTCTTCAACTTCCTTGTCTGCATCCTGCCCGTAGTGCAAGCCCAGTAAAGAACCTGATGCTACAATATCATATCTGTTGTCCTCTGCAAGAAACTTGAGCGCTGTCCTGGCAGCCGCACATTTTTGAATCTCATCTAAGAAAATCAGTGTGCTTCCCGCAATAAAATCTGTGCCTGGCAAATGTGCACTGATTCTCTTGTATATTTCTTCCGCTGTCAAGTCACCTGCAAAAATCCGTTTCAGGCTTGGCTTCTCAAGAAAATTTATGTTAATAAAACTTTGATATTCATTTGTACCAAATTCCATGACAGTGCTTGTCTTCCCGATCTGACGAGCTCCCTTAATGAGCAAACATTCTTTGTTCTTCTGTTGCTTCCAATCCAGCAAAACCTGATACATTTTTCTCCTGAGCATAGTATTTGCCTCCTATTAAAACAAGCATATCTCGAAAATGGCTGTTTGTCAAGGGCTTGCATCATTTTAGATATTAGTTTTATTAAAAAACGCATCAAATTGGACTATTAACCACCCCCAAAATGCATCAAATTGGACTATTGCGTAACTACAGAGCTTACTGCTGCTGATTGAATAATAAATTGAATGGAAACAAGAAACAGACCGGGGGATTCCCGGTCTGTAATATTATGCATTTGTATCTGTTGGATCGTAATTTTGTGTATAAGGGATTTTTGTATGTTTAGGTTTTCCGAAAGGTCCGGCATAGCTTGAGTCATAAACCACAACCTTGCAGCGCTGTCTTGCTGCCAGATTGTAGATAATCTTTGCATCGGAGCATTTGAGTCTGACGCAGCCGTGTGAACCACTGTTGCCAAGCCAGTTATATGCTCCGGTAAGCAGTGTATGGTTGTTGCCGTTTACAGTATAGCATACTGAGTGGAAATACATTGCTCCATAGAAATGGGTTACATACTGCCCGTATACAACTTCACCGTTATCCTGATACCCGGTACGACCGCCAAGCTCTTTCCATCTGTATATAGCTCCTGTCCTGTAAGTGCCTTTGTCAGTAGGTCTTGATGCAGAGCCAACTGTGCAAACCATTGCCTTGACAGGAATGTCATATACTCCGTCACTGCCTGCAGCGTAAATCGTGATAGTATTCTTTGTCCGGTTTACGTTTATCTTCAAAGGATGGGACAGCACCCAGCTATATCCTTTGTAGCTGATAAGATTTGTCTGCAGGACTCCGTTTTTATTGAAATAGTAGACATATTTGCCTATCTTCTTCGATGTATTCTTAAGCATTTTGCCGTTTTTGTTGAAATAGTATTTCTTGTAACCGTCTTTGTATTTCCATTTGGATGTTATAACCTTGCCTGTTTTACCAAACCAGTATTTGTTGCCTGATACAGTGGTAATTTTATTCTCAACACGGGCGCAACTTGTTTTACTCATATAATATTTGCTGCCGTTTACGGTCAGCCATCCTGTGAGGAGATATCCTTTGCTGCTGATACGGTAGGTTTTGCCTGAAATCTTTGCGAAGTGGGTTTTGCCAGTTGATTTGACAGTAGAATTGCTGTTGAAATAGTATGATTTCCCGTCTATTTTTTTAATCGTTGTTTTTGTGCTCGTTGCGATGTGACCGTCACTGTAAAAATAGTATCTTTTGCCGTTGTCTGCTTTGTATACGCCAGCTTTTGCCGGAGTGTAGATGCTGCCTTGGGAATTGATATAGTAATACTTGCCGTTATCAAGCTTGTTGATTCCCTGGGTCAGAGTGGCTGTGCTTTTGACTCCGGAGGTATAATAGGCGCCATCGTAAATACCTGTGTAAAGGGAGCCTTTGCCTTCGGTATCAAAGTAGTAAAGCAAACCGTCTGCAGTGTTTGTAAGGTATATGTCCTTTTGCAATATTCCCTCTTCTGAAAAGCTGTAGTATGTTTCTTCTATAGATACGATGCCCCTGGTTGGGTTAAGCTCATTATCAAGGTACATTGTATGTTCCGCGTTCCAGCCCGGAGCTGCTGTTTCGCCGGCTATTGTAGTTTCATCCGTCTGTGCAAATGCAAAATTTACAGATGAAAGAATAATTAAAACTGTTAGAATGAGTGATATTCTTTTGTTCATCTTCAAAAATCCTTTTCTTAAAATATGTCTTTAAGTATATCACGCAATGCACATGCATGGCAAGAAGCCGGGAAGTAAAAAACAAAAAGTTGAGGGATTTTTTGTTTGCTCAACTCTTGACACTGCTATGATTTATTTAGTAAAATGAATAGTAATCGAATATCGGCTGTGATGGAACCAGTAAGCTTGCGTAATATCCTTACAGAGAGATGCTCATGTGCTGAGAGAGTGTCGGTGAGGCATGTCTGAATATCACTCCGGAGCCTGCTTCACTAATGAGAGACATATCATATATATGTAACTAGGGTGGTACCGCGGTTTTGTAAATCGTCCCTAATTCACTTTTGTGGGTTGGGGATTTTTATATATCCCCAAAAACTAAAACAGAAAGGGTAACAAAAATGTTCAAAAACTTATCAGAGAAACCTATAGCAGAGGTTCAAAAAGAACAGGTAGCCAAATGGAAAGAAGAAGATCTTCTTGGCAAATGTATATCAACAAGAGAAGGTATGCCGGCTTTCAACTTTTATGAAGGACCGCCAACAGCCAATGGTAAGCCAGGCATACATCACGTAATGGCAAGGACACTCAAAGACTCCGTAAATCGGTATAAGACGATGCAAGGATATCAGGTTCATCGTAAAGCAGGTTGGGACACTCATGGCCTGCCTGTTGAAATCGAAGTTGAAAAGCAGCTCAAAATGTCAGGCAAGCAGGACATTGAGAAATATGGAATCAGAGAATTTAACGAGAAATGCAGAGAGTCCGTATTTACATATACAGATATGTGGGAACAGATGAGTGACCGTATGGCATACATGGCCGATATGGAAAACCCATATATTACACTCGACAACAATTACATTGAAACAGGCTGGTGGATTATCAAGGAATTCTTCAAAGCCGGCCTTATATATGAAGGGCACAAGATCCTGCCGTTCTGTCCAAGATGCGGGACAGGACTTGCATCACACGAAGTGGCGCAGGGATACAAAGAAGTTAAAACAACAACTATCACTGCAAAATTCAAAAGAAAAGATGCAGACGAATATTTTCTTGCATGGACAACCACTCCATGGACACTTGCGGCAAATGTGGCACTTACAGTAGGCCCCGACTATGACTATCTCAAGGTTAAGATGACTGCAGGAGATGAAGAGGGCAGCGTATTTTATGTAGGTAAGAGCCTTGCTGACAAAGTACTTGGTGAAGGTAACTATGAAATCCTCGAAGAGATGAAGGGCAGCGATCTTGAATACATGGAATATGAACAGCTCATGCCTTTTGTCAAAGCAGACAAAAAAGCATTCTTTGTTACATGCATGGATTATGTAACTACAGAAGATGGTACCGGAATTGTTCATACTGCACCGGCATTTGGTGAAGATGACTATCAGTGTGGCAGAAAATATAACTTGCCGGTTGTGAATCCTGTAAACGAACAGGGCCTTTATACAGCTACCCCATGGGAGGGCAGATTTGTAATGGAAGACGGCCTTGACGTTGAGATTATCAAATGGCTGGCAGCCGAAAACAAAATCTTCGCAAAAGCAAAGATTGAGCATAATTATCCTCACTGCTGGAGATGCGGCACACCGCTTATTTACTACGCAAAGCCAAGCTGGTATATCGAAATGAGCAAGCTCAAGGATCAGCTGGTTGAGGCCAACAACAAAGTTAACTGGTATCCCGATTATGTTGGAGAGAAGAGATTTGGCAACTGGATTGCAGATGTCAAGGACTGGGCTATTTCAAGAAACAGATACTGGGGAACACCTATTCCTATCTGGAGATGTGAATGCGGACATCTTGAGTGCATAGGCTCGAGAGCAGAGCTTGTCCAAAAATCAATAGAAGATATAGACGAGAGTATAGAGCTTCACAGACCGTATGTTGACGATGTACACATCAAGTGCCCTCACTGTGGCAAAGAAATGACAAGAATACCGGAAGTTATGGACTGCTGGTTTGACTCAGGAGCCATGCCTTTTGCACAGCAGCATTATCCGTTTGAAAACGCCGAGAACTTTGACAGTGAACTTTTCCCTGCAGACTTTATCTGCGAAGGGATAGACCAGACAAGAGGATGGTTCTATTCATTGCTTGCAATTTCAGTATTTATTAAAGGTCAGGCACCATATCGCAATGTGCTTGTAAACGACCTTATCCTTGACAAAAACGGCAAGAAGATGAGCAAGCACGTGGGCAACACTGTAAATCCATTTGAAATGCTTGACAAATACGGCGCTGATGCAACCAGATGGTATCTGCTTCATACTTCACCTGCTTGGTCGCCGACCAAATTCGATGAGGATGGGCTTATTGAAATCACAAGCAAGTTCTTTGGAACACTCAGGAATGTATATAATTTCTTTGTACTTTACTCAAATCAGGATGATATAGACATAGGCAAAGTGTTTGTTGACTATCGCAAGCGCCCTGAGCTTGACAGATGGATACTTTCCAAATACAACAAACTGATTGAGGATGTCACAGAAGAGATGAACAGATATGACCACATGAAGACTGTAAGGAAGATACAGAACTTCGTGGTTGAAGATTTGTCAAACTGGTATATCAGAAGAGCAAGAAGAAGATTCTGGGCAGAAGAAATGACAGAAGACAAAAAGAGCGTATACGCTACGACATATGAGGTGCTCGTAGGTGTGGCTCAGCTCATGGCACCATTTGCACCGTTTATTTCAGATG
Organism: uncultured Oscillospiraceae bacterium; assembly: GCA_964507795.1. Classification (GTDB taxonomy): domain Bacteria; phylum Bacillota; class Clostridia; order Peptostreptococcales; family Anaerovoracaceae; genus UMGS973. Next base: position 4,453 of record CAZDQV010000049.1, on the reverse strand, counting down.
AGATATATACTGACCTTACAGGATCTGAATCAGTTCATCTCAGCTTCTTCCCTAAATCAGACGCTGAGCTTATCGATGACAAAGTAGAAGAAAGAATGGATCTTGTCAGAGATATGGTTGCACTTGGAAGAGGCATCCGTGAAAAGCAGAGAATCAAAGTAAGACAGCCTCTCAATGAGATTCTTGTTGACGGTAAATATGAAGCTCTAATAGAGGATCTTGTACCGCTCATTATGGAAGAACTCAACATTAAAGATGTTAAATTCGAAAAAGAGCTCGATAAATATATGAACTATTCGCTGAAACCAAACTTCAAGGTTGCAGGACCTGTTCTTGGCAAAAATATCAAGGCATTTGGTGCAGCACTTGCATCAGCAGATGCGGCTGCAGTTGTGGCAGAGCTTGAAGCCGGAGGCAAATGCGTTCTCAAAGTCGGCGATGATGACATGAAAATTGAAAAGGATTTCGTAGATGTAAGAATCGATGCCAAAGAAGGATTTGCAGTTGCAATGGAAAACAATCTGTTTGTAATTCTTGATACGAATCTTGACGCTGACCTTGTAGACGAAGGCTTTGCGAGAGAACTCATCTCCAAAGTACAGCAGCTGAGAAAACAAAAAGGCCTTGAAATGATGGATAACATCAGCATTACAATATCAGCTGATGACAGCATCAGGGCAGCAGTAAACAAGCACAAAGAATATATCATGAAGGAAACCCTTGCTGTATCACTGGATGAAGGCGACGCACCTGAAGAATTTGATCTTAACGGACACAAGAGCGGAATAGCAATAGAAAAAATCAAATAGCAGTTAAAAATGACCGGAGAGAAGGCAGTCTTTTCTCCGGTTTTGTAGAGGAGGGAACCATGAGGGAATACAGTTTGCGTGAACACAAACAAATCATAGATGCATATATAGCTCTCGGATATGACCTTGACACGATTGCAATAAGTAAAGGGTTTTACCAGCCTGATGCGGCAGCGGTTCTCAAAGGATATGGTTTCAAACTGGGATCGTTCTGGGGCGATGATACAGATGATATCGGCAGATTCAAGAAAGTACCGCAGATTGTTGTAAACGAATACGTAGAGAAATACTATCCTGGCAATTCCGAGGCAAGCATGGCGGAATTTCTTGAAAAAGAAAGACCCGACTGGCGTAATGCAAAAGAACGACGCCGCAGTATCTTTTCGAGGAAACTTACAGAAGAGGAATTGCATCCTGCAGACAATGAGCAAAAGGAAAAACGAAAATGGAAAAGCCTGTACTAAAAAACATGACAATAGATGAAATGAAGACATTTTTTGTAGAGATTGGCGAAAAACCGTTCAGGGGTCAGCAGGTGTTTGAATGGATATATAAAGGGGCAGCTGATTTCAGTGAAATGAGTAATCTGCCTGAAGCCTTGCGGTTAAAGCTTTCGTCTTTGACAGAATATGAAAACATACGAATTGTTACAGTGCAAAAATCAAAAACAGATGGCACAAGAAAATATCTCTTTGAAATGCCCGATGGAGAAAAAATCGAGTCTGTATTTATGAAATACAAATATGGAAATTCAATATGCATATCGTCGCAGGCGGGATGCGCAATGGGCTGCAGATTCTGTGCATCGCAAATAGGCGGTCTGAAAAGAAACCTTGAAAGTTGGGAAATGGCAGCACAAGTTCTTGCAGTGCAGGAGGATACAGGAGAACGAATCGGCCATATAGTTATAATGGGGACAGGGGAGCCTTTTCACAACTATGCAAATGTTGCAAGATTTTTGCGACTTGTAAATTCACCAAAAGGCCTTAATATTTCTATGAGAAATATCACAGTATCCACCTGCGGTCTTGTGGATGGAATCAGGAGATTCGCAGATGATTTTCCTCAGGTGACCCTTGCGATATCACTTCATGCACCTGCAGATGAATTAAGAAGCAGTATGATGCCTGTAAACGACAGATATCCTGTTAAGGAAGTTATAAAGGCGGCGGCAGATTATACCAAAATAACAGGGCGCAGAGTCACTTTTGAATATGCCCTTGCAAAAGGAGTCAATGACAGTATGGAGCACGCCGATATGCTATCAGGCCTGCTCAGGGGCATTTTGTGTCATGTGAATCTGATACCTCTAAATGAAGTGAAAGAATCAGGACTTGCAGGTGTAGGCAAAAAACACGCAGAAGATTTCAGGGCAAGACTTGAGCAGAGGGGAATACCTGCTACTGTAAGGCGCGAACTGGGGAGCGACATAGACGCGGCCTGTGGGCAGCTCAGGAATAAGAAATAGTAGGATTAAGGAAGCATGGAGACATGCTCCCCTTATTTGTATTGCATGTTTACATGCCCGAGAGATGTAGCGGCCGGTGATATCTCCATATCGGAACATTGTCTGCTCATTTTTTTTGCCATCGATTAAGTGTCTATATTGATGCGGCGTGCGTGTCTGCGAATGTTTTACCTCAAATATTTCGCATGAGGCGGTTTTTGTGTCAAATACAACCATATCAAACTCGCCGATAGCAAACTGCAGTTTGAATACTTGTTTCCGTGGATGTGCGAGACTGGTCTAAAGTAATACGAGATCTTCAATCAGCCTGCCGCAAACCTCGCTTCTGATTTTGCTTAGTACGTAATTTCTTTCTTTGAGAGATATATCCGAAAATTCAACATCCTCAAGCAGTGAAGAAAACAGTGCATCTGTCTGTGAGTATCTGAGCCCCGGCTGAGAAATTACCGTCTTGTGTTCCTTGTGAGCCAAATCATGCAGGGATACCACATTAAAATCAAATGTTAGATCGAGGAGACTCAAATATTCCTTTATTTGTGAGGCATGTGCATCCTGAAGATATACTTTTGTTTCCTCGCTGTTTAGGATTTGAAGTTTGTTTCGGAGACGGTCTGTTACAGCCTCCAGGTCGATTTTGTCAAGTATATCGCTGCCGATGTTAGTATCTGCACGTAAGTTTCGTCTTGACATGGAAAGCACTCCAGACTTGAAATCCCGTGTGAGAACCTCTAAGGCAAAGCTATGGTTGATATTCTCAACAACTCTGTTAATCACATTCGTAAGTTCATCGTGTTCATATAATTCACGGAGACTGCGTAAATGGTTGCCATCCTGATAATATTTAAGCGAATGTTGAATATTATGAGCGATGGAGCTGTCGATATATTCATCCGTGCTTTGCAATGAAGAAAAAGTCGCTCCGTTGTTATAGTGCCAGCCACCAAGGCTCAAAGTTCCGCCATAGCGTATGAACTCATCGATTCCTTTTGTTCCAAGCAAATTTTCAAATTCACGATAAGCAATAAATGTGGTATGCAGCATAATGCAACGGTCGTAAAGCTGCGAATCCTGCGTGAACATAAACCCCAAAGAATCTGTACCGGACAGAACTATCTTTTGCCCACTTGCTGCGAAAATATCAGAGAACACTGCCGCTCCTTCAATAAAATCGTCAAGCAGGGTTACCTCGTCTATGAAAATATACTTATACCCTTGTGATGCAAGGAATTTAAGAGTAATGTTAAGGCCTGCCAAATCATCAGAAGGAGTAACTTGAATGAAAGCCGCCTGTGCGAACTGTGCATCTGAAAGCTCGGCAATCACCTGCCTCATCATTGTTGTCTTGCCTGTATGCCTAAGCCCATATAATATAAATACTTTATCTCGAATTTCGCCATGCACGTAGGCATCTAAAACGCTATAGCATTCACGTTTATGATAATCAGTGACGGCATGGGTAAAAGCTCTGAGGGGCTCTCCGGTGAATATGTTTTTGCAATATTCCACTGCACCCTTATGTGCAAAGTCAAGCCCACAGTCAGACAGATGAAAGGAACCATTAATAGAGCCGTTCATATAGTCAGCAATCTGGTCAGACATTCTAAGACCCCAGCCATCAGTAAAAGGTGTATGTTGCGGATTATACATAATCCCGTAGCTCTGTTTCCCTTCTATTTTTTCAATTTCTCTTGCAAGATTCCTGCGCTCGACCTCCAAATCTTTGCGTTTTTAAATTTTTGACCTAAATGCTTCGACTTCCTCGGCAGGGATGTATCTTTCTTTCCGTTTGCCATTGATATAAAATCTGTGATAAAAGTAAGTTCGAACGCCTACTGTTTTTTTGCCGATTGATCCGATAGGCAGTGCATCAATCTGCTCTCTAAGCTCAGCGTCCTTTAGAAGCAGCTCCTTGTAATCTGTATATTCCTTATCCATGGCAAACCTTCCTTTCGTACTCATCTCTGATATACCCCATTATACCCTCAACCCTTTGAGGCAAGAACGATAAATAAGCTAAAAAGTCAGAAAAATTCTTATTTTTTGACAAATAGCCCGGGTAGGGCCATTGCCATATCGGGGCTAAATGAGTAAAATTACGGCGTGATTAGTTTTTATATATTCTTTTTTTAAGGAGGAGAAGTTATGACAAATCAAAGACATAACATCATGAGCCGTA
>CAZDQV010000048.1:0-15390 GCA_964507795.1 uncultured Oscillospiraceae bacterium | reverse complement strand
ACTAAGAAGCCAGAGCGAGCCGTCATTGGCTTTACCTGATAGAAAGGGGGCTGCATGGGATGCAAGGTACGCCTTGAGTGTTATCGCACCTTGCATGCGATATATGGAAACAGGAATTTTAATTCCGTATGTTTTCTCTTTTTTATATGCCATCAATAAAACTTGACATATGACAAGTTTGGAGTATCATATAGGTGTGAGGAGGGGATATACTTGAGCGGACAGATTATAAAGCAGCGACAGGATCTTACTTATCTGTCGTGGACAAAGATACGAAATTCATCGGGAACTGCAGGCTCGTTTTTTAAGGCCTATGCAGAAATAGGAGACAGCAGAATATATTACAAGCTCTCGAATTATGACATGAAAAACGGAATTACAGGACACGAATGTGTAAACGAGATAATAGCGGCAAGGCTTCTGGATATTCTTGATATACCGCATTTGGACTATCAGCTCATAAATGCCGATATTGTAATTGACGGCAGTAGATACACGACTTACCTTTGTGCGTCAGAGGACTTCAAAACAGCAGGTGACAGCAAGATAGCGCTGGACACATATTATCAGATGGAACGGCTGGAAGATGAAACTCCGTTGGATTTTTGCATACGGCAGGGGTGGGAGGAATATATATACAAAATGCTTTTAACCGACTACCTTATATTAAATCGTGACAGACATGGCGCTAATATCGAAGTCCTTAAAAATTCAGTAAGCAGGACCATAAGGCTTGCAGATCTTTTTGACCATGGCCTGTCTTTGATTTTCAGCAGCAAAAACATATCAGAAATCAAAGAGATTGACGTTATGGAGGATAAGCCTGTGCAGTGCTTTGTAGGCTCGAATTCGGCAAGGGAAAATCTTAACATTATACCTTTGGACTACAGCCTTGATATCGGGGAGTTAAAAGAACAGGACAGGGAATATATTTTCAGGGATATTGATGGCATTATGCCACAGGAATGGCAGGACAAGGTCTGGGAAATGATATGGAAGAGGTGGAGATGCTATGAGAACCTATGCGATAAGAGATGATTTTTATCCCGGCAAAGACCTTGCTTATCTCATATATTACGAAAAACAAAAACAATTCTATATAGAACTGGACGAGGATGCAGATGAGTGGGAGCTGCCTATTTCACTGTCGCCGTTTTTGAAAAAGGGCATAAGAAGCATCAATTCCTACTGGAGCAGAATCTGGGTACAGCAGCGTATTGTACCGACTGACAGACAGAATCTGGGCCATATTCTGAGAGATAACGGACTGAAAGAATATGATGAGTTCAGACTGCTGATTATATCTGCAGGCAGATGCGCACAGGACAGCTGCTATATTGCACCTATTGATGAAAAACACATGAACATCGTACTCAAAAAAAGATTCAGACAAAAAACGGACAGTGCGGTTACTGCAGGGCAGGGTATGCTGATTGTGTTCTTTAGGGACGGCAAAGCCAAAAAATGCGATATTAAAAAAATTGCAGGCAAAGACAGGCGGTATGGATTTTTAGAGGCAAATGAAGAATACTTTAGAAATGTTGAAATGCAGCCGGACGGAAACGGCGTGAAATGGGGGAATATGTTTGAGCTCTCCTATGAACAGCTGTATCAGGCAGGAGAGGAAATAGCGCTGACCTATGAAGAATTTATATGCAGCATCAGAGAAGGGCTTGTAAATACAGCGGAGGCGGCACATATACTGGGCTGCTCAAGACAGAATATTGATGATCTTGTAAGGCGCGGTAAGCTTGTGCCGATTAAAAAAACAGCAAAGGACAGGCTGTTCCTTGCAAGTGACATCAGAAAAAGAATATAGCTTGTTGCCATGGGGAAGCCATGGTAAAATAAAGGTGAGTTAAATTAAGGACTATGTAGAGGACTGAGCGTTATGGGAGAAAAGATTATCTATCACGGCAGTAATGTTGAGGTGCCAGAGCCACGCGTTTTGCAAAACGGATTTTACAAAGATTTTGGATATGGGTTTTATTGCACTGCGTTTGAGAAGCAGGCTAAGCGTTGGGCTATGACAAGGAGCGGTGCGACAATAGTTAACCGATATCGTTACACTCCCGCTGCCGAACTCAAAACCCTAAGCTTTTGTGAGATGAGCGATGAATGGCTGGATTTTGTGGTTTGCTGCAGACGTGGAATCGAACATGAATATGATGTTGTAGAGGGACCTATGGCTGATGATCAGATTTGGAATTTTGTAGAGGATTTCACAGCCGGGCGTATATCGCGGGCAGCTTTTTGGGAACTGGTCAAATTCAATCATCCGACACATCAGATTGTGTTTTGTACGCAAGAAGCTTTAAAAACAATCTCGTTTGAGGGAAGTGATACCTTATGAACAACAAATATTTTCCTGATGAAAAAATAGAAGTTAATGACCTGTATTTTGTGTGCTATATGATTGAGCGGGTAGCAAGGCAGCTCAAACAAAGAAACAGATATGTTGTAAATTCAATCGGTGGTGACGGGATATATCATCTTATCAGCTGTGCTGCGGCACTTCACTGTGAAAATCCTGATAAGGTGGCGGATGACTGGATTAAGGAATATCATCTGACCGGCGGAGATTTTGATATTACTGCGGTTGATCCCGAACTTGCAGAGGTTATCCCGACAGCACTGGATATGGGCGAGGTGTACCAGAGGTTAATCGTTGACACCCTTGGCGCAAACGAGAATTATGTAGAGGGAATTTTGCGGGTATATAACGACCCGATTTGCGATGTAATTGACAACTATAACTGCAGTGCGTTTTATGAACCATCATATGTGATAGCCCGCGCATACCAAAACGGCGGATTTTAATTACATGCTGAAACCTCCGGATAAAACTGTTTAATTACAGCTTCGTCCGGAGATTTTTTCTGGCTCCTTTTTTGCGCGGATATGAGGACGGGCAAGTGGTTTTATCAGTTTGACAAGCTTCAGCCGTCTGTAGGGGAATACGATTTTGCCTATGCCTCTGTTGTATACCTTAAACCCCAGAATCCCTATCCAGTGCTCTTTGCGCCTGCCTTTTCGGGTCTGCTCGCGCTCTGTGCCATAAGCTCTGATTGGAACGCGGTTTTTGACTGCCTTAATCAAATCGTTATTGCACCGTATATCAGCATCAATCTCGGTGCAGGCCATACCAAGATAACCGCAAACGTGAGAGTCTGAGCCGGCAAAACCGGGCATTCCGTATTCATCTGCGAGGATTTTGGCTCTGGTGTTTGAAACAGCGGACTCACAGGTGTTAAAGGTTTCGATAAAGTCAAATTTACGAACAAGGTGCATATCCATTTTTTTAAAACCCATTGCGCTGGAGCTTGCTGCTCCAAAAGGGTGCGCAGGACCCAGTATCCCGCCGAAAATATGAACTATCTTTATCAGTCTGCTGCAACGCATACCGCGTACTTTGAGCAAGGGGATGTAAATGTCATCGGGCATTACTACCAGGATATGCCCGGCGTCTTTGGTGTCGTATTCTATGCCCCTTATAACATGAAAATCCCTATATCTTGGATCTTTACTGAGCTTGTCCCATGCCTTACATCCTCTGTAGCTGTTGTGGTCTGCAATCATAAACCCGTCATAGCCAAGTGCCATGAATTTGTATACATACTCCGGAACTGAAACCTTCGAGTCAAGAGAGCCTTCTTTTGTGTGACAGTGTAAGTCAAATTTCAATATCTTCGCCTCTATTCTTTTAATATTGCCGCTGCTAATATATTATTCCTAAATCACAGCCATTTCAATAACAAGAACCCAAAAATAAATTTATTTATCAGCAGGAAATTCACGCAGCTTCTGGATTAAAAAAACCGGCACTGCATAATGCAATACCGGATATTTTGCTATTCCTGCGAATCTGTTGCTATTACAGCCTGCATTACCTTGTTTGCCACATCACCTGCGACAACGCTTCCGTAGCCGCCGTTTTCGACAAGCACTATAAATGCATAAGGATAACCCTCGTTCTTTATAAATCCTGTAAACCATGAGTTTGGAGCCTTGCCTCCGCCAACCTCCGCGGTTCCGGATTTCGCATATATATCAAGCCCAGGGAAATTACTCTCTCCGTAAGTCTTTTCCACGTTGTTTTTCATCATGGACTGAAGCTCAAGGGCAGTGTCCTCTTCGATAAGGTTGCCCGTATTTTTTGTTTTGTATATTCCCGCAGGAAGCCCGATTTTGTATTTGACTGCAGATATTATTCTTGGCTCCGCCGCGCTGCCGCCGCCTGCAATCGCTCCGACGAATCTCAGATAGGAGCAGGGGTTTATCAGGTCATCATACTGACCTATGCCTGCCCATGCAAGAAATACATCGTTGTTTTCAGGAAAACTGAAGCTGCCTGAGGCTGTCTGTATGCCGTTTACGTTTACAGGCTTGTTTAATTCATATTTGTCAACGTATTCCTGCAGCGTTTCGGCGCCCACATCCTGAGCAAGCTGTGCAAATGCTCCGTTGCAGGAGTTTGCAAGCGCGTCATAAAAATTCTGATGGCCATGCACTGCGGGGCAGGTGATTGTATCGGCACCGTAGACAGCCTTGCCTGTGCAGGTGTACTCCCAGCTTTCAAGATTGCTTCGGTTTTCGATTACGGCAGAGGCAGTTACCAGCTTGAATATGGAGCCGGGAACTATTGTCGAGGAAAAAAATCTGTTTATATACAGTCCCGAAGTATCATCGCTGCTTACCGAAGGCGGATCTTCGGGATCGAAATTAGGCGAGCTTACAAGACAGATGATATCGCCGGTTTCGTAATTATATACCCCTACGGTGCCGCTTCTGCCCGCAAGAGCTTCATTGGCAGTCTTGCATATGTCTGCGTCTATGGTCAGATAAAGGCTGCGGTTTCCCGAATCGTATACTCCCGTAATTATATTATATCCCACCAGCTTGCTCTGAAATGCGCTTTCGGCGGAGCTGCTGATGCTTCTTGTTTTGTCGCCTACAGTATGTACCGTAGCGCGTCTTATGGCGGCATCGTCATTGTAGTTGATACCGTCTTTGGTGTTTTCGGCAAGCTTTGTACCATTTATGTCATATATCGTACCTGTTGTAAGATTACCGTCTTTATATATATGCTGATTGGCAGGATATGATGCCCATGTACTGCCTTTGACTGCAAATTCTGCTATGAATATGCCAAGGCCAATAACCAGCACAGCAGCGCAGAGCAGACAGAGTATTGCTCTTTTTTCAAGCTTTTTCATCTCTAAAACCCCCTAAAATAAATCATCCCAGTTTTTGATTTCCTGGACCTCAGGCTCCGAATATACATCATCTTTTTCAAGAGGTGCGGCTTTGTATATCTGTATATTCTCTGCAGGCTGAAATTCGTTCTTTTTGGCAAGGCGTACCGCAAAGCTTGCATTCTGTCTTGTGTCTGCGGCTTTGAGAAATGCCAGCAGCCCCCATGAAACCAGCATACTGGAGCCTCCGTTTGATACAAACGGGAAAGTTACTCCCGTAAGCGGCAGCAGGTCAACCGAACCGAAAACATTGAGGATTGTCTGCATCAAAAGCATTGTCATTGCCGAGCAGGCCGCAATCGTATAGAATGTGGAGCGGCCAGCCATTATGGACTGCACTGCAAACACCGAAAGTGTTACTATCGATATTACGGCAAGAGAGGATATGATGAGTCCCCATTCCTCTGTAAGCACTCCGAAAACAAGGTCTGTGTCTGAGGCGAATACTTGATTGAGCCATCCGTCTCCCGCGCCGACACCCACCAGTCCTCCGCTGGCAGAGGCAACCATAGTCCTTGTCTGCTGAAATCCCGCTGCGTCTGCATATTCCCATACGTGTCCCCATGCGGAGAACCTTTCGGCTATGTATGGCTTGAACTTGAGCATAAGCAGGACCCCTGTCACGGCTACCGCCACGATAAGTATGAGTTTTGAGAAATCACCGGAGCGCAGGAACGATATGACAAGGAATGCCACAAAGAATATTGCTGCTGTTCCAAAGTCGCTCATAAGCGCCAGTGCGCCCAGGCAGAATATCGAAAGCCCTACAAACAGGGTCAGGTTTTTTTTCGTAAAAAGCTCGTTCAGAGTTGCAGCTCCGGCATAAATAAATGCTATTTTTACAAACTCTGATGGCTGGATTGTAGTAAAACCAAGGTTAATCCAGTTTTGCGCCCCGTACTCGGAGGAACCGAAAATCAGATTTACAAGCAGCAACATGACGGCTGCGCCTATCATAAATATGCGTATGCCTTTAGCTCTGTTTAAGTCGCGCAGATACCAGCACAATGCCACGAATACAATCAGCCCCAGCAGTATGGCTATAAGCTGCTTGAGTACAGACTCCGGCGCTGCGGAGGCCGTCACGGCAAGACTGAGTGTCGAAAGAAAAAATGCGATAAGTTCCATTTCAAACCCTGTTCGCCTGAGTGAGCGCATAAACAGAAAATATGCCCACATGACAACGCAAAGCCCCAGCATACAAAGAGGCAGTGCTGAAGGGCAGTCATTGCCAAGAGCGATTACAAGCTGCAGCGCAGTCAGAATTTGAAAAAGACTCAGAGCCGCAAGACACGTCCATGGTGAAAGCGGTTTTGACTTTTCCATTCTGTAGCTGGTGTTGTTTCTCTGCTCCTCAAGGCTGATGGGAAACAGTGTTAGCTGCTCCTCACCTATGGAGATAACGTCCCCTATGTTTACTATAGCAGATTTGCGACGTATTCGTTCGCCGTTAATGTATGAGCCGTTTTTGGAGGCCATATCCGTATATGTCCAGCTGCCGTCGCTGTTTCTTATCAGTGTTGCGTGGTTTCTTGAAACACTCATACTGTCAAGCACCACATCGCAGCTTGATGCTCTGCCTATTACGTTTTCCCAGTGACTCAGCGGTGTGGAGTTGCCGGTTTCGTCCTGAACATATGCCCATATCTCCGATGGATTTTTGGACCGCAAAAGCGAAAGTATTGCGTGAAGCAGTACATATACCGCTATGGCAACAAAGATCCATCTGAATATAGTGGTAAGCAGATGCGCGGCTGCAGGCATTTTGTCAAAAAATCCTGCTATGGCTCCAATCACAGCACCTGATTTCTCTGTTGAAACTTCTAAAAAACTCATTCTCTGTTCTCCCTCTACCTGAGCCTTATTGACACCTCGCCGGTTGTCAGTGTTTCTCTCCGGCCGTCAGGGTAGCGCACTATAAGGGCTCCGTTGTTATCGATGTCTTCTGCAAAAGCAGGCTCAGGCTCTCTGCCTGTCTTGATAACATTGATATTTTTGCCTGTAATCATCGAACTTTGTCTGTACTCTTCTATAAAACTCCTTGCTTCAATATCAGATGCAATGTCAAGGAGCTGATTTATAACTTCTGCTGCAAGAGCATTTTTGGAATAATTGCCGGGGATGCCGCCTGCGATGTCCCGTATCTCATCGGGGAAGCCTTCGCAGGAGCAGTTGATGCCGATACCGACAACTATGCTTGCAATCTGTCCGCTTTCAAAGTCTGTAATAGCCTCAGTGAGTATGCCGCATATTTTTTTGCCGTCAAGATAAAGATCGTTTACCCATTTGATCTGAGGACAAACGCCGCATACTGTCTGTATTGCTCTTTTTACCGCAACAGATGCCGCAGCAGTGATAAGCACAGCCTTTGATATGTCGAAATCCGGTTTCAGTATTACCGAAAGGTATATTCCCTGTCTGTCGGGAGAATAAAAACTTCTGCCCAGTCTGCCTCTTCCTGCGCTCTGATGCCTTGCAACTACACATGTGCCGCTTTTTGCTCCTTCAAGAGCAAGCGCTGTAGCTCTTTTGTTGGTGGAGTCTGTGCTGTGAAAAAAATGAAGAGGAATACTGCTTTTGAGATACAGTTCAATACCTTCTTTTGAAAGCATATTGCTGTCCTCGCATAGCATATATCCCTTGTTGGTTATGGCATCGATGTTGTGACCTTCTGCCTGAAGCGTGCGAACAGCTTTCCATATGGCAGTTCTTGATACACCAAGAGAACCGGCCATCTTTGCACCCGAAAGAAAAGTGCCGCGGGTTTCTTCAAGCAGTTTTAATACTTCGTTTTTTACAGACATAAGTTTTAACCATCCTTTACATCTCATATATTAACCTTTTTTGAACTCAAGGTCAATAAATTCGCAGGCAAGAAGCGGGTGTGACAGGGGCAAAATACATTTTACAACACAATATTACGGTGCAGAGGGTGCAATTTGCATGAAAAGTATGTGATAATAGAAAATTAGTTTGAAATAACTGCACTTTTTATATATAATATATGGGTACCTGTGAACCATGAAACACAGGATGATGTTAAAATTCACTGGTCGCACATCCGGCCTTAAATAAATCGAATGAATTTGTAAAAGGAGAGATTAATATGGCATTTACAGAAGAAGTCGGCATTGACCTTGGAACCGCCAATGTCCTGGTATATATAAAAGGCAAGGGAATAGTTCTGAATGAGCCTTCAGTAGTTGCAATAAACAGAGATACAGATGAGATACTTGCGGTAGGCGAAGAAGCCAGACTGATGCTGGGCAGAACCCCTGCCAACATCATAGCGGTAAGACCTCTCAGAGACGGTGTTATTTCAGATTATGACGTTACAGAGAGAATGCTCAAATATTTCATCCGAAAGAGCTGCGGCACAGGCAGATTTTTCAGGCCCAAAATCATGGTATGCGTGCCAAGCGGCGTTACCGAAGTAGAGAAGAGAGCAGTAAGAGAAGCAGCTACACAGGCAGGCGGCAAAACCGTATATCTTATGGAAGAGCCGGTTGCGGCAGCCATAGGTGCAGGAATTGATATCTCAAAACCTGACGGCACCATGGTTATAGATATAGGCGGTGGCACTACAGATATTGCTGTTATTGCACTTGGCGGTATTGTTGCCAGCGAATCACTCAAGGTTGCTGGAGACAAATTTGACGAATACATAGTAAGATACATGGCCAAGGAACATAACCTGTATATTGGTGAGCGTACAGCTGAAGACCTCAAAATAAATATCGGAACAGCTTATCCGAGAGAAGAACCTGTTATAATGGACTGCAGAGGCAGAGACAGAGTTACAGGACTTCCGACAACTGTAGAGATAAGTTCCGACGAAATGATGAGAGCACTCAAAGAGCCACTTGATGCTATAGTTGAGGCTGTCCATGTCGTACTTGAGCAGACTCCTCCTGAGCTTGCTGCGGATATTAGTATAGGAGGCATCACAGTTACAGGCGGAGGAGCACTTCTTTACGGTATCAACAAAAGAATACAGGAGTCAGTAGGAATTGAAGTCAAAATCGCCGAAGACCCTAAAGAATGCGTTGCAAAAGGAACGGGAGAGTCTTTGGAAGAAATCGAAAAGCTTGAAAACAATGCAATGAACAAGAGAAAAGCATACATATAGCAAAAAGCTCTCATAATGAGAGCTTTTTCGCAAGCGGGAGTGTTTATGAAATTAGAACTTATAGCGACGGCAACCTTTGGGCTTGAAGCAGTAGTAAAACGTGAAATAGAGGCTCTAGGTTACAAAATACTAAAGTCTGAGGATGCCAAGATAACATACATGGGAGATGAACGTGCAATAGCAAGGTCAAACCTGTGGCTTCGCAGTGCTGACAGAGTTCTCCTCAAGATGGGGGAATTCAAGGCCCTGGAATTTGAAGATTTGTTTCAGCAGACCAAGGCAATCGCATGGGAAGAAATAATTCCTGCGGATGGTAAATTCACAGTAACAGGTACATCGGTTAAATCAAAACTTCACAGTGTGCCTGCATGCCAGAGCGTAGTCAAAAAGGCTATAGTTGAAAGACTCGGCTCCTTTTATTGCATTGACCACTTTGAAGAGAGCGGGGCAGCATATACAGTTAAAGCTACAATACTAAAGGACAGAGTGACCCTTACAATAGACACATCAGGAACAGGGCTTCACAAAAGAGGTTACAGAGTGTGTGATGTTGCAGCACCGATTAAAGAAACACTGGCTGCAGCCATGGTACAGCTTTCATTCTGGAAGTCAGGCAGACTGCTTGTTGATCCATGCTGCGGCTCCGGGACCATACCTATTGAAGCTGCAATGATTGGCAGGAACATAGCTCCCGGACTTAACCGCAAATTTGCTTCCCAGGAGTGGGATATTATTTCACCTGAAATCTGGAAACAGGAACGAAAAGCAGCCTTTGAGGCTATAGATTACGATGCTGATATCAGGATATATGGCTCAGATATCAGCAAAAAAGCAGTTGAAGCGGCTATAGAAAACGCTGCAGAAGCGGGAGTGGATGATTGCATAGAATTCAAAGCGATGGATATTGCAAAGCTTGCGGCAAATGAAGAAGGCGGCATAGTCATAACCAATCCGCCATATGGCGAGCGAATAGGTGAAAAATCACAGATAGAAGCCATTTATAGCACATACAAAGAATTTTACAAAAAAAATCCGACATGGTCATTGTTCATGATCACTACTGACAGAGAGGTTGAAAACAAAATTTTCGGACATCCTGCAAACAGAAGGCGCAAGCTTTATAACGGCAGACTCGAAGTATGTTATTATCAGTTCCATGGACAAAAACCAGAAAAAAAATAACAGGAGTGAAACAACAGTAAGGAGGATTATCTATGGCAGTAAATTTAAAAGGAAGAAGTTTTTTGACATTAATGGACTTTGCACCGGAAGAGATCAGATATATGCTTGATCTTGCACATGATCTCAAATCAAAAAAAAGAGCGGGAATAAGGACTGAGCTGTTAAAGGGCAAAAATATAGTTCTGCTGTTTGAAAAAACATCTACAAGGACAAGATGTTCATTTGAGGTTGCATGCCATGACGAAGGCGGTAATGTGACTTATCTCGATTCAAAGTCCTCCCAGATGGGCAAAAAAGAATCCATCGCTGATACGGCGAAAGTACTTGGCAGATTCTTTGACGGTATCGAATACAGAGGTTACAGCCAGGAACTTGTAGAGGAGCTTGCCGCCAATGCGGGAGTACCTGTATGGAACGGCCTTACTGACATTGATCATCCTACACAGATACTTGCAGACATGCTTACAATTGAAGAGCATATCGCAAAGCCTCTTGCCAAAGTTAAAGTTGTATTTGTAGGTGACATCAGAAACAACATGTCATATGCATGGATGTATGGATGTGCCAAAATGGGAATGCATTTTGTGGCATACGGTCCTAAAGAACTGGCAGATCAGGTTGATGGAGATGCACTTGCAAAAGCGCGTGCTGTTGCAGAGACTACAGGAGCTGTTATTGAAGTAAGCACAGACGAATCATGTCTGAAGGGGGCAGATGTGATATATACAGATATATGGGCATCAATGGGAGAAGAAGAGCAGATTCCTGAGAGAGTAGCATTGCTTGCTCCATACAAGGTTACAGGAGAAATGATGAATAAGACTGAAAACCCTGACGCCATATTCCTGCACTGCCTGCCTTCATTCCATAATTTCGAAACAACTATGGCAAAACAGCAGATGGAGCTTGGATATGATATCAGAGAGGTCACTGATGAAGTATTTATGTCAAGGCAGTCAAAAGTGTTTGATGAAGCCGAAAACAGAATGCATACGATTAAAGCAGTAATAGTTGCAACAATAGCATAGCAGATATATAAACAAGACCCACCGGCAAAGCAACCAGTGGGTTTTTATTATTTGGCTGTGATTACTATCCTCTCAGCATACCTGCCAAAGAAATGATAGCCTGAACCGCCCTCCGCAATGATATCAAGGAGCCTGTCCGCATCGGTTACAAGTATGCCTCCCGCAATTGTGACTCCCATATCAAAGAGCACATCGGGAATCATTCCCGCGGTAGGACCTGTAATTGCAATCTCAGCACCGGGCTTTGCCAGTTTGAGCAGTTGAGGCAGAGTATCGTTTAATATGGTGACACCGGTTATAACTAAAAGGTCTGAATAAGGAATGGCGGTATCAGCTTTGTCAGCAGGCACAAAATATTTCATCTCGTGATCCTTTAATGTTTTGGGATCAAGCTCTAAAATATTGAAATCACTGCCTGCAGCTATAAGTTTTTTGATAATAGGTACAAGAGCTCCTATTACAGTAGCCCTGCTATAATCTGCAGGATCTATTTCATCAAAGGTATCGGCAAATTGCATATCATAATCTCCACGCTCAAAGATTATGGAACTCAGCGCATTGAGAGCTGCAATGCCGAGAGCTTTTTTGAGAGGATTATCCGAAAAAGCATATTCAAGATAATCAGTGACAGGCTTTCCTGAGAGTCTCCCCGAAAGAGGCATAGCCCTTGCAGAGCTGGGGCAGCATACAGCTTCAGGCATCTCTTTCACAGGAGTGAAACATAGTCCGCCGTGGCCTGTGGAAAGTTTGACTCCCGTAAAGAATAAACCGAGGACAGCTCTGTCTACTGTGATCGTATCGATTTCTGATTTTAAAAGATCCTTAACAAGGTTTATTGTTCTTTCAAGAATTATATTGCTCATAATTACTTAACCTGTGCTTTTATTCTCTCCCTTGTCAAATCCTCGCCCATAATCTGTTGAATCTCCCAGATGTCAGGCGACTGTGCTCTGCCTGTCAGGGCAATTCGTATAACGGTTGAGACATGACCGACATGGCCTTTGTAGTCTTCAGGATGTTTTTTGAAATCCTTTGGCTTCACAGCATATCCTAGGTCAGCGGTGATGCTTCTTATTTTTTCAAACCAGGTGCTCTGGTCATCATTGTGGTCATAGCTGTCAAGATACATTGTCAGTATTTTATCTGCATCTGCTGCTGCCTCAGATGGGAACTCATCCTGTCTGCTGTATTCAAAGAAATATTTGAAATACTCGAAGATCTGAGAAGCTTTGACAAGGTCTTTTCTTGGCTTTTCGCCTGTTCTGTCAAGATCCAGAACCTTTAGCCAGTAAGCCTTGTCTTCAAGGGCAGGCAGCAGATCTTTTCTGAACTCTTCTGCCCATTGCAGGATAAAGCTGTAGAGTTTGTCTGAAGGTATTTTGACAAGCACATCCTTTGATACATCTTCAAGCTTGTTAAGGTCAAAGAGTGCACCGCCGCCGTTCATTTTTTCTACTGTAAAATCGAATTCTGTAACAGGAGCATCAGGATTTGCGATTCTCCATTCTTCAAAGTTGGAATTCAATATAGTCAGCAGATATTCTCTGACGGCATCAGGATGATATCCTTCATGCCTGTAGTAGTCAAGTGACAGTTCCGGATCTTTTCTCTTTGAAAGTTTTCTCTTGTTGCCTGACTCATCGATTTTCATAAGCTGCCCTGTGTGGCAGAATACAGGCATTTCAAATCCCAGTTTAGTGAAAAGCTCCACGTGTATAGGAAGTGATGGTATCCACTCTGCGCCTCTGACAACGTGAGTTGTTCTCATGAAATGATCGTCTATAACATGAGCGAAGTGGTAGGTAGGTATACCGTTTGTTTTAAGTATAACTATATCCTGATTGTTTTCAGGCATTGAAAGCTCTCCTCTGATGCCGTCTGCAACGGTTATATGCACAGGGTTTTGTATATCACCATCTGATTTGAGCCGGATTACATAAGGAGTAGCTGCATCTATTTTTGATTTGATATCTTCAAAAGTCATATCTCTGCATTTGGCAAACTGTCCGTATATTCCGGGATTCAGCTTGTTTGCCTCCTGGTATGCTCGGATTTCACTTATTTCATTTTCTGTAAGGAAACAAGGGTAAGCCTGTCCTTTTTGAACCATTTTTTTGGCGAAGCACTGATAAATTTCGCCTCGTCTGCTCTGATAGTAAGGACCGTAACTGCCTGTTTCTCCGTCAAGCAGTGCGCCTTCGTCAAAATTGATTCCAAAAAAATCAAGCGACTTTATAATTGTTTCGACTGCACCCTCAACATATCTTTTGTCATCGGTATCTTCTATCCGGAGATAAAAAACCCCATCACTTTGGTGAGCGAGTCTTTCATCGGCAAAAGCACCATACAGGTTGCCAAGATGTATAAAACCTGTAGGAGAAGGGCCAAGTCTTGTCACTTTTGCGTTTTCGGGGAGAGATCTTTTTGGAAAAAGCTCCTCGTAATATTCGGGCGTCTTGTCAATGTGCGGAAACAGAAGCTCCGCGAGCTTGTTATAGTCCATATTTTAACCTCCGATGGTATTGCGATTTAATTTACCATACCATTATACATTGGAGAAACCTTTTATTGCAATGTATATTTTGCCATTGACTCGTTTCGGTGTGACAAGGTACAATATATTTGTATATACTCAATCAGAAACAGAGGAGTTTCAGTTAAATGCTTATCAGAAATCACACTAAAAGAATTTTAAGTATGCTACTGTGCATATGTATGATATTTACCGCATCAGGTTTTGAATCAGGAGCCGCTTCATACTCTATCAAAGTAAGCAACCTGACTGCACCAGGCACCATAATGGCAGGTGACGGTTTTGATATCAAAGGAACAATCAAAAGCACATATATTATCAAGAGTGCCAAAATAGGGATATGTGATGCGGACGGCAAATGGATTTCAGGCCATTATACCACAAAGAAACCGGGCAAAAAAACCTATGGTATCTCAAAGGCAAACAGCAGTCTGCATATAGATACCCTCAAAAAAGGCACATATTATCTCAAAATATATGTAAAAGATTCAAAAGATCACAAAAAAACTGCAGTGAAGCACAAATTCAAAATCAAAGCGGCATCTGCGTTTTCAATAAAGAATTTAAGTGTGCCCGAAAATTTGACAGAAGGTGACAGTTTCAGTGTAAAAGGCTCAGTCAAGAGTGAATACAATATAGAGAGTATTAAAATAGGGATATGCAATACGGAAGGCAACTGGCTGTCAGGGCATTTTGCAACCAAAAAGCCTGCTGCAAAAACATATGACCTTTCAAATGCGAGCAGCAGTCTGAAACTCAGCACGCTGACGCCGGGCAGTTACTTTTTTACAGTGCAGGCGACAGACAGCAACAAGACAACCCAGACAATACTCCAGGACGAATTTACGGTCACAAAAAAACCTTCGAAGATTACTGTTTCAGGATTTACATATCCTGTCTCATTAAAAGAAGGCAGCTCATTCACGCTCAAAGGTACTGTCAAATCGACATATAATATCAAAAGAGTTAGAGTGGGTATATGGAATAATGACACAGGCAAATGGTATTCAGGAATGATGGCAGAATTCAATCCTGATTCTACCACGTTTGATATATCACAGGCAGACAGCAGTATCAGATTTTCGGATCTTGTGGGTGGCACTTATTACTACAAGGTATACGTGACAGATACTGAAGGTTACAGCAGGTCGGTAATCAAAAAGAAATTCACGGTTTCAAATATCGTATCCAAGATTACAATTTCGTCAAACTGCTCTTATCCGTCTGTCATGACGCAGGGAAATTCTTTTTCTCTTGTAGGCA
>CAZDQV010000047.1:0-15486 GCA_964507795.1 uncultured Oscillospiraceae bacterium | reverse complement strand
CTGTTTACTGTGCAAACAGGGCTAGGACTTCTTCACTGTGAAAAACATTATACCATAACGATAACCTCAAAAGGCATCTGTTACACATCGGCTCTTGACCTATCGGTCAAGCTCCGTGTGTAGACATTATACCACAGTAACACTCCAACCGCCAAAAAATCTTTAAGAAGCCTGGCGGGAGTTCTCAGTTAACAATAATCCAACCGATTTATATTCTCAGATTTCCTTGTATCTTTTTCAGAAAAATGGTACACTCTAAAATATAAGGAGGTATTGGTGATGAAGATTGCAATTAACGGATTCGGCAGGATTGGCAGACTTGCTTTCAGGCAAGTCTTTGATGACAAAGATATAGAGATTGCCGCCATAAACGATCTGACAAGCTCTGACATGCTGGCATATCTTTTGAAATACGACTCAGTCCAGGGACATTTCAAAGGTCATGAAGTAACAAGCGACGATACAGCCATCATCGTAGACGGTATCAGAGTGCCTGTATACAGCGAGGCTGACGCCTCAAAACTGCCATGGGGAGCACTTGATATTGATATCGTGCTTGAATGCACAGGATTTTTCACTTCAAAATCAAAATCACAGGCACACATAGATGCAGGGGCCAAAAAAGTTCTCATCTCGGCTCCCGCAGGCGATGATCTTCCAACTATCGTTTATGGAGTTAATCACAACAGGCTTACCAGAGAAGACAATATAGTTTCAGGTGCTTCATGCACGACAAACTGTCTTGCACCTATGGCCAAAGCTCTCAATGATTACAGGGAAGTGAGGACAGGATTCATGACAACCATACATGCATATACAGGAGACCAGAAAATCCTTGACAGCCCTCACAAAAAAGGTAACAAGAGACGCGCCAGAGCCGGTGCTGTAAACATAGTTCCAAACAGCACAGGTGCGGCGAAGGCAATAGGACTTGTCATACCTGAACTTGACGGCAAACTGATAGGTTCAGCCCAGAGAGTTCCTGTTCCGTCAGGTTCAATTACAATTCTTGATGCAACTCTCAAAGACGAGACCGAGACAGTAAGTGTTGAAGGCATCAATGAAATCATGAAAAAAGAAGCAAACGAATCCTTCGGGTATACCGAAGAAGAAATCGTATCCAGCGATATTATCGGCATGAGCTACGGCTCACTGTTTGATGCAACCCAGACTTTGGCCCAAAGATGCGGCACCAAAATCTATGAGGTAAGAGTTGTCGCATGGTACGACAACGAAGCAAGTTATACAAGCCAGCTTATACGCACGCTTAAACATATGGGAACATTATTATAGGAGGTACATTATGGCAATTTTAGACAAACTAACTACTGCAGCAGGAAAAGCTGTTGACAAAGGCAGCGACGTTATAGAGGTTACAAAACTCAAGGCAAAGATTTCATCTGCCGAAAAAGACATCGTATCGCTCAAATGCGATATAGCTGATTTTTATCTCAAACAAAGAGAAAACGGTGAAACAATAGACGCAGGTATTGCGCCTGTAATGTCAGAAATCGACCAGAAGCTCGAAGAGATCAAATCATTGCAGGATCAGATTCAGGACATCAAAGCATAGCACTGTCAGGAGATGCAGTGCATCTCCTGAAATTATCACAACAAAGGAGGAGATTATGCCATTTATTCTGTTGTTTATACTTCTTGCAGCAGGCAGCGCAGCATATATATATTTCAGCAGAAATGCTGACAGGTATACCAGACACAAACAAAAGCATGACGATTCATTTGATGTGATTTATCTTTCCGGAGATACAGAAGATGCATCTTGTTCTGAGGAATGCAAAGATAATAATGAGGACACTTTGTAAACAAAGGCCGGGAATTATTCCCCGGCCTCTTTAATTGCCTCATCTATCCCTATATCTGCAACTATTATCTCTCCCATGTATTCTTTGGCATTACGACAAAAATGTATCGGTTTTTTTCTGTGAAATACTACAGTATAATCTGCACATACAGGTATATTCTCAATTTTTTCTCCTGTTACCGTATCTCCGCATAGTCCTGAGGGGATATCCACAGAGAAGACCTTAGCTGTTTTTTTCATACTGTTCATAAGATAAACAGCTACCAGCCCTTCATCATTCAGCTTGCCATGAAATCCAGTCCCATACACAGCATCCACGATAATATCCGCTGATGGATTGCTCATCGACTCCACATTATGTATGTCCATTATCTTTACCGGGTATGTGCACAGCAGATTGTAATTATAAATCGCATCGGGAGTTGCAGGCTCACCGTCTGTAAGAACAACTGTTACAAACATATTCATTTCAGAAAGCAGCCTTGCAATCACAAAACCGTCACCACCGTTATTACCTTTGCCACAGAATACAGCAGCTTTTTTCCCTGCTGTATCTCCTAATTCTTTTATAGCGTCTGCTACAGCAGTGCCGGCATTTTCCATCATAGTAAGATACGAAAGCCCGGCGGCATCCGCTTTTTCCTCAAGCTGTTTCATCTGCTTGCATGTAATATATTCGTCCATAACTAACCTCTTCAAATTTCAAGATGCTCATATTTTCCCCAAAAAGCTGTCATCTTCGATATAATTTTGTCTACTCCGCCCTGCTTATCAGATTCCACATTAAACGGCATGATAGGATCATGCAGTGATTTGCGCAGCAGGCACCAGCCATCATCAAAATTTATCCTGACGCCTTCAAAATTGGGCTTTGCAATCTCCATATCATTCTGAGACCCTGCCCATGCTTCAAGATCATGGAGTATACCATCTGCATATTCGCCAAAATTCTCACAGGTTATGGGGAATCTCAGTTCTTTGGCTTCAAGAGGCGTTTTGAGTTTTGCTGTCACAGAATCAATGGTTTCGCCTTTTTGGGCAAGCTTTGCCGCTTTGATAACTATCTTTGTTGCAAGATATGCTCCATCATCCAGAAAATAGTTTTCTTTGAGTGCGGCGTGACCTGACGTTTCTATTGCAAGCCAGCATTCCTGCCCCGAAAGATTAAGCTCTATACCTTTATTGATAACGTTTTTGTAACCTCTTTTAAATCTGAGATGCTTCATTCCAAGCTCTTTCTCAATAAAATCCGTAAGATGTGTGCTTGTGATGCTGTCAGTAACCACTGTGGTTCCCGGATGTTCCTCGGAAACCAGCGCGGCAGCCATTGCAACAATCCCGTTTCGTGCAATTTCTCTGCCCCTGCCATCTACCGCAGCAGCTCTGTCCACATCCGTATCAAAAATGAGTCCGAAATCGGCACCTGTCGATATTACCTGCAAAGCTATTGAATCAAGAGCTTCTTTGTTTTCCGGGTTAGGTGCATGATTTGGAAACGTCCCATCAGCCTCAAGATACTGGCTGGCAGAAATATCGGCTCCAAGAGGGGCAAGTACGTCTCTGGCATAAAACCCTCCGCTACCGTTTCCGGCATCCACAACTATCTTGAGTCCTTCAAGAGGCCTACTGCCTTTATCAGTTTCATTTATAATGAGGGTTCTCAAATGCTCACAGTAAAGCTCCATCAAATTGCACTTTTCGGACGGATATGTCCTTTTGCCCATAACAATTACAGCCCTGTCTTCATATGGTGCTTTTCCAAGTCCTGCACCGTCAGCCTCAGCAAACTCTATTATCTGTGCAATATCTTTCTTATCAAGGCCGCCATCCGCCGTGAAATATTTAAACCCATTACGCTCATATGGCAAATGTGATGCGGTTATCATGATGGCTCCATCTGCTTTGATTTCATCAAATATTGTAGACATAAACATTGCAGGTGTTGAAGCAAGACCACAGTCCAAAACTTTAACTCCATACGGCGCCAGCCCGTTTATGATGCCGTAAAGCAGCATCTGCCCCGACATACGCGGATCTCTGCCTACTGCGACAGTAAGCTCTTCAGGACGATTGCCGGTCTTGTTACAAAGCCATAAAAGAAATCCTTTTGAGAGGAGACATGCTTCAGCATCCTGCAGGTTAGGGACGCCGCTTCCGCCTACCCCTGTCAAAGAAATCCCCCTTATATCACTACCGTTTTGTAAAGTTTTCAGGTTATATTTACTCATAAATTTAATTCTCCCAAAGTTTTATATACATATATTATACTTGCAAACAGCTACAAAAGCAATAATATGGAAGCCATCCCGCACATATTATTTCACCTTTAAAACTGTTGCAAAAAAATTATCGGAAAACCCAAAAAATATAAAATAAAGGCTTGAAAAACATCAACCCGGGGTTTATACTAAAAGCGTGTTATATATTTAATTAAAGTACCCTCTTTGATTATATGAACTCAATATGTACACAACATATAATGGGAGGGAGTTTTACTCCCTTTCATTATCCCCCCTCAGCCAGTCAGGCTGTTTTTTTATTCAAAAAAACTGTGAATTTCTCCACAGTTTCTGATATTATTGTTCCTTTATCTCAGCTATTTTACCTGTCCGTTTCCGTCAAACAGAGGAAGCGGTGCCAAAAATACAATATCATCTCTATCCTTGGCTTCACCCTCAGCAAGAACGGTCATTTTGCCTGCAACAATACCTCCGGCCGCTTTGACAAGCTCCTCCATTGCTGCAAGTGACTCTCCCGTACTGATAACATCATCTATTATAAGGACTTTTTTGCCTTTAATCCTCGATGCTTCATTGTCTCCAAGATACAGATGCTGTACATGGTCTGTAGTTATCGACTTGACCTCTGCAGAAATCACATTTTCCATATATACTTTGACGCCTTTGCGTGCAACGATATAATCATTCATGCCTGCCTGTCTTGCCATCTCATAAATCAGCGGAATGCTCTTGGCCTCTGCTGTAAACAAAATATCAAAATCAGGAGCCTTCTCAAGAAGCTTCTTGGCAACATGCTGTGTGATCTCTACATCGCCAAAAAGTATAAACGCAGCGATATCCACATTCTCACCTACTTCATAGAGCTGAAGGTTTCTTTTTTTGCCCGCAATATCTATCTCGTAATACATAAAATTTCTCCTTTACAATCGATATTTCAAAATCCGACAAATAGATTTTAGCACACCAAAAGAAAAAAAACAACACTGCGGCCAAAAGGCTGCAGTGCGTTCAAACTATGTATTTTATGTTATAAAGGAATTACCTCTGTATCTGCTTTAATATCAAGAGCTGCAGCATAAGCCAGATACTTGTCACATTCTTCATATGTAAGCATATCTGATGAAATCAGACCTGTCTGAGTATAGTCGTCATTTACAAACATCTTTGTAAACAGTGAACCACACTGTCCTGTCAGATACTGTTCCCCGGTGATACCAGCTTTTTCGAAACTTTCTACGCAACCAGGAGCGTAAACGTAAGTTTCAATTTTAACTTTTTTGCCATCCTTCATACCTGTTGCTTCTGTTACGAAAGCTCCTTCGTCTTTTACAAGACCTTCATCAAGGATTTCCTTGATTTCGTCATGATATTTAGGAGCAGGAGG
Source organism: uncultured Oscillospiraceae bacterium (assembly GCA_964507795.1). Lineage (GTDB taxonomy): Bacteria > Bacillota > Clostridia > Peptostreptococcales > Anaerovoracaceae > UMGS973. The sequence continues at coordinate 10,040 of CAZDQV010000047.1, read as the reverse complement.
AATATGTGAAACAATAACATCAAACGGCACGAATGTATGTCCTTTGTATGTTTCTTCTTCTCTGTTCAATAATCCTGCTCTGTACAAAGGTGTTGCAAAATCAATACCTACTCCGCCATATTTGAAGTTGATATTCTTAGCGCCTTTGTAGTGAGTATCCTTGTTGATTCCCATATAAACTGTTTCGTCATGTGCATGTTCTACTAATGTAACTTCTTTTGCACATCCCTTGAAATGTCTTGTTACAGGAAGTGAATGCGGTTCTGTTTCAACCATAACGCCATCCTTGAGTGCAAATGTCGGGTCTGTCATATCCGATAATGCTGTAAACGGTGACCACCAGAAAGGAAGGAATCTCTTGGCTTCAACGCCTTCGTATACCATCATAAGGATGTCATCGCAGCTGTCCAGAAGTTCCATGTTCTTCTTGGTTACAACACACATCAGTCCAGGAGCTGATCCTGTTCCTATTATAGCCATCTTGCCTATCTCTGCGAATCTCTTGCCATAATCATCGTACAGTTTCTGTACACAATCAGGCCACCATTCGTACCACTTGCCGTCAAGTACATCTGTTGCAGCAAAGTCCTGATAGTTTGCTTTAATCTTAAGAGCTGCTTCCAAAACGTTCTGTCCAAACTGGATAGGAAGAGCGTTTACAACGAGGTCTACACCTTCGCCAGCCTTAGCGATGCTGTCAATATCATTAGCATCAATATATGTACCTTCTGCTTTTTTGAGAATCTTAACCAATTCGTCTACAGCTTTGTGGTCTGCATCTGCACATATGATTTTTTCAACATTTGGTTCTTCGTCCATTCTCTGTGCAACTGTTGAGCCCTGTGCTCCAACGCCTACGATTAATATTTTTTTGCCCATTTTACTTTACACCTCTCTTAATTTTGAAAATGGTTTTTGAATATTTGAAATTGAGCGCCCTCTGTAATAATATTATAGTCTAATTACGATTAACAAAACCATAGACGTTTTATCGCTGTTTTGATATAATTATATAAAAAAACGACTATAAACGGAGGCTTTTATGCTGATAACATCAGAAAAAATAGATTTAATCAAAGATACACCAATGGGATTCAAAATATATGAGGCTGTTCATGAGCCGGCGCATTTTCACAGTGACTGTCTGGAGGTTGTTTTTTGTATCAAAGGCAACATAAGTATCAGAATTGCATACGAGGAGCTGACAGTAAGGGAAGGCGAAATAATCCTTATAGATACTGACGATGTACACTGCATATACTCTGACGAGGAAAATCTGCTGATTTCATTTTATATAGACCAGACTTCAGATCTGTTCGGTAACCGCGATCTTGTAAATATGTCGTTTGTATGCCACAAAGGAGAGATACATCATTCAATGGAAAAAAAGATAGACTATATGCACAAGCTCCTGCTCACCATGTTTTATTCATATATTTCTCCAAGATACACTGAAGCCGAAAAAAAAGAAATCACAAACAGAATTGCCATGCAGGTTATGCATATAGTGCAGGAAAATTTCTCAGTATTCTACTGGATGAATGACCCGAATCAGTTCCCGGAGGATGCCAAGGTACGATTTGAGCATATATTCGCATACATCTACAAAAATACCAGAGGACGCATGACCATCGAGGAGCTCGGAGCCTTGGAACACATAAATCCCAACTATCTGTCGCAATTCCTGAAAAAGACCTCATTTCTGGGACTTCGGGGACTGCGAACATATATCAGGGTATACAAAGCGGAGCTTTTGCTGCTGACAACAGATATGCATATTAACGATATATCATACCAGTGCGGCTTTTCGGATCCGAAATATTTTTACCGTGCATTCAAACAATGGTATGGACATACTCCTCTCAATCATCGGAAGCTCTACAGGAATTACGCATTGAACAATGTTGACAACAGAGAAATAGATATAGCAGAAATAAGGGATGAACTTGATGACCTGATTTCATACTATCAGGCCGAGCTTCAGCTGAGATTGTCCGGCATTAAATAGTGCTGCAGAAAACAACCGAAATTTGAATTGTACGAAAAAAACGAATTGACAGAAAACTTGATGAGTGGTACTGTTGTTACAGAACTCATTTTATATATTTTACGAGGAGGAACTAAAATGAAGAAAAAACTACTAACTTGCGTGACAGCATTTGCAGTAACAGCTGCAATGTGCTTCACAGGCTGCGGCAGCAGCGGTAGCGGTGAAGTAAGTCTTGATTCAGACCTGTCAATGACAGCCGATGTCGAAAACTATGCAAACGCAATAGATATGGAGTATGCATACAATCTGACAGAAAAGCTCGCTTATGACGAAGAGTATTGGGACTGTGAATTAGGCTGGAGAACAGCAGGTTCTGATGCAGAGCACAAATGTGCTGATTTCCTTGCAGATGAAATGGAAGCAATCGGACTTACTGATGTTGAAAAAATCGCAACTACGGTTGACAAATTCCAGTTCAACGATTCAAGCTTTACCATCGAAGGAACCGAAATTGATCTGATGCCTGCAGCATATCAGTGCAAAGGTACAGATGAAGACGGCATCACAGCTGAAATCGTCAACGTAGGTACAGGATTTGAGTCTGACTATGAAGGCCTTGATGTTGAAGGCAAAATAGTGCTTGCACAGGTAGACCAGTCAAACGAATCATGGATTGACGGATACATCAGACAGGCAGATGAAAAAGGTGCAGTTGCCCTTGTAAGCTATGCAAACAGCGGCTATGGCGAACTCAATGAAGACACAATCAACGTACAGGATATATGCTGTGATGACATAATCCCTACGGTTGCAATAAGCTACAACCAGGCACAGGAAATTATAGGAGCAATCGAAGATGGCAACAATGAGGCAAATCTTATGGTAGATGTTGACTTTGAACCTGGCGAAGGTACTACTTACAGCGTTGTTGGATATATCAAGGGCAAATCCTCAGACCAGCAGATAATGCTGTCGGGACATTATGACAAGTATTGGTACGGATTCCAGGATGACTGTGCTGCAATAGGTATGGACTTTACTATAGCCAAAGCTATGATAGACTCAGGATATGTTCCTGAAAACGATATAGCAGTTGTTGCGCACGGTGCAGAAGAATGGGGTGCTACAGGTGCTCAATATGACTGGACAACAGGTGCATGGGGCGTAATCGACAAAGAAAAGCCTGAATGGGCTAAAACAACAATAGCAATGCTCAACTGTGAACTTCCGGCATTTGAACCTGCAGACAAAACTCTAAGAGTTTCCTGCGTTCCTGAGTTTGGAACTCTGAGCAAAAAACTCATCGAAGAATCAGGCATCGTTCCTATGACAGAGATTGCTCTTGACGCAGAGCCTGTAGATGCAAGCAATATGGAAGACGGCGTTTCCTACAGATGGCATGGAGTACCGTACATGATCAACGGTTTCCTTGGTGATGTATTTATGTGCCAGAGATATCATACAACCGAAGACAGCAAGGATACATGGTCAGAAGCCACAATGCTCGGCAACCTCTACTGGTATGGCGCATATGCAATATATATTGACAAGACTCCTGCTCTCGAGCTTGATATGACCAAGACTTGTGACCGTCTCGAAGAAAACCTGAATGATGAGATTGCAGAAGAAGCTGATGTGGATGTTGAAGCATACAAGGCAGCTGTTGCTGATATGAGAACTGTTGCAGAAGAATACAATGCCAAGATAGCAGAAATAAATACAGCCTATGAAGAGGCTGCAACAGCAGGTGAAGACACAGCAGACCTGAGAGCGCAGGGTGTTGAACTCAACAAACAGACTCTTGAAGTTTTCGCAGAAATTCAGAAATGCTTCTTTGAAGCAAATCCTGAAGGCGTGGCATACGGACATCCTACAATTAACGACAACGTAAGCGTATTGAAGACAGCAATAACTGCTCTTGAAAACAAAGAACTTACAAACGATGACGAGACAGGTGCTGTAGATGTTCTGTACGGATTAAACGGCGGTCTCGAATATGACTATTACATATTCGGAACAGAAGGTTCAGATGATATCATGCATATGTATGATCAGGATTATATCTCTACAGATAAGACTTTCTGGGGAACAGATACTATGCCTCCTATCCTTTATACAGGACATACAACTCATGATCTTGTAAAAGCTGCTGAGGCAGGTGAAGAACCTGATTATGAAGCAGCAATCAAGGTTTACAAAGAAGCTTTGACTGATACATTCAAAGAAATCAAATCATATGCAGATGATGAAGTTGAAAACATGGCCAAAGTAACCAAGCTAATGAAATAGGAATAATGGCGGTATATAAGAAGGCTCTTTAAAAGAGCCTTCTTTTTATGAGAAAAATTTCTGTATCTCATTGCTGATTTGCAAGAGCTTTGCCAATCAGACGATCTGTCTGATCTGCCATAAACAGGGGAATGTTGAGCACATCATCATCCAGTTTCAGATTGTTCAGTGAAAATCGTATACGAAGTTTGACCCTACCTGGAAACAGCTCCTTGAACTTTTTCAGGTTCCTGCTGAATGTATTGGCTTCAGATTTAACTTCAACAGGGGAAATATCATTCTCCCGCTGTATCAGAAAATCCACTTCATAAGGCGGAGCGAACCCACATCATTCCAATGCCTTTTCACAAAATTACATTTTGCCTCATTTTGCACACGATGTGCGATATACGGCAGGCAATAAAGATGCAGCACTAATTTGCCGCTGTTTCCTTATATGCTTGCGACGTTTGCGATTTCAGGTAAAATTAATACCCTTGGGCTATTGCCAAAATGCACATATAAATGCTATATATTATGTACAAGACGTTTTGAGTGCCCTCTTGAAACGTCGGCGGAGCGTCTCTGATATGCTCTGCCCTGCATTATATTATATGTTATATATTTAAGGAGGTAAAAAATGAGTCAGCATACACAAGGTGTAGCAGGACTGAAAAAACATGATATTAAAGTATCAGGAATAGTTTTCATGCTGTATTGTCTTGTTGGTGCAGGAGCTTTTGGTATTGAAGAAATAATACCGGCGTCAGGTCCCGGCATGACATTAATTCTTTTAATAGTTTTCCCTATCATATGGGCGTATCCTATCAGTAATCTGGTTGCAGAATGCGGTGCGGTTTTACCATCAGAAGGTGGCGTATACGTATGGGCAAAAGAAGCTTTCGGTGAATTCTGGGGCTTCCAGACAGGCTGGTGGGCAACAGTGTCCACATATATCTGCAACGGTACATATGTTGCACTGGTTGCAGGTTATGTAAGCCAGATGATTCCTATGAGCGATCTTGCCATACAGGCAGTCAAGATAGGCATGATCCTCATATTCACAGTTATAAATCTTCTGGGTCTCAAGGAAGTTGGACAGGTAAGTACAATCCTTTCCATCCTCATAGTTATGGCATTTGCACTGGTTGCAATAGTTGGATTTATCAACTGGCAGACAAACCCTATGGACCCGATTCTTCCTGAAGACTACGGCATCATAGACGGCGTAGGCGGAGGCATCTGCATATGCATATGGATGTATTGCGGATATGAATGCATCTCCAACATGGGTGGAGAAGTTAAAGACCCTCAGGTAATACCTAAAGGATTAATGATAGCAATGCCGCTTGTAGCACTTACATATGTACTTCCTACTCTTGGCGGACTTGCAAGTCTTCCTGCAGGAAGCTGGGAACTGTGGTCAACAGACGGCGGTTTCAGCGGAGATTCAATAGGATATGCAACAATCCTCACAACTCACCTGGGTCAGGCATGGGGATATGTATTCCTTCTTGTGGCAATTATATCACAGTGTGCGATTTTCAATACATACCTTGCATCAGGATCAAGAGGCTTCTTCGTACTTGCAGATGACCATCTTTGCCCTCAGTTCATGGTAAAGGTATCAAAGAAAAGAGGAGTTCCATATATCGGCGTTTTATCGCTTTCAGTAGTAACACTTATCCTCTGCCAGTCAGATTTCACTACACTGGTTAGTATGGAAGTTGTGTTTATCCTTGCTATATATATTATCATTCCTCTTGCAGTGCTCAAACTGAGAAAGAAAATTCCTCTTGAAAAGAGAGAAGAAAGAGGACTTTACTATATCAAAGGCGGCAAACCTGCAATGATATTCTATGCGGGATTTCCGATGGCTATTGCAGTATTTGCACTGGTTATCAACGGGACAGATTATCTTGCAATAGGAATGCTTGCGCTGCTGAGCGGTCTTGTGGCATACATCATCTTCAAGATTATCTTCGGCGGACTTGCCGTTACAGACCCTGAAGGCAATCCTGTAAATCCTAAGACAAAGCTTGCAGTCGGAGATACAGTAAGAATCGGTGTATTCCTTATATGCTCCGGTGTATTGTCATTCTTCGGTCAGTTCTGGCTCAAATGGTATGAAATTGATTACGGCGAATGGGGTCCTGACGATTATGATATGTTCTCAAACTGCATCCCAACGGTGCTTGAACTTCTAAAATGGCTTGGCCTTGCCGCAATTATAATTGGAATAATTTTTGCAATTGTAGGCAAGAAAAAAGATACTCCACTTCCTGAAAAAGAAGTAGATATAGATGTTCTTATGGACAAATACCTCAACGAGGAAAAACACGATCTGTAAACAAAATACAAAAATATCACAACCGCAGCCTCATCGCTGCGGTTTTTTATACATATGTCCCGAAATGACAATTGAAAACGCAGATAAAGAATCCTAAAATATATGTGACACCAATAAAAGGGAGGGATTCTGATGTCTGATAAAATATTCACTGTAAAGCTGAAAGAGCTTGATACAAAGATAAGCAAGCTGCATAATCAAATTACCTTAAGTGAAGCCTATGATGATACAAGCCTGAAAGCAGAAATAGCCGCCCTGAAGAAAAGTTGCCTGCAGACAGAAGAGCGTCTGGGTAAAATGCTGAGGTTTTCAAAAAACGAAACCGCAACGATAATTTCAGAGGCCTATACAAAAATGTTGAACATTGCACAAAACACAAAAGAAAAAGCCGAAAAGCGTTTTCTGGAAACGGAAGCCTCTTCTGACGAAAAGCTTCTTATGGCTGAATATGTCCTTGATTTTGCAGCTCTTGCTGCAGATTATGCCGTACTTGTTTCTCTTGAAGCCATTGCATCTCAAAAGAAGTGTTAATATTTCCTAAAACTTTTCACCCAGTCTGTCACATTTGACACAAATTCAATAGAGTAATATAATGTTTCCTTGTTGGTTTATGTTAAAAAAAAAGTGAGGACTTTATGGAAAAACTATTCAAACTAAAAGAAAACAACACTACTGTGCGAACCGAGATATTTGCCGGTCTTACAACATTTATGACCATGGCATACATTGTCGCACTCAATCCGAACATTTTGACAAACTTCGGTGCTGACGGCGGCAGTGAGCTTTGGAACGGCGTATTTCTTGCAACATGCATCGCCTCGGCAACAGGAACCTTTGTTATGGCTTTTGCCGCAAACAAGCCGTTTGTCATGGCTCCTGGAATGGGGCTCAACAGCTTTTTTGCTGTTGTAATTGCCAATATAGTCAGCATTACCGGCATGTCATATCTGGAATCATTTCAGGCCGGACTATGCATTATCCTTGTTGAGGGTATTGTGTTTTTACTTCTCTCCGTCCTGAACATCCGTGAAAAAATCGTCGATTCCATTCCTTTGGGCATAAGGCTTGGCATTGCACCTGCCATAGGCATAATGCTTCTTAATATAGGGTTTGGGTCAAATGCCGGTATATATTCTGAAACCGGCGGACCTTTTTATGTTATGAGGGATTTCTTTGGTGCTCTGACACCGGCACTTGCAAAGACAAATATGTCCGACGGATACCCACAAATGGTGCTGACTGTTGTAACAATGTTTGCCGGTCTGTTTGTTATCATCATCTCAAATCACAAAGGACTTAAAGCTTCAGTACTTTTGGGCATACTTTCGGCTTCTGTAATCTACTGGGTAGGAGAGGCCGTATTCCTTGGAACAAATCCTTTTGCAAGTCTCAAGGATGCATCATTTATCCCGGCATTTGATGATATGTTGCAGACAACTCTTTTCAAGTTCGATTTTTCAAATATACTGGAAATAGGTTGGTTCACAGTTATTACGCTGATAATCACATTCTGTATCATTGACATGTTCGATACCATAGGTACTCTGGTAGGCACAGCTGCAAAGGCAGGCATGCTCGATGAGTCAGGTAATATGCCCAAGATGAAGCAGGCGCTTACTGCTGATGCTATCGGTACAATTGCAGGATCAGTTACAGGAACTTCAACAGTTACAACTTTTGTCGAATCGGCTTCCGGTGTTGAAGCTGGCGGCAGAACAGGGCTTACTTCTCTAACTTCAGGGGTTCTGTTTCTTGCATGCATGTTTATTGCTCCTATTGCAGCAATAATACCTGCGGCAGCAACCTCATCAGCACTGATTTATGTTGGAGTTATCATGGTTGCAGGACTCAAAAAAATAGACTTCAGCGACATGACACAGCTCGTCCCTGTCGCTCTTATGATGATTGCAATGCCTGTTTCTGGCTCTATCGGTCATGCTATAGGGATAGGACTTATTTCCTACAGCATAATCATGCTTTTCACAGGCAGAGGCAAAAGTGTCTCTGCACTGACTTATGTCGTATCTGCAATATTCCTTGTGAAATTTTTCCTCATCGTCTGAGTGCATTTAAAAACGCCTGGTTTTCAGGCGTTTTTTTATCTGATTTCTTTGTCTTTTATTTCATGATATTTTCGTTTCTCTATATACATGTTTTCATCCATCTGTGTCAGGAAGGCTTCTACATTCGCATCGCTTCCCAGTTTTGCCTGTCCCATGGCTGCACTCAAGATAAATGGTTCGGCCTTCGATTCATTGAACTTTTGAATATTCCTGTCTATTTCGTTCATTGCACTGTCAGCCTGTTCCTGTGTGATATCAGACATCAGAACTACAAATTCATCACCTGCATAACGGATTGGCATACCTCCTTCAGGAACTGATTTGAAAAGAATATCTCCCAATGTGCGTATAGCACAATCCCCTTTGCTGTGTCCAAATCTGTCATTGATTTCTTTGAGATCATTGATATCCATCATAATTCCATACAGCGGTTTACCCTTTGCAATATCTTTTTTGTCCAGTATGCCATTCAGATATCTCCTGTTGTAAAGTCCCGAAAGTGCATCAGTCAGCAGATTTTCAGAATCAGCTTTCATCTGAACAAATATCATTGCAATCGCAACAGAAACCCACGATGATGATATTCCATAAAAAGTGCCCTGAACAATTACTCCGGCAAGGCATGGGCCAACAAAATAGTGTACCGGGAAAAAATCAAGTCTGAATACCTGTCTTTTGGAGCGATATACCAAAAAAATGCTATATGCAAAATAGATAAGGAGAGTCACATATCCTATGACAACATAAGGCCCTCTCTGATAGATATTGTCCTTTGAAACGATGAAGAGAAAGTTTGTTCCAAAAGAATTGTAAATAAGGGCTATAATTTCAACAAGCCACGGAATCATCACGAATTTGATGCTGCGGCGTGTTTTTTGATAATTTTTGTGAACACGAAGGTCAACATAAATACACCAGAGAACACCTATACTCACTGTCCCCGCAAAAGAAAGGCTGTTCGTGACATAGTTCATCACACGACCACATGCAAAGGATTTGCCATCTACTACAAACGATATGATTTCAATTATAGCTTCAATCAACACAATAATTGCCATCAAATTGAATATATTATCCTCTGCCTGAACTCTTTTTCTGTTTTTGCGTCTGCAATCGAGCAAAAATATCATCATCAGAAACGCTATGCCGTTTGCTATTGTTATCTCTCCTAAATTTATCACTGCCTGTCCTTTCCCTCTAAGTTACATGAATCAGTACTAATTATTCTTAAAAAATCAGCAGTTTTTGAAGTTATATCATACCGTTTGACAACACAAACTCATAGCTCAAAGAGCTGCTTAATCTATGCTATCACACATTCCCGATATTAACAACTGTAAATTTCTGTTTGCCTCGGTTTTCACGCAAT
>CAZDQV010000046.1:0-16549 GCA_964507795.1 uncultured Oscillospiraceae bacterium | reverse complement strand
ACCGTAACGGTCTTGCCATCGAGTGCAACATCTTTAATAAGGTGCCCTTCGTTTGGCGTGATTGTAAGCGTGTGGCTTGTGCTGTCGTAAACTATGCTGCCGTCCGTCGTATTAAATTCCATCGAAGCGGTAACAGTAGTCGTTGAACCTCCAACATAAACTACCGTACTTGTATTAGAAAGCGTGGTGAATTTTGCTGTTACCGAATTCGACGGCGCATATCCCATTGTAACAGTCCCGCTACTGTCCGTAGTATTCTCTGTTCCCTTATATCTCGCCTCGAATGTGTACTCCGTGCCAGACTTGAGCCCTGTGAATGTCGGGTTATCCTGCCACTTCCCTCCTGCTATGCGGTACTCGGCAGCTACATTTGGCGTCTGACGATCTGGAAGTTTCTCTATATTTATTATATCATTGCCTCTCGATTCCACATCAAATTTGCCCGTCAGCTCCAGCTGAGCCTGCTTAAATTTCACTGTACAACCACTTGATGGCAAAGTCACTTTCAGATTATTCCATTGTTCCTTGGTTCCACCGTAATATATGGTAGTCCCTCCGCTGTCATGCATATCACGAGTATTCAAAATTCCAGCAAGTGCATTTCCGATACGTTCAATGCTTTCTGGTATTGATATCGAATTGGAATTGCAATTTGAAAACGTTTCGTCCTCTAATTTCTTCACGCCCTCAGAGATTGTCAACGTTTTGAGTTGATTACACTCATTGAAGGTTTCATCTTTGATTACCTCTACGCTACCCGGAATTGTTAAGGATTCGAGATGCGCACATCTGCAAAATGCTTGTTCACTTATCGATGTTACGCTATTAGGGATTATATAGCTGTCACCTGTCTTGTGCGGAGGATAACATATAAGTGTTGTTTTCTCCTTGTCAAAAAGTACTCCGGCTTCTGAACAATAATAATCGCCACCAGTAACTACAATTTCCTCAAGCACATTGTTACTAAAAAATGCTCTTTCTCCAATTGCTTTAACACTACTTGGTATAGTTATTTTCGTCACTTCTGAAAGATAAAAAGCCTCTTCTTCTATCCTTTCTACGCTGTCTTTAACCGTGAATTCCCCTGTTTTCTTTGCCACAAGCAATATTAGCGTTGATTTATCTCTGTTATAAAGAACTCCATCTTCATAAGATAGGTACGGATTATTCTCATCTATTGTAAAGCTGTCAATGCTCTGAGCTCTAGTGAATGCTCTTTTTCCAACTTTTCTAACGGATGATGGTATAGTTACACTCTTAAGGTTTAGACATGACATAAATGCCATTTCGCCTATACTTTCAACACCATTTTCGATTATGAGAGTTTCTAATGCATCACATGCAGCGAACAGTCTTTCCCTTATATTTCTTATGCTCCCAGGTATAGTTATCTTCTTAATGTTGCTATTCCATCCAAACACATGATCTTCTATGCTTGTTACGGTATATGTTTCATTGTCTTTTTCCACCATTCCCGGAATGGTTAGCTCAGTCGCGCTGCCTGTATACGCTGTGACTGTTGCGGTGTTGCTTGTCCCGTCGGTGTAAAGTCTATATTTCAGACCTGAGGTCGTGTCCGTATAATCTGTGCCATCATCAGCCCAGACCACGCTCTGCATCAGTGCCCCCCCACCAGCGATTGGTATAAATGTTACCATCATGCATACCATCATAAATATGCTTAGTAATTTCTTCATTACATACTCCTTTTCGGTTGAAAAATATATCGTTTATCTATCGCCTAAATTTTACTATAGTGGATTCGGATTTACAACCACTTATTCGCCTTTTTGACATAGGTGCAAATAATATGTGAAAAAACATGTAAAAAGGTGCAAATAACTCTTGAAATCACTTGGAAATTGGTGCAACTTATATTATAATATATTTACTTAAACACCGGGAGGTTTGTATATGGAACGAATTGCATTACAAAAATTAACGGACTGGAACAAAAGCAAACGCAGGAAACCCCTAATTGTCTGGGGTGCAAGACAGGTTGGCAAGACATATCTTGTCAAGGACATTTTTGCAGAATCCTACTACTCGGATAACTATATATATGTGGACTTCAAAAAAGAAGATGAAACCCGCGATTTCTGTTCTCAAACTGCCAATGCCGAAAAGATTATCGAATATATTTCATTGCGCCGGGGCAAACAGATAGATGAAAAAACTCTGCTGATCTTTGACGAAATACAGGAATGTCCTAATATCATTTCTTCGCTTAAATATTTCTGTCAGGACTTTAGAGAAATTCCTGTTATTGCAACCGGTTCAATGGTGCGTATAAAGCTGCAGAGAGAAACCCACAGGAGAGGTTCAAAAGATAATAATAAATTCCTTTTCCCTGTAGGAAAAATCCATCAGATAACGGTTTACCCGATGACATTTGATGAGTTTTTGATGAACAGCAACGCAATGCTTTATGATGCCGTAAAAAATGCCTATGAAACAAAACAGCCTCCGGATACGCAGATTCATAATCTGGCAATGGAGCAGGTATATAAATATATGCTCATAGGCGGTATGCCCGAAGCAGTAGAAGCCTATATTGAAGACGGCAATATTCTTGAATCAAGAGAAATTCTAAAAGCCCTATATGACAACTACCTTGCAGATATGGAACTGTATCAGGCAAGCCGCGAAGCAATCCTTCGCTCACGCGCGCTTTTTCAGAATATATACAGGGAGCTTAACAAAGAATCCAAGAATTTTTCACCGGGGCTAATTGAAGAAAAAAGTAAAACAAGAGACTTTGCAACCTCTATCCAGTGGCTTACAATGGCTCACATTATCAATCAGTCTTTCCAGCTCAAAGAACATATATCGCTGCCGCTCATCCCAGGCAGCGACAGCAATTTCAGACTGTTTCTCGGTGATATAGGGATGTTTTCGTATCAGAGCGGAATCAATGCCGCATCATTTGTTTCTAAAGAAAGAGAAAATACACTATCCGGCATATTTTTTGAAAACTTTGCCGCCAATGAATTGATCGCCAAGGGGCATAAGCTGTTTTACTGGCGCGGCAAAGCATATTCGGAGCTTGAATTTATAATTGAATCGGACAATAAATTATACCCCATCGATATCAAAAAAGGCAGAGGGACGCTTAACTCTCTTGAAAAATTTGCATACCACAATAAATTCGAGTTTGCAATCAAAGTTTCAGCAAGCAATTATGGATACTGCTCTGAGCAGAGGCTGCTTACCATACCGTTTTACTTCCTGCCTTTTGCAGCAGCTGATCTTGCTGCCGGAAAAATGAAAATATAGTATGTTGTAAGGAGCTGCGCTGCAAATTCGCAGCTCCTGGTTTATGCAAGGGTTCGTCCCGTCATAGCCATAAATATCAGTGCCAGCACTGTCAGCACAACTGGAACCAGAATAGATATAAGGCGGTATTTACTCTCTTTTTGAATCTCGAAGCTCATCAAAAGGATTGAACCAAAGCATACAATAGTGGTCAAAATATGATGCGGAAAATCACTTACTGTCTTCATCAGATAACTGACTCCCAGTATCGCCTGTATAGCATTGCCAAGACCCATAACAACCGCACCGAGAACGTTCTGTTTTTTGCAGTAATATGCAATGAATCCTCCCGGCAGTGTCAGAAATGTCATCACAAGCCAGAAACTGCGATAATAGTATATTGCCATGTCAATTGTCAGAGGCCCAAACAGCACCTCTACTGCATATATTACCGGCTGGCTTATAACAAAGAATAAAAAGCATTTCAGCATAGCCTCCCAGTTTTTTTCACAGTTTACGACTATAATTACAGCAAAGATAACCCACCATTCATGGCTCACCCCTATATCCTGAAAAGAGGTACCATCCAAAGCGCCAATAAGCATCACTGCCCCGGTATATACTCCCGCAGCGATTGCAAACAAAATGACTGAAAACCAGCTCATTTTAAGATTTCCGTATAAATTCTTCATAAAAACTCCTTATATTGCAAAAACAAAAGCTAAAAAGAAAAGGAATCTCAGCCGCCAAGGGTTGAAATTCCAATATTGGTGCGGATAAAGGGATTCGAACCCCCACGATGTTACTCACACGGACCTGAACCGTGCGCGTCTGCCAATTCCGCCATATCCGCAGATGGTAGTCCTACCGGGAATCGAACCCGGGTTACCGCCGTGAGAGGGCGGTGTCTTAACCTCTTGACCATAGGACCAAATACTCTAATATTATACTATAAATTTTCAAGATTTCAAGAGCTAAATTTAATATATTTTCAAAAGGCCGGCATAACGACTGCCGACCTTTGAAAAATACAATGTTCTTTAACATCCCCGCCTACTCTTCATCTTCTGGGGCATTCTCTGGTTTTGCTACTTGTCCGTTTGGGGCATTTGAATTATACTTATACTATATACTTTTGATGCAAACACATTCAGCAGGAGGGCTTTATGATCAAAAACATTCCTCAGTTAGAGCACGCTCTGAACAAGTTCTACAGAGCCACCATAGACAAAAAATTCGAAGAAGATTCCGATATAATGCATCTGCTGGATGCTTACAGGGAGTATTTTGGCGTTGACGTCGTATATATACTCGAAAACATCAACATCGACAACAAATTTATATATACCCACACCAGTGCTTCTTCTCCCGAATACGATATAAAGGATGCATATATACAGATATCTCCGGAGGAGTATGATGATTTCGTACAAATGTACGACGAAGACGGGCTTTCTACAGAGGACAAAAGAGCCAGTGAACACGAAAGAGTTCAGTCAATCATTCATTTTGCTGCCATGTACGGTGATGAAATCAGCGGCTGCGTAGGAATGATTGATTGCCACAACAAGCGGGATTGGTCAGATACAGATCGCAAATATGTTCAGAAACTGGGCAAGGTTTTGAGCAGTCACATAACAAAAGAACGCCTGCTCAAACTCAACCAGGCCTATCGCGAGGCTGCTGATATTGCCAACAATGCAAACGAGGCCAAAACCAGATTCCTCTTCAGCATGAGTCATGATATACGCACACCTATGAATGCAGTTATAGGTTATACAGGACTTGCAAAAAAATATATACATGATCAGGATAAGGTTAACTCATATCTGGACAAAATTTCCCATGCCGGCCATGAGCTTCTTGCACTAATCAATCAGGTACTTGAGATGTCCAAAATCGAATCGGGCAAAACAGAGCTTACAGAGGATCCGGCCAATGTCATTGCCGAAGCAGAGGCTATGATAGATGTACTGTCTATAAATGCGAACCTTAGCAATGTCACTGTTGAGATTGCTATAAATAATCTTGAACACGAAAATGTAATAACTGACCCGGAATGCGTCACTCAGATTCTGGTTAATATTATGAGCAACGCCATCAAATACACAAGGCCTGGCGGAAATGTCTGTTTTACCATTGATGAGCAGCCTTCAGATGTGCCTGGTGTAAGCAATTTTCATTTCATCACAAAAGATACCGGCATCGGTATGAGTCAGGATTTCCTTGCTCATATTTTTGATGAGTTTTCACGGGAAAACAGCACAACCATAAACAAAATTCAGGGGAGCGGACTTGGAATGTCCATCGTCAAAAGACTGATTGACCTTATCGGCGGAAATATCAATATAGAATCTGAGCCTGACAAAGGCACAACAGTCGAAGTCATTATTCCTATGAAGATATCAGACCATGCATATTCTGATTCTCAAAAAGCAAATATTGCGGATGCTGCCAAATTGAGAGGCAAACGCGTATTGCTTGTTGAAGACAACGAAATGAACCTTGAAATTGCTGCAGAAGTGCTTCGTTCAAGCGGCATGCTTGTTGAAACAGCAACCGATGGAGACATAGCACTTGATATGATGAACGATATAACAGAGCGCCAGGATTATAGATATTATGACTTCATTCTCATGGATATTCAGATGCCCCGTATGAACGGTTTTGACGCCACCAAAGCAATCAGGGCAATAAAGATTCCTGTTCAATATCATCTTCCAATCATTGCAATGACCGCCAATGCGTTTGAAGAAGACAGACAGGCCGCATTTGCGGCAGGCATGGATGAACACATAGCCAAGCCAATAGATATCGCCAAGCTTATCCAGGTGCTCCTCAAATTCATCAAATAGCAGGGGGCTGCAGCTTCACAAAATCGCAGGAGTTATCGCTATCATAACCTGCGCCATATAATATGTGATAAGGTTTGCGCCATTGTACCAGCCGCGTTTTACCCTGCCAAACTGAGTCAGTATATACAGTATATCGCTTATCATAAATATAAATGTCCCTATCACAAGCAGCCTTGTAAATTCTGATACTCCTGTCATAATCATAACTGCTGCTGCAAATGAAAATGTCGAAATCATAACAACAAAATAGATTATACCAAGCATTTTGAGTTCTTTTTTGACTTCTATCTTTTTTAGTAATATGGTAATTATAGCAAGGCACAGGACAAATGACAGTGGCAGCGCTGCTATATACACACTACAGCATGAAACTGCTGTTGCCGCTATGTACATGATGTGTCCTGCAAAGAAAAACGCTGTTCCTGCTTTGAGACAGGGTTCATCGTACTTTGCCGATACGAACCGGAGATTGAGAAAAAAATCCCCCACGCATCCTAAGGCAAGACCGGCTGTCACAAGATGGGAGTATGTATCTGATTCCGCATGGACAGAGCAATATACTCCAAGGTATACAAACACGAAAGATGCCAGTGTTTTGAGAATTACTGCCGGTATGTATTTTTTCATGTAATCCGTAATTATAAAGGCTGTGTCGATTACAAAGCCTGTCACTATTATCATCATCAGATTCATATCACACCTCGCTAAAAAACAAGCTGTATCATCAGCATATAGCAAACCGTTCCAGCAAGTATCGAAAGCAGCATATTGTGTTTCCATCTGTATGTGAGGAGCACCAGTGCTATCGATACGATTTCCGGTATACCATGACTTCCGCCTGTAAATGACATGTCTTTGAGGCAGTACACAACAAGCATACCCATTATTGCATATGGAAGTACGTCTCCGAGGTACAGTATGACTGCCGGCGGTTCTTTTCGGAACACAATAAACGGAGCAAACCTTATACCTATTGTAACAGCAGCCGCAACGCCTATGACTGCCAGAGCATATATATTATCTGTCATCGGATTCCTCCTTTTTAATCCAGCGTTTTTCTATGAGAAGCAGTATTGTAATTCCAGCCATTGCCGGTATCAGAAAGCTGCCTGGTCCGAATACGAGAAGAGATATAACTGAAACTCCAAGTCCGGTAATTGCAGGCATATGCTGCCTGGTTTTTTCCCACTGCTGTGCAAATATCACCACAAACAATGCTGTCATCGCAAAATCTATCCCTGCAGTGTCAAATGTAATTGCACTGCCTATGACTCCGCCTATAATGCTGCCTGCAACCCAGTAAATTTGGTTGAACAGCGAAACAAAAAAGCAGTATTTCTTCTCATCCACACCTTCTGGCAAATCAGGTGAACATACCAGCGAAAATGTCTCATCGGGCAGAGCATATATTACATAAGGCTTGACTTTGCCTATATTTTTGTATTTCTCAAGCATAGTTATACCGTAAAACAGGTGTCTTAAGTTTACCATGACCGTCATTATAGCTGTTGTAATCAGACTTGCCCCTGAGGTTATGAGATTTATAACCACAAACTGCATTGAGCCGGCATATATGCTGATGCTCATAAGTGCAGCCCACCACCAGCCATATCCTTTGCTTTCAAGCAGGACACCAAAAGCTACTCCTATTACAAGAAAACTTGCCATAATAGGTATTGTTACTTTGAATGAATATTTAACTGTTGCCTTGTCTTTCATATGTACCTCTGCGTCAAATTAGCCAAATTGGTATAATCAGATTGTTTCTGTCAAATGCACTTAGAGCATTTGACATACAGAGCACTGCACCAGTGCCAATCTTCAGTGTGCCTTTTTCAAGAACTCCAAAAGTTTTGATTATGCGTTTATCTGAGGATGCTGTTTTCTTGATTTCTAACGGGTGAAGCTCGCCATCTCTTTCCATAATCAAGTCGATTTCCTTTGCATCTCTATCTCTATAATAGTATATGTACAGCTCCAGGCCTGAATTCTGATAGCTTTTCATAACCTCGCAAACCGCATAGTTCTCAAGCAAAGCTCCGTTCATTGCACCTGCCTCAGCATTCTGCGCAGTTATCCATTTTGTCAGGTAACAGACCAGACCAGTATCACAGAAATAGACTTTCGGCGTCTTGACAGTGCGCTTATCTTCCCCTCCAGATGCCTATTTATATATCTCATGCCAATTTCTCCAATCTGCATTTCATCTCACAATAATTATACGGCTGATTTTAGAAAAAACAATATTTTTTATGGTTTAAGCTGCCTGATTTCTCACATATAAATTTCTTAGTTACTTGCTTGCTTGACTTTGCATATCCCGCTATAATTTAGAGGTACGGCTGCATGCCGCTTGACAGGCATCGGTCGCAATCTGAAATTAACAGGAGAGTCAAAATATCATGCAATCCATAAAAAACAAATTGCCGGGAATCGCAATATGTCTTGCCATTGCAATCCCTTCATGGCTGTTTGGCAGACTGGTACCGGTAATTGGCGGTCCGATTTTTTCCATCCTTATCGGTATGGTTATATCCTTTTTACGGACACCGGGTGAAGTTTTCAAATCCGGAATAGGATTTACCTCAAAAAAAGTGCTTCAGGCAGCCGTAGTGCTGCTGGGCTTTGGACTGAATCTGAATGTGGTGCTTCAAACCGGCAAACAATCCCTGCCTATTATCATATGTACAATCGCCACATCGCTTCTGACAGCTTTTGCTCTGCATAAGCTGATGCATATCAGCGGCAACACCTGCACATTGATTGGTGTCGGCTCATCTATCTGCGGCGGCAGTGCCATTGCAGCTGCCGCACCGGTCATTCACGCAGATGATGAGGAAGTGGCGCAATCCATATCGGTCATATTCTTTTTTAATGTGCTGGCAGCGCTGCTGTTTCCGCTGCTGGGGCAAGGCATCGGTTTTGACACTGCCTCCGGAGAAGCTTTTGGCATCTTTGCCGGTACTGCAGTTAATGATACCTCGTCTGTTACAGCTGCGGCATCTACATGGGACAATATGTGGAGTTTGGGGAGTCAGACGCTTGATAAAGCTGTAACCGTCAAGCTGACGCGTACATTGGCAATTATCCCGATTACACTGGCGCTTTCACTGATTCAGGCAAAAAAATCAGGAAAAACACAAGGTGGGTTTCAGATAAAAAATGCTTTTCCTCTGTTTATTCTGTGGTTTATCTGCGCATCAATCATTACCACCGTTTGCACTTTGCTTGGCGTACCTGCGACAGCGTTCAGTCCCCTCAAAGAACTCAGCAAATTTTTCATCATTATGGCCATGGCAGCAATAGGGCTTAACAGTAATATAGTCAAAATGATAAAAAACGGCGGCAAACCTTTGATTTTAGGTGGCTGCTGCTGGATAAGCATTACCGCTGTCAGCCTGCTGATGCAGCGCATTATGGGCATATGGTAGGCAGACAAAATGAAAACGCACGGACAAGCCGTTTAGGCTGAATTAAATTTCAGCTCAGACGGCTTTTTGCTGTGCGTTTGACCATGTATTTTGTTTTGCTCATTTCTCAAGGTCTGCAAATAATTCATCCATATCGGCATAACCCTTAACTGACGGATCTTTTGCAATCCTTTTCGCCTCAAGCATTGCGGCTATTGTTTCAGAATTCGGCTGATTAAGAGAAATTTCAAAAGGTATACGTCCCTCTCGAAGCGCCTGCCTCACAAAGATGTTAAATGCCGTAGACAGATTCATACCAAGCTCTGCAAAAAGAGCATCAGCCTGAGTTTTCAATGATGAATCCATACGAATACTTATATTGGTAGTAGAAGCAGCCATAAAACCATCTCCTTTCGTACTTTATATATATTATATGATGTTTGCACGAAAAAGCAGCAAAATAATTTAATATGGTATAATTTTCTCAGACCTTGCAAGCTAACAAAAGAGCTGCGCATTCAGGTTGGAACGGCCTATTGTCCGTCAATGCGTCAGCCCTTTATTAACAAACTATATATTTTTTATTCGTCCATATCAGGATCCATAGCCTTGTCAAACAACGCCATAACATCCTCATGAGGCTCTTTATCTGCAAGTGTTGCAACCACCGCACAAATCATACCTACGATGAATCCTGGCAGCAGCTCATAGATTCCTGTTGAGTCTGAAAGGAATATGAGCCAGAGAACATCTGTAACAGCACCGCCTATAACGCCGGCAATTGCACCTTTGTATGTGAGTCTTCTCCAGAACAGGGACAAAAGTATTACAGGTCCAAAGGATGATCCGAAGCCTGCCCATGCATTTTCTACAAGGTTCATAATAGCCTGTGCACCTTCTCCCTTACTTGATGCAATTATAAAGGCGATTATTGAAACTATTAGAACTACTATTCTTCCAACCCAGATGGTTTCTTTTTCACTTGCATTTTTACGTATAATAGGTTTGTATATATCTGATGTAAATGAGCTTGATGCAACCAGAAGCTGTGAATCAGCAGTTGACATTGAAGCCGCAATTATAGCTGCAAGCAGAATTCCTGCAAGGAATGAAGGGAACAGCTGTCTTGCAAATGTTACAAATACCATCTTCTGCGCGCCTACTGTAAGGAGCTCTTCTGCGAGGAACATTCTGCCAAAGTATGCGATAAGGCAGGTTGCAAGAAGCGCAAACACAACCCAGATGATAGCAACAGTAGCACTCTTTTTAACCATCGACGGTTTTTCTATTGACATAAATCTTACTATGATATGAGGCATTCCGAAATATCCAAGTCCCCATGTAAGTCCCGAAATCACATCCTGCCATGATGCAGTGAAAAGTCCTGAACCAAACGAACACTCAACAGCCTCTCCGCTTACCGCATCAGTATACGAGTAGACCGCATCAAGCGCCGCAGTATTCATATCCTTGGTAGCGACAATAACGATAGGAACCGCAAGTAGCGCAACTATCATCAGCAGCCCTTGAAAGAAGTCTGTCCAGCATACCGCCTTGAATCCTCCAAGGAAAGTGCATATAAGCATTGCGATTGCAAATATGAGCATTGCAGTCTTGGTGCCCAGTGCAGGGAATATTGTTGCGAATACTGATGCTCCTGCAACAAAGCCTGATGCTACATAAACTGTAAAGCATACAAAGAATATAACTGCGCAGATTATCTGAAGCGTATGGCTCTTGGCAAGAAACCTGTTGCTCAAATACTGAGGAATTGTAATGGCATCGCCTGCAACCTTTGAGAATTTTCTGAGTCTCTTTGCTGCAAATATCCAGTTTGCCGCAGTACCAAGAGCAAGCCCTATTCCTATCCACATCTGTCCGAATCCAAATGCCATGATGCTGCCCGGAAGACCCATCAGAAGCCATGCCGACATATCCGATGCCTGCGCTGACATTGCTGTAACCCAAGGTCCCATTGCTCTTCCGCCAAGGAAGTATTCTTTCTGATTTTCTTTTTCTCTACTCCTGATAAAGAAGTATATGCCCACACCAATAATCATTATAAAGTATAAGGCAAAAGCTAAAATTTCTCCGTTCATAAATGTCTCCTTCTTAAATATTAAGTCCTATGCTCAAGTTTCTCATAAAATCCTGTACGTTGGTCACTATCCCTTTTGCTGCAAGGCTACCCCGGTCACCCAGCTTGTTCGCAGCAAACTCGGACGTATCAACCATATAAAAATACAGTGGTCTGATGGTTCCGTCTTCAAGAACTCTGTAGGTAGGCGTCATATTGCCTGCCGCAATTGTGTGAAGCACTGTAGCCATGCCGATTACTGTCGTTGCTTTTCTTACGTGGGAACGTATTGTGTCCTGTCCTATGTAAGTATGCTCCAGTACCTCCGGCAAAGGTCCGTCATCTCTGATAGATCCGTTTAATACAAACGGCACATTATGCTTAACACAGTTATATATAATACCGTTATCTATGCCCTCACCCTCTATAAATGCGGGGATAGATTCATAGGTATTTATAGCGTTTATTGTGTCGAGGTGGTTATAGTGCCCGTTGAAATGCTCTCTCTGGTTCACTATGTCACAGCCGAGAGCAGTCCCAAGATATGCACCTTCAAGATCGTGCGTTGCAAGTGCATTGCCTGCAAGCAGTGCCTGACAGTAGCCTTCGGCTATAAGCTGTCCCATAACTCTGCGGGCCTCAACATCGAAACTGCAGGCAGGTCCTAAAACCCATACCACATACCCGTTATTTGCCTTTTCATGCCGGAGCAGCTCTATAAGGTCTTTGTAATCCTGTGTGAAAGATGTTTCCCTGCTTCTGCTCTGACGGAAGCTGAAAGTATTTTTGATATCCTCATCTTTGCGCTCCCAGCAGTCTGCATGAACATATATGCCCTCACTTGCGTCCTCTGTCCGGCCTACAACAATCATGTCACCTGCTTTGATATTTCGAAACTCGACAATATTGATCTGCTCTCCGTCCCATACGGGTACCGCATCCATCCTGCTGTCCTTAGCAAGATGCCATTTGCCGTCTATCTTGAAATATTCCGGAAAAATGGAGTTGGCATGAAACCCTTTGGGAGCTGCCTTTGCATGAGGAGCCCTTTCAAGTCTTGCATCCGGTGCATCGATAAATCTTTTCTGTGTAAAATCCGGTTCGATATATTTTGCCAAGTTAAATCCCATAACAATATACCTCCCTGTACCTCTTTCAAGTTGACTTCGCTATTGTATCACATTCATAACTAGAACGAAACACAGAACGAATTCTGTACATTACTCCAGATATTTAACCATTCCCCAGTCTAAAATCATTGCAATATAACCATTTATATAGTATACTCTATTCTATACAGATAAAGGGATAAAAAATAAAATAAAAATTTTTTCAGACAAAAAAGGTGGCAACATGAAAAAAAACTCAAGAAACACAAAAGGAAAAATAGTATCAGCAGCATGGCAGCTGTTTTACCAGCAGGGGTATGACGATACCACCGTGGAAGAAATCGTAGAGGCCTCCGGCACGTCAAGAGGCTCATTTTATCATTATTTTGAAGGCAAAGATGCGCTGCTTGCCTCACTGTCGTACCTGTTTGACGAAAAATATGATGAACTCAAGGAAACCATGGACCCTGTGCTTTCTCCCATTGACAAACTGATGTATATGAATCAGGAACTGTTCATGATGATAGAAAACACTGTCTCTGTAGATCTCCTAAGCAGACTGTTTTCCACCCAGCTGATAACAAGCGGCGAAAAGCATCTGTTAAACACCAACAGGACATACTACAAGATGATAAGACAGGTTACATCAGAAGGGCAACAGCAGGGCATATTCAAAGAAGGCCTCTCAACAAATGATATAGTCAAGGCATATGCAATGTTTGAAAGAGGGCTTATGTACGACTGGTGCATATCAGGCGGCAATTATTCGCTGTGTCAATATTCAGCCACTATGCTGTCACTGTTCCTTGAAGGACTGTGCAGATGAATGACTAAGGCAGATTCAATCAAGATTCTGCCTTCATTTGTAATTGACGATTTGTTCAAGAGTATAAAGTCTGGTTTTGTTCATCTTGGCGCACTCTGTAATTTTCCTGTCAAATCCGCTTTCAGAAAACAGCGCATAATAAAACTTCGCATTTTCCTTTAGATGCGCAAGCTTTGCCAATGTATCAAGATACTCGGAATACGAAAAAGGAACTCCTTTGAATTTACATTCGCCCACCATGTATTCTTTTGCGTCTTTTCCTATGCACAGCAGGTCAATCTCGGTTTCTGCAGTTCGTAATCCGTTTGCCGACATTTGGTCCCGCACGGTGGTTTTTCCCATCCACCGCCCCATCTTTGAATAGCGAAACGGTAATTCGTTTTTCTTTTGCATTTCACGAACAAATTCACGACACACGTCTTCAAAGGTAAAAGATGCAAATTCATGAAGTGCAGGTTTTACAACATACTCGTAAACGCCAGCTGCATCGCCGTCCTCAAGCTGTGAGTAGTTCGCAAAGCCAAAGGCATACCAGAAGCGAAAGAAATTATCCGTCAAACGATATATGCCCCGATTGGAATTTGCCTGTTCCTTGGTTTTTGCATCAACAGAAAACTCTTTCGCCACAATGCCAAGCTCAATAAGGTTTTTCAGGTAAACGCCGGTTTTCGACCTATCCTCCACAAGCGACTTCTGACTGATATCATTCAGTTTGGTACTACCAAGTGCAACCGCCTCTATGACAGAATTGTACACCGGTGTTTCCCTCAATTCCTGATGAAGCAGAAACTCCACCTCGCTGTAAAGAACACATCCCTTTGTCAGGATATTTTTCCTGATGTTTTCGCCTACCGGCAGCTGCGGATTCCACTGACGCAGGTAATGTGGAATACCGCCAAGTACAGCGTATGCAAGCACCTTGTCACGGTCAGAATAATCAGGGAAGAACTTCGCAGCATCATAAAAGCCCATCTCCTGCATCTTGTAAATGCCTGTAGCTCTGCCGTAAAGCGGGTTTTTCTCTGCAAGCAGCTCATTCTCAATAAAACTCATTGCGCTGCCGCAAAGGATAATCATTACATTGCGTTCCCTCAGCTCTGCATCCCAAAGATTCTGCAAAACAGAGGGGATACTTTTGTTCCCACGGCACATATACGGAAACTCGTCAATCACCAGCAGTTTCTTCCGGGCACCGTAAGGAAGATCAAGCACTGAGCGAAACGCCTTTTCCCAATCAGCAAACTCAGATATATATTTCTTTGCCGGAATGTCCTCTTTGAGCATCCGGTTTGAAAAGTTGCGAAGCTGCATACGATCTGTAATCTGCGTACAGGAAAAGAATACATGCGGCTTGTCCTTGCAGAACTCACGCAAGGTTTCTGTTTTGCCCACACGCCGCCTGCCATACAGCACAACAAGTTGTCCGCTGCTTTCCTCATATCTGTCATTTAGGAATTTCAGCTCTGCCTCTCTGCCGATAAACATAATCTCACCTCCGAATTTCATCAAATCGTGATTTGTCAAATCGTGATTTAATATTATTGTACCCATAACGCACAGAAAAAGCAAGAGGTTTTCGTAAAGTTCAATAGGGTAGAGTGAGGGTTCTTCCCTCTCCCTACCATTGCACCGTACGTACGGGGTGTAAATGTCAATATGCGTGTTATTCGGTTGCATGTGGCAGACTATTGTCTGCGATGAACTTGTTTACTGTGTTTCTATTCACTTTGAAAATTCTTGCAATTTGAACTTTTGGAATTCCTTGCAGTAAAAGTTCTGAGATTACTGCTTCCTTTCCACTGAGTTTTACGTGGCTTGATTTTCTTCCTTTGGGTCTTCCGAGGATTACACCCTCCGCCTTCTTGCGAGCAAGTGCCTCTTTCGTTCGCTGGCTTATAAGATTTCTTTCGATTTCAGCCGAAAGTCCAAATGCAAATGCAAGCACCTTGCTTTGGATATCATCGCCCAGGCGATACCCATCCTTGATAGTCCAAACCCTACATTCTTTGTTCATGCACTGATTCAATATTTCCATTATCATGAATAGGCTTCGTCCTAACCGCGAAAGCTCAGAGCATATTATCAAGTCGTCCTTTTCAATTCTCTCTAGTAGCTTGCCGAGCTTACGCTTGTCATATTGCGTAGTCCCGCTAATTGTCTCCTCAATCCACCCATCAATAATTAATTTGTTTGATTCTGCGAACCGAAGAATCTCAAACCTCTGGTTCTCAACCGTCTGCTTGTCGCTACTCACTCGAATATATACATAATTCATTTTCTTGCTCCTCTCGCATAAATTATATGACCGATTTTGAGAGGCAGGGATATAAAACGGTATGGCTATACTTCCCCTGATTTATTTTTAATTTGTACATTTCCGAGCAAGCATTATGATATAGATACTTTTCCAGCAATAAAGAAACACCTTTTGTCATTTGATATTAGGAGGCTTGAACAAACTGGAAAAACTTATTTTGTTAACGACATTAAGATAAAAGCAAGAAAGAAGACTACTAACAAATGGTTTGAAACGCAGGATAGCATTAGTTATTGGGAGGATTTATCTAAGCAGAAAATCATATATCCTGAAACAACACAAGGAGCGTATTTTGCACTTGATGATGAGGGATTTTATGTTGATAAAACCTGCTTTTTTATGATATCCAATACGCCAGAATATTTAGTTGCTACGCTTTCATCTGAACTCTTCGAGTTTGCGTATAAACATATTTTTTCAAGTATTGAATTGGGGAAAAGTGCTTATCAATACAATAAGCATGCGTTTGTATTACTTCCAGTTATTAATGCAGCAAACATTACTGCAGATGTTATGTCACAATTAATTGAAGATGTTAGAAAGCTTAAATATGAAAAGTCTCCAGCTAAACGCACACTGCTGAGTAATGAAATTGACGAAATTACTTACTCCATATACGGTATATCGGAGTCGGAAAAAGAATACATAAAGCTTAACAAGTAGCATCTATGTATTCCTTTTCTTCATCCGTTAGCTCATA